>JADGPT010000003.1 GCA_017882345.1 Bacteroidales bacterium
CCCCAAATGGAGGGCTTTATCATTTTGCCTTTTTACTTTTGCCTTTTTACTTTTGTCTTTTGTCTTTTATCTTTTATCTATCTTCTGCCTATTCCAAAATATACAAATCCAAGTTTTTTTAGCTGAGCAGGGTCATAAATATTTCTGCCATCGAAAATCACCCTTCCTTTCATTAATTCAGCCATCCTGTTAAACTCAGGAAGGTGAAATTCCGACCATTCAGTCATTAATGCAAGAGCATCGACATTTACCAGGGCTTCATAAGGATCAGAGTTGTACTCAATTTTGTTTCCAAGGAGTTTTTTTGTTTCATTAATAGCCGCCGGGTCATAGGCTTTTACTCTGGCGCCAGCCTCAAGAAGACTTTCTATCAGAATGATTGAAGATGCTTCCCGGATATCATCTGTTTTAGGTTTGAATGATAACCCCCAAATACCAATTAACCTGTTCTTAAGATTATTATTAAAGAATTTATTCATCTTGTTGAAAATGACATTTTTCTGGTACTCATTTGCTTTCTCGACAGCTTTGATTACATTTAGCTCATATCCATTGTCAGAAGCTGTTCTCAGAATCGCTTTTACATCCTTTGGAAAGCATGATCCACCGTACCCGGTACCCGGATAAATAAACTTGCTGCCTATCCTGGAATCACTGCCAATTCCTTTTCGGACATTGTTAATATCAGCGCCAAGTATATCGCATAAATTTGCTATCTCATTAATGAAACTGATACGTGTGGCAAGCATTGCATTTGCAGCATATTTTGTTATCTCCGCGGAAGCAATATCCATGAAAAGTATCGGATGATTATTCAGTACAAATGGCATATACAGCCTGGTCATAATCTCCCTGGTTTTTTCATTATTTATTCCTATAACAATTCTCTCAGGTTTAAGAAAATCGTCGATTGCCGCACCTTCTTTCAGAAACTCAGGGTTAGAAGCCATATCGAATGGAACGGATTCACCTCGTTTATCGAGTTCAGACTGGATGGCAGCACGAATCGTCTCAGATGTTCCCACAGGTACCGTACTTTTTGTTACTACAACGATGTGTTTTGTTATAACACGTCCAATATCCCTGGCAACATTAAGTACATGTTTCAGGTCAGCTGATCCATCTTCCCCGGGAGGTGTTCCTACAGCAATAAAAACTACCTCCGATCCTTCAATTCCTTCTTTTATATCTGTTGAAAACGAAAGTCGCTTTTTTTCAATATTACTTCTGACCATACTGTCTAATCCGGGTTCATAAATCGGAATGGTCCCATTCTTAAGCTGTTGTATTTTATTACTATCTACATCAACACAAGTTACATTGACCCCACTTTCAGCAAAACATGCGCCTGTCACCAAACCAACATAACCCGATCCTACTACAATAATTCTCATAAATCCTTAGGTATTTAAAGTATTTAGTTTATAAATTTTACAAAGATACTATAACAAGTCAAAAACAAAAATTTCAGGAATGGAATAGAAAGGCTTAAGACGACAGGCTACAGTTAACGGATTACAGGCTGACAAAATCATCAGACTCATCCTTTATCAATATGGCTGACGCCTGATGTAGTGTGAATTTATTCCATAATATTGTGGGGATTTTGAAAAATATCATATCTTTGCAACCAATTTTTCATACAAAATAATGTCTAACCTATTAATTATTAGTTCTTTTAATTTAAAATTATGACTGAAAACAAAAAGAAAACAACCAAAAAGGAGGTTGTTGAAAAAAGCGAAGCTCCGGTAAAAGTAACAAAAAGGGCAAGGATCAAAGAAAAAAATGAAGATCAGGATGTTACAACAGAAACATTAACTCCGGATGAAGCTGTAACCGGTATTTTAGAAGAGGCTCCTGAAGCTGAAGAGATAACTGAAGTTGCAAAAGCTGAAGATTACGGATTCGAGTCGGAAGTAAAGAAAGAGAAGAGATCGAAAAAAACGGAAACAGAACCGGAAGATGAACCGGGGAAAGAATTTAAAACAATAGCCGAACCACGAATTGCTGCCACAGCAGAAGAATTCGACTGGGTCTCCTTTGAGAGTGAAGAACTCCGGAATTCACCAAAATATAAAGAGTACGAATCCCTCTATGACGAAACGCTCTCTACCGTTGCAGTTGATGAAGTGGTTATAGGAACAGTAATACAGATGACATTACGTGAAGTCGTAATAAATATAGGATACAAATCGGAAGGCGTTGTCAGTTTAAATGAATTCCGCTATAATCCAAATCTTAAAGTTGGCGATGAAGTTGAAGTTTATGTTGAAAGCCAGGAAGATAAAAAAGGGCAACTCCTTCTTTCACATAAGAAAGCACGCGCAATTAATTCATGGGACAGGGTAAATGCTTCACTTGAAAAAGATGAAATCATTACAGGTTACATCAAGTGTCGTACAAAAGGTGGAATGATCGTAGATGTTTTTGGCATCGAAGCTTTCCTCCCTGGTTCACAGATTGACGTCAAACCAATTCGCGACTATGATGTATTTGTTGGTAAAACAATGGAATTCAAGGTTGTGAAAATTAACCAGGAATTTAAAAACGTCGTTGTTTCTCATAAAGCTCTTATTGAAGCTGAACTTGAGCAACAGAAGAAAGAAATTATCGCAAAACTTGAAAAAGGACAGGTTCTTGAAGGAACTGTTAAAAATATTACATCTTATGGCGTTTTCATCGACCTGGGTGGCGTTGATGGCCTTATTCATATCACTGACCTTTCATGGGGCAGAGTTAATCACCCCGAGGAAATTGTACAGCTCGATCAGAAACTCAATGTGGTTATTCTTGACTTCGATGATGATAAGAAGAGAATTGCTCTCGGTCTTAAACAGTTGACTCCTCATCCCTGGGATTCTGTTGACCCGAATATGAAAATCGGAGATAAAGTAAAAGGGAAAGTTGTTGTTATGGCTGACTACGGCGCTTTTGTTGAAATTGCACCCGGCGTTGAAGGCCTGATTCACGTATCTGAAATGTCATGGTCTCAGCATCTGCGCAGTGCACAGGAGTTCCTGAAAGTAAGCGACGAAATTGAAGCAGTAATTCTGACACTTGACAGGAATGAGAGAAAAATGTCTCTCGGTATCAAGCAACTCAAAACCGATCCCTGGCAGAATATTGATGATAAATATACTGTAGGTTCAAAACATACTGCCAAAGTTAGAAACTTTACAAACTTCGGTGTCTTCGTTGAGATTGAAGAAGGTGTAGATGGACTTATTCATATTTCTGATTTGTCCTGGACAAAGAAAATCAAACATCCGGCCGAATTCACATCTATTGATGCTGATATAGAGGTAGTTGTACTTGAAATTGACAAAGAAAACAGACGGCTGAGCCTTGGACATAAACAGCTTGAAGAGAATCCATGGGATGTCTTCGAGAATCTCTTTACCATGGATTCAGTTCACGAAGGTACAGTAGTAGAAGTATTCGATAAAGGCGCTGTGATCGCTCTTCCTTATGGTGTTGAAGGATTTGTTACTCCAAAACATCTTGTAAAAGAGGATGGAATGATGGCAAAAGTTGATGAGAAATTGATGTTTAAAGTCATTGAATTTAATAAATCAGCTAAGAAAATCATCGTTTCGCATAGCAGAGTATTTGAAGACGAAAGGAAAGCTGCTGAAGCTCCGGTAAAGATATCAGAACCTGCTTCACCAAAGAAAACAACAAGGAAACAGAAATCAAGTTCTGAAAAAACAACACTTGGAGATATCTCTCAGTTGGCTGCTTTGAAAGAAGAAATGGAAGAAAAAGAGAATAAAGCATCCAAGAAAGCGAAAAATTAATTAAATTTAGGCTATCAAATTTTATCACTATGGATTTTAATATTGAGAGCCGGAATAACAGCACTGTAATTCAGATACTGTCGGAAAAGCTTGATACACATATTGCTCCGGCACTTAAGTCGGAACTGGTGCTTGTCTCAGGTAAGGGTGAAAAGAATATCATCCTCGACCTTGAAAAATGTCAGTACTGTGACTCTTCCGGGCTGAGCGCTATATTAGTAGCCAACAGATTATGTAAAAATGCAGGGGGTACATTCGTTCTTTGCGGACTTAATGAAGCTGTTGAACGACTTATCACCATTTCTCAGCTCGACACCGTTCTTACAATAACAGGATCGGTTGAAGATGCTGAAAAAATGATATCTTAAAACAGATCGTTTTAAAGAGTGCGATGAAAGTTACTATACTTGGTAGTAGTTCTGCATTGCCGACTTCAGAAAGATATCCCTCCGCTCATGTGCTTAATGCGCATGAGCGGTTATTTTTAATAGACTGTGGTGAAGGTACACAGATGCAACTCAGAAAAACGAGGATCAGATTCGCAAAAATAAATCATATCTTCCTAAGCCACCTTCATGGCGACCATGTCTTCGGTCTGTATGGATTATTGTCAACCTTCAGCCTTATGGGAAGGGAAAGCCCAATTCATCTTTATGCTCCTGAAAAATATGACAATATTCTGAAATCACATCTCAGAGATTTTGATATAAATCTCAGTTTTGACATAGATTTTATTCCTCTTTCCGGCAATGAACCGGTTAAAATACTTGATGATAAGTATCTTACTGTAACATCATTTCCTCTTCAGCACAGGGTTCCCGCTTATGGTTTCCTTTTCAGGGAAAAAATATCTGACAGGAGTATTATCAAAGAATGCATTGATAAGTTTCATATTCCTCCTCTCAGGATTCCTGCAATTAAAAAAGGAGAGGATTTTATCACTCCTGATGGTACAATAATAAAAAATACAGAGATAACACTTCCTCCGCCAAAACCTTTGTCTTATGCCTATTGCAGCGATACGAAATATTTCAAACGGCTGGCATCTTTCGTGAAGGAAGTGAGTCTGTTATATCATGAAGCTACTTTCGATAAAACCAAAGTCGATCTTGCTGAAATTACAGGTCACTCGACAACTCTCGATGCGGCAAGAACTGCTATGGATGCAAGGGTCAGCACTCTTCTTATCGGCCATTTCTCAGCCCGTTATAAAGATGTTTTACCGCTCGTCGAAGAGGCCAGAACATTATTCCCGGAAACTTATGCCGCAATAGATGGTCAGACTTTTGAAGTGGGGAATCTTACTCATCCCTAATAAAAGAATATCTATCTTTGTGACCATTGTAATAAACTAATAAAGTCTTGCAGGAAAAAATTTTAATTCTAGATTTTGGATCTCAGTATACTCAGCTGATAGCCAGAAGAATACGTGAAATTAATGTCTATTGCGAAATATATCCATTTAATCATTTTCCATCTCCTGATGATAGTGTTAAGGGGGTAATCCTGTCAGGCAGTCCATCTTCTGTGCGTGACAAAAATGCACCAACTCCGGACCTTTCAAAAATCAAGGGGATCATACCTTTACTTGGTATCTGTTACGGAGCACAGTATCTGGTTCATAATTATGGTGGAGAAGTTATGCCTTCGGGAATCCGCGAATATGGCAGGGCTAGCCTTATTTCTATAATTAATAATGATCCACTCTTTAAAGATATAGAATCAGGAACACAGGTATGGATGTCACATGCTGATACTATCACCGCTGTCCCTGCTGGTTACGAGATTACAGGATCAACAGCTGATGTGAAAGCAGGAGCATTTCATATAAATGGTGAAAGTACATGGGGAATACAATTCCATCCCGAAGTATATCATACAACAGAAGGAACTAAGATACTTAAGAACTTTGTAATTGGTATCTGTGGTTGTTCTCAGAACTGGACTCCCGATTCATTTGCCGGTTCAACTGTCGATAACCTGAAAGCCAAATTAGGTAATGATAAAGTGATCCTTGGCCTCTCAGGAGGTGTTGACTCTTCTGTTGCGGCATTTCTGCTTCATAAAGCGATTGGCAAAAACCTCACCTGTATATTCGTTGATAACGGGTTACTCAGGAAGAATGAATTTACCAGGGTGCTGGAGTCATATCTTGGACTCGGACTTAATGTTGTTGGAGTTGATGCATCAGAAAGGTTCCTGGATCAATTGGAAGGGGTGAGTGATCCGGAGACTAAACGTAAGATAATCGGACGTGTTTTTATTGAAGTTTTTGATAGCGAAGCAAAAAAAGTCAGAGATGTTAAATGGCTGGCTCAGGGAACAATCTACCCCGATGTAATTGAATCTGTTTCAGTTAACGGTCCGTCTGCAACAATTAAATCACATCATAATGTCGGAGGCTTGCCGGAAAAAATGCACCTGAGAGTGGTGGAACCACTCCGTCTCCTTTTTAAAGATGAGGTGCGAAAAGTAGGGCTGGCTCTCGGACTCCCTGATTTTATACTTAAAAGGCACCCTTTTCCGGGTCCGGGATTAGCAATCCGGCTGCTTGGAAAGATGACAAGAGAAAAACTGGAGATTCTAAAGGAAGCAGATGAAATTTTTATCGAAGGCCTCAAAAAACATGGGTTGTACGATTCTGTCTGGCAGGCTGGTGTGATTCTTCTGCCTGTGCAGTCGGTCGGGGTGATGGGGGATGAAAGGACTTATGAAAATACTATAGTTCTCAGAGCAGTAAATTCAACAGATGGCATGACCGCAGATTGGTCGCATCTGCCCTATGAATTTCTTGGGTTAATTTCAAATGAAATAATAAATAAGGTAAAAGGAATTAACAGGGTCGTTTATGATATCAGCTCTAAACCACCTTCTACAATTGAATGGGAATAGGAAAAGACAAAAGACAAAAGACAAAAGTAAAAAGACAAAAGTGAAATCAAGGAGAAAGGGAAAAGACAAGAGGATAAAGCCCCCCATTTGGGGGGTTGGGGGGTAAAAAATTAGAAGTAAATACTCTAATATACAGGTAATTAGCCCCACTTTAAAAACTTTTCACCCTTTAAATTGTTGAAGTAAATTATTACATTGAAAATCAAAATATGAAAAGAAAAATATTAAACATCGTAGTTCTGACCGTTTCCTTTTTCCTTTTAACAATAACTGCTTCATCACAGGTATTAAATGAGGGGACTATTAAATTTGGCAGGACTCTGAGTCTGATTGATGCATTCTATGTTGATTCTACCAATCTGGATATGCTTACCGAAAAAGCAATAATTGAAGTGCTGAAAAATCTTGACCCGCACTCAACTTATATTTCCGCAAAAGATGTTAAAGAAATGAACGAACCTCTTAATGGCAATTTTGAAGGAATCGGCGTTCAGTTTAATCTTCTTCGGGACTCAATTATTGTTGTTGAACCTATTACCGGAGGTCCTTCAGAAAAAGTAGGAATAAGGGCTGGCGACAGAATTCTGACTATTGACAATGAAAAAGTTGCAGGAATAAAGATAACTACATCTGGTGTTCGAAGCAGGTTAATGGGACCAAAAGGGACAAAAGTAAATATAACTGTTTACAGAAGAGGAGAAAAGGATATCCTTGATTTCACAATTATTCGTGATAAAATACCGATTTTTAGTCTCGATGCATCCTATATGCTTGATAAAGAAACAGGATATATTAAACTGAATAAATTTGCCGCCACCACCGAAAAAGAGTTTTCAGATGCAGTAACTAACCTCAAAAAGAGCAACATGAAAAATCTGGTCCTCGACTTAAGGGGAAATGGTGGAGGTTATATGCTGGCTGCAACAGAATTGGCTGATAAATTCTTCCCGGATCAGAAACTGCTTGTCTATTTAGCCGGAAGAAAGACTCCAAAGCAGGAATTTAAATCAACCGGCAACGGGAGTCTTTCCTCAGCAAGGATCGTGGTTCTTACCGATGAAGGATCCGCATCAGCGAGTGAGATATTTGCAGGAGCTATGCAAGATTGGGACCGTGGTGTCATTATGGGCAGACGTACCTTTGGTAAAGGACTGGTTCAGAATGGATTTTACCTTACAGATGGTTCAATGATAAGACTCACGATAGCCCGTTATTACACTCCTACAGGAAGGTCAATTCAAAGACCATACAACGAGGGTTATGAGAAATACATGGAGAACTTCTATAAACGATTTACAGATGGTGAACTGATGTCGGCTGATAGTATCCGTTTACCTGATTCTTTGAAGTATAAAACATTGGTTAACAGACGCATTGTTTACGGCGGCGGCGGAATAATGCCTGATATTTTTGTACCTGCAGACACTTCATCCATTTCTCCATACTTTAACAAACTAGGTGCAAAAAATGTTCTTAATACCTTTTCACTTGAATATTTCGATAGAAACAGGACAGTGTTAACTTCCCAGTATAAATCATTTGGTGACTTCAACATGAAATTTAAATTCAGTCCCAATGATATTAAAGCATTTATAGCAAAAGGAGAAGCTGAAGGAGTCAAATTCAATGAAGAACAATTCAACAAATCTGAAGATGAGATTCTGTTAATATTGAAGGGGTTTGTTGCAAGTAACATGTGGCAGACAAGCGAATTGTATCAGATTGTGAATGAAAACGATAAAGTGATCGCCAACGCGCTCAAAATTATTTCAGATAAGAAGAGTTATAATTTGATACTAGGTATTCAGTAATCAGGAGTCAATATACTAATAATGAGATTTGTAGCAAAGACTCTATACGGACTTGAAAAAGTTCTTTCAGAAGAACTTATCAGTCTTGGAGCCCTCGAAGTACAAACGGGTAACCGTGCAGTGTTTTTTAAAGGTGATATGAATCTTTTGTACAGGGCAAACTACTGTGTCAGAACTGCTTTATCGATCCTCATGCCAATAGCTGAATTCAGAATCCGATCAAAAGACGATCTGTATAATGAAGGATTGAAGATAGAATGGGATAGATTTATGGATCCTGATGATACATTTTCAATTGTACCTGTTATTAACTCTCCTCATTTTGGACATACTGGTTATGCCGGTCTGATTCTCAAAGATGCTTTAGCCGATTCTTTCAGGAATAAGACGGGAAGGCGTCCATCTGTTGATTCAGGTGATCCCCGGATTCTGATCAATCTTCATATTAGCAATGACCTCGCGACGATCTCACTCGACTCTTCTGTAGTTCCTTTGTTCAAACGAGGATACAGGCAGGAACAGACAGTTGCTCCGCTTAATGAGGTTCTCGCTGCAGGTATAGTGCTTTTATCAGGATGGAATATGTCTGCTTCTTTGACTGATCCAATGTGTGGATCTGGTACCATACCCATTGAGGCAGGACTGATAGCCTGTAATATTCCACCAGGCAAATTCCGTCAATTCTTTGGATTTCAGCGATGGAAAGATTTTGATGAAGATCTGTTCGAAAAGATAAAACACGATTGTAACAGTCAAATTGTACTTTCATCTGTAAAAATATTCGGAAGCGATATCTCGGAACAAACATTACAGCATGCAAGAGCCAATGTTGCTAAAGCAGAACTGAGCGATGCCATATCCCTTGAAGTATCTGATTTTAAGAATCTTAAATCTGTTGACGATAATGGATTCGTTTTTCTGAATCCGCCTTATGGACAAAGAATTCAACCTGAAGAAATTGACCTTTTATATAGTATGATTGGTACAACGCTGAAACATAATTTCGCCGGAACCACAGCATGGCTGATAACTTCAAACAAGGAGTCACTCAAACATGTTGGTCTGAAACCTAAAGAAAAGCACACTCTTTTCAATGGCGCATTGGAGTGCGTTCTCCTTAAATATGAGATGTACCAGGGGACGAAAAAGCAGGAGAAGACCTGATATCTCCTCATAAATGATGTTGATCACAGCAAATAGGTACCTTTATCAAAAATATACCCATTATTTAAAAAACCGGAAACTGTGATAGTTAAATTTTGGTAGCTTTATATTTTTATTATATTTGTTATTGGAAAAACTAGATCTTATCTAAAATGAAGCTTAAATGAGCTTTAATATAGAGAATTATTTTTCAGACTTGTCTGCCGGGAATACAATCCTTTATTATAAAGGCAATGTTGATTCGGATGTCATAAATCATGTTCTTGACACTGTTGAGGATAAGATGGTTGCGGTTAATGAACAATCAAAGCTCAGGAAAAAAGTCTATAATGTCCTTGTTGAAAGTCTTCAGAATTTATACCATCATGTTGACAAAGTTCCCGATGACTTTGAGGATCAGACGGCTGAAAGATTTGGCCTGCTCGTAGTTAAAAAGGTCAACGACGGATATAGAATAATAACTGGAAATTTTGTACATGCCGAAAACATTGAAAGGCTGGAAGAGAAAATCAAGAGGATCAACAGGTCTAGCCATGAAGAGATCAGGGAACTATATAAATTTATTCTGAACCACCAGCGTATTTCGGCTAAAGGAGGAGGTGGACTTGGCCTTGTTGACATAGCAAGGAAAACAGGTAATAAACTTGAATACACTATTAAAGTATATAATAAAAATTATTCGTTCTTCTATCTTGATATTTTAGTGAACGAAGAAATGTAAACAAATTTTAAATCTGATAAATATGGAACCGATCATTATCGAAGGAACCGCAAAAACTCCAACAGTTAAATTTGATTCTACAGAAGGTGTCTTTGAAATTAAAGGACGTTCAATTCCAGAAAACTCAGTAGAATTCTATAAGCCTTTGGTAGACTGGCTTGATACATATAAGGAGTCACCTCTTACAAAAACTGTAGTAAATATTCGCCTTGAATATTTCAACACAAGCTCATCGAAGTGTATCCTCGATGTATTTAAGAAACTCGAAGCAATTCACAAAGCGAAAAATGAGGTTGAGGTGAACTGGTATTACGAGGAAGACGATGAGGATATGCTAGAGGCAGGCGAGGATTATGAATCAATAATCCGGGTACCATTTAAAATGATTGAGATTATTGAATAACTGATTTTTGAAGTTATTATGACAAAGATCGGTTGTTCTAAAAATTAAAGAGGCTGTCTCTTCTGAGGCAGCCTCTTTAATTTATCAACGTGTTGATCTAATCGGAACTTTTCTTCTTTTTCCCAAATATATCTTCCCCGGAATCGAGTAGTTTTTTGAGCAACCTGAAATACAGTGCAAGGTAAAGAAAAAATGTCATACCCCAGAGGACGATAACATTTACCATATAAGTATCAACTTTCATCCCAAAAATCTGCTTTTCCGGTGCATAAAAATGTGCCCTTATAAATTTATATTTGGAATCCATGAATATTGGATCGAGTTTCTGAATCAATTCACCCTTATAAACAATGGTTTTTGTCGTTTCATTTTTGTCCTTAACGAACTCCTCGAGAGAATTATTAAAATAGTTATCCCTTAGTTTCAGGAATTTTTGCAGATTTTCTCCTGCCAACCTCGATTTCAAAGCTTCTTTACGGTTGCTGGCATCATTATAAAGATTGACATAAAGTTTCCTGATTGTTTCAACATAACTTATACCGGCAGTAGCTACTTCATAAGTAATCTTGTCGGGAGTGAGTTGATCACTATATACAAATCTGATCTCTGGTGTCAGTGCAAGTTGTTTCTTAATCTCATTTGAGACAAGAAGCAGGTTATCTCTGAATTCATTATCCTTTACTCCTTTGTCCAGGTCATTTATAATATTATCAAGAGCGCCTTTTATCTCTACATTCCAATAGTCTTTCTTAAAGACTGCATTACTCATCTCCTTTTCATAAAGATAAAAAGGCCTTTCATAATTATTATTAATAAACTGCTTAACGGCAAGGGCTTCATAACCCCACCTGGCAGTGATAAATTCACCATATACCGGAATAGAAACCGGAGAGGAAATATTCGGATTCAGCTTCTCAAATTTGACCATTACACCACTTAAAATAATCTGAGGAATTACAAGGAATGGAATTAATATATAAATAGTTACCACAGTCTTGAAGCTATCTGATATTACCAGTCCAAGCATATTTGCACCTGCCCAGCAAGAAAACAGTACGAGCCAGTATTCAAACATCATCCCTCTTATTTCAGTAATCCCGTTACCAACCAGTACAAATGTGAATGCCTGAATTGCCGATATTGCAAACTGAACGAACACTTTCGACATCAGATAACTATTCCAGCTAAGATTAAGGAAAGCCTCCCTTTTTAAAATTTTTCTATCTTTTATTATCTCTTCAGCACTGACTGTAAGCCCCATGAAAATAGCTACAATCACCGACATGAAAATATAGATCGGAAGGTTGCTGTTGTTATATAAAGTGTAGTGTGGGGTTTTTATGCTTTCATCAAAATATCGTATAAGGAATGCAAGAAAAAATGCCAGAATGGGCGCCTCCAAAAGTGTAATAATAAGGTATTGCGTGTCAGCAACTTTGGAGAGAACATCACGTTTAATAAAAACTATAAACTGTTTAAGTCTGTTTGGAGTCTTGAAATTTATTTCTGGTATTGAATTACCTGGTTCCCTTTTATCTTCCTTCTTTTCTTCTTTATAAAGGTTACTCCAGTCTGCCGGGGAAATCCTGCGTGTTTCGGTGGGTTGTCCACTCTCGGTAAACACTTTGGTCTCAACAATATTGAATATCTGTTCAGGATTCACATTACCGCAGACGTAACACTCGCTATCGTTGTAATTTGCCTGTTCAATTTTCCTTTTAAAATACTCTATTGAGTCAACCGGGTTGCCATTATATATAAGATATCCTCCGGTATCGAGGATAATAAGCTTATCAAACATCTTAAATATCTCGGATGAGGGTTGATGGATTACAATAAACAGAAGTTTCCCTTTTCGTGCAAGTTCCTTTAATAAGTCAAGAATATTTTCAGAATCACGGGAAGATAAACCGGATGTTGGTTCATCAAGAAACATTATTGCTGGTTCGCGGATAAGCTCAAGCGAGATGTTGAGTCTCTTTCGTTGTCCGCCACTTATTTTCTTATTAAGTGGACTGCCTACCTGAATATTCCTTATTTCATAGAGTCCGAGATTTTTCAGGACACTATCGACTCTGGTGATGATTTCTTCTTCTGTTAAATTATCAAAGCAAAGTTTAGCGTTGTAATAGAGATTTTCAAAAACAGTGAGCTCTTCAATGAGAAGGTCATCCTGTGAGACATATCCGATAAGCCCTTTGATCTTTTCCTTTTCCTTATGGATGCTTATTCCATTTATAAACACTTCTCCGTCATAAGGATTGCTTGTACCATTCAGTACACCGAGTAGAGTTGACTTTCCTGCCCCACTGGCACCCATGATCCCTACCATTCTGCCCGATTCTTCCTTGAAGCTCATGTGATGAATTCCCACTGTTCCGCTTTTGAACCGGTATTCAAGATTATTAACCTCATAAACTACTCTTGATGCTTTGAACTCCCCTTTCAGGAATTGCATTGTAACATCCCAGTAATATATAGGTGTTATTTTATATCCTTTGATAGATGATCCCTGACTGAATGGATATACTTTTTCCTCCTGCAGGAGTTGGCCATTCATAGATAATTCACCTGAACCAATAAACCTTACAAAATATTTGTTAACAGATGGCACATATAGTATCCAGATGTGACCTTTCAGTAAATCCTTATATGCATGTTTTGCCTCTTTGCGGTCAAAGTTCTTAATGCCATTAATTATTAACAGATCAGAGGTTGCAGGAATATTTAAAAACGAATTCAGGACAAATCTTTCAATGAATTCATATTCCTCTGTGGTAATATTCAACCCTTCCGCGAGTGTACTTATAAAACCAAGTTCAAGCTGACTTACTTCCTGTCCTCCTAATTTGCAAAATTCCAGTACCTGAATAACTACTACTATTCTCTGTTCCTGGTCGAGCTGACCCTGTTCGTTGATTTCATTGCTAAGTTTTCTGATCCTGATTGCGATGGCTCCTTCACGTCTCTCTTCACTGCTTTTTTCAAGCTTCTTTCTGGCTTCTTCAAATTTTTCATCATATTTCGAGAGATATTTATTTACCAGTTCCTGATTCAGCAGTCGTTTGAGAAAAACTTCAACGAACCCTCTTCTCTCTTTAGCGTTGCTCTGAGGTTTGGCAATAATCGCAAACAACTGCATAAGAGTTTCCAGGATCTTCTCACTCATAATAAAGCATTTTTATAATTCAAGCTTTGAAGATATGAAATTAGTTGTTTGGGACAAAGAATCCTAATTAATGTTTTTTGCTTTATTCCATATTTTAGCCATCTATTCAGCCTGGTTAAGGCCAATGGTTGAATGAATTTATCTGCAAAAAAATCCTATTTCTTCTTGTTTTTCTTCTCCACAGAAAAACCAAATTTACCTATTAAACTGCCTGTTTCATAATATTTTCCATGCGAATAGCAGATAGGTTCTGCGTCGTTTAATCTGAACAGACCGGTGTTTTTATCAATATATTTTTCATCGGCATTAACGGCTACCACCTCTGATATAAACATGTGGTGCGATCCAAGTTCTTTTATTTCCTTAACAATACATTCAATATTGATTGGCGATTCTTTGATCAAAGGCGCTTTTAGCTTTGAAGCAGGAACAGGAGTGAGCCCCATTTCAGAAAACTTTTTATGGTCCTTTCCGGATTTTACACCACACCAGTCTGTTGCAAAAGCAAGTGATTTTGTCGTCAGGTTGATTACATACTCACCATTATTTTTTATTATATTATAGGAGTGACGGCCAGGCCTTACAGAAATGTAACACATTGCCGGATCACTACATATAGTACCAGTCCATGAAACCGTAATAATATTATACTCTTCAGGAACAGATCCACAACTTACCATTACCGCCGGTAACGGATAAATCATCGTTCCGGGTTTCCATAAAACTTTACTCATAATTCAGAATTTGAGCCAAAGATAGTGCTAAATTCATTACCCCCCAACCCCCCTATATTTGCCATAATGACATGATAAGTATATGATTTTCTGTCAAAAAGACATTGAATTGAAATTGATTAACACTGGCAGTAATTTTGCAGAACATTACTCAAACAACGCAATATGAATTTAAATAATTTCACCTTAAAAGCTCAGGAATCAGTTCAAAAAGCATTTGACATTGCTAACGCCAAAGGCCAGCAAGCTGTTGAATGTGCACATATTCTCAAAGGAGTAATGAGCGAGGCAGAGAGTATCACAAATTTCCTCTTCGGGAAAATGGGAGTAAATTCTGTCGCTCTGGCAAAAGAGATTGATAGTCTTATTGATTCATATCCAAAGGTTACAGGTGCAGATTCCTATGTATCGTCTTCAGTATCAGATGCGTTCAGGAAAGCAAATAACCATGCCGCACAAATGAAAGACAAATTTGTATCATCAGAACACTTACTCATGGGAATCCTTGATACTGAGGATAAGGCATCGCGTATCCTTAAGGATTTGGGTGTGACAATGAAAGAACTGAAAGCTGCTGTCAATGAACTTAGAAAAGGAGCAACTGTGGAGAGTCAGACTTCAGATGATACTTTTAATTCGCTGAACAGGTTCGCAATCAATCTGAATGAGAGGGCGCGGTCAGGGAAACTCGACCCTGTCATAGGTCGGGATGATGAAATCAGGCGTATTCTACAGATACTAACACGGCGGACAAAAAATAATCCGCTACTGATAGGTGAACCTGGCGTTGGAAAAACAGCTATTGCTGAAGGTTTGGCTCATAGGATAATCAGGGGAGATGTTCCTGAAGATATTAAATCAAAGATCATTTATTCACTCGATATGGGATCCCTTATCGCGGGAGCAAAATATAAAGGAGAATTTGAAGAAAGATTAAAATCAGTTGTGAACGAAGTTATCGGATCAAACGGGGAAGTAGTCCTTTTTATCGACGAGATTCATACCCTTGTTGGTGCCGGTAAATCTGAAGGAGCGATGGATGCCGCCAATATTCTGAAACCTGCTCTTGCCAGAGGTGAACTGAGAGCGATTGGGGCAACTACCTTAAATGAATATCAGAAATACTTTGAAAAAGACAAGGCTCTTGAAAGAAGATTCCAGGTTGTTATGGTTGATGAGCCCGACAGGACAGATTCCATTTCGATACTGAGAGGTATCCGTGAGAAATATGAAACACATCATAAAGTTATTATCAGAGATGAAGCGCTCATTGCAGCTGTAGACCTGTCAACAAGGTATATAACCGACCGGTTCTTACCTGATAAAGCAATCGACCTTATTGATGAAGCAGCATCGAGGTTAAGACTTGAAATGAATTCTGTTCCAGAAGAGATCGATGAAGCTGAAAGAACTATTACCCGTCTTGAAATTGAAAAAGAGGCACTCAGGAGGGATGGAGATACAGTTAAGGCAGAAAAAATATCACGGGATCTTGCTGATATGCAAGCGAAAAGGGATGAGCTGAAAGCCGGATGGAAGGCTGAAAAAGAAATGATTGATAAGGTGCAGGTTAAAAAAGAGGCCATCGAATCTCTTCGTCTTGAAGCAGAACAGGCTGAGAGAAGCGGCGACTATGGAAAAGTAGCGGAGATACGGTATGGAAAAATAATTGAAATTGAAAAGGGAATTTCAGAACTTAAGAATCTAATCGAAAAGAAACGAACTAAAGGGTCGCTGATACAGGAAGAGGTACGATCGGAAGATATTGCAGCCATAGTGTCTAAATGGACCGGAATACCTGTTTCACGGATGCTCGAAAGTGAAAAAGAAAAATTGTTAAAGCTCGAATCTGAATTACACAAAAGGGTAGTCGGGCAGGATGAAGCAATTACAGCAGTTGCTGATGCAGTCCGAAGGTCACGGGCCGGACTGCAGGACCAGAAAAAGCCATTGGGTTCCTTTATCTTTATCGGAACCACAGGTGTGGGAAAAACAGAGCTGGCGAGGGCTCTTGCCGGATTCCTCTTTAATGATGAAAACCTGTTGACACGGATAGATATGTCTGAATACCAGGAAAGACATTCTGTATCGAGGCTTATTGGTGCACCTCCGGGATATATTGGATATGACGAAGGAGGACAACTCACTGAGGCTGTCCGGCATAAACCATATTCAGTAGTTCTTCTCGATGAGATTGAAAAAGCACATCCCGACCTGTTTAACCTGCTACTCCAGGTTCTTGACGAGGGAAGACTTACAGATAATAAAGGACGGACAATAAATTTCAGAAACGTTATTATTATCATGACATCGAACCTGGGGTCAGAACTTATAAGAGACAGGATGGATAAATTGGATAATAAAATGTCGGAAAAGGAAGAGGAAATCCTCAGGAAAGAAATATTTACACTATTAAGAAGAACACTCAAACCGGAATTTCTTAACAGGGTTGACGAAATTGTAATGTTTAAACCTTTAACTAAAGAACAGATTAGAGCAATCGTGGAAATTCAACTGGTTAATATAGAGCATACTCTTGCCGGGTATCAACTGAAATTAGTGGTAAGAGATGAGGCTATTGACTGGTTGGCAGAAAAAGGTTATGATCCTCAATTGGGGGCAAGACCAGTAAAAAGACTTATTCAAAAAGAGATAGTAAATGAATTATCTAAAGAAATTATTGGTGGAAAGGTATCCAAAGAGGAGACAATAATAGTTGATGTGGAAAATGGTCATCTCTCTTTCAAAAAAAAATCCAAATGAACTGAGAGTTATCAGAATGACCTTAAACATGTATCAATATCAGAATAGATCTGAAAAACAGTGTGAAGGTGAAGAGTTTCAAACAACTCAGTAATTCTTGGCTCCGGATTAGCAAACTTGAGTACTCCATAATTGTTCCTTGCAGCTTTCATAACTGAAAGAAAACAACCAAATCCTGAACTGTCAATATATTCCACCCCTTTAAGATCGATTATAACTTTTGAATTAGAATTATCAAGTACTTTAAGAATATCTTCTCTGATTTCATCAATGTTCAGAGCATTGATCTTATTGACAGAGAAGGATATAATGTCTATATTATCCTTTTTTTCAATATTTATCATTTATTACTGTTTAACCTGTTACTGATCAACTCATCAAGCTCCCTGATAGCTTCTTTTGTTTCACTTATAAATCTCTCTAAATATGATTCATATAATTGAGTTTCTTTTCCCGCCCTGGCCTGGAGTTCAAGTGTTTTTAACATTTCGGCCAACGAAGTCATCCCCATAATGGCAACTGATGACTTTGCTTTGTGGGCGAGCAATCCCAGAGAAGTATACTTCTTTGCTGCCAGGAGGGATTTCATCTCATTATATATTTCAACAGATTGTTCTTTGAATATCACAACGATTTCATTGATGATTCCGGGATCTCCTCCTGAAACAGAATCAAGATATTCCATGTTTATGAATTTGTAATCCATAATTTTTAGAGAGATAAATTTTTATAACACCGTGCAAAGAATTACAAACAAATATAATAATATTTTTGTCTGTCTGTGAACAGTTTTCCGTTTATTAGTAAAGAAGGTTTTTCAGATAAAGGAAATAAGTGCTACTTTTATGGGTATAAAAAACAAATGTTATGCGATATTTTCTCTACTCATTAATAGTGGTATTTATTCTGAATTCTTCAAGCCTGGATGCCCAGACAGATATCACCATCCATCGTAAGGATTTTAAAACTGATAAATCAGGATTTGAAGAAGCATGGAAACATGTCGTTAACGGAGATGCTTATTATGGTGAAAAAGGTATCTGGTACAATGATGCATATAATGAATATCTACAAGCTCTTGTTTATAATAATTCAAATTCCGAATTGAATTATAAAACAGGGGTGTCAGCTCTTTTCTCAGATAATAAAGAAGAAGCAGGAAGTTTTTTTCTGAAGGCTATTGAAATTAAGAAAGATGTTGCTGAAGATGTCCTTTTACTCACCGGACGATCACTTCAATATTCCGGAAAATTTCAGGAAGCAATTGAAAAATTCACTGGTTACCTGAGCTCGCCGGGAAAGAAGAGTAAGAAGAACACATCATTGGCACGGAAATGCATACAGGAATGTAATTCCGCTATAATTATAACGAAAGATACAATGAGAGTATCAATAAAGAATCTGGGGCCAGATATTAACTCTAATTCTGACGACTATTCTGAAGTTTTAACTGATGACGGTAATACAATGTATTTTGCTACCCGTCGTCAACTTCCAAAATCGGGTAATCGCCATTCTGACACAAAATTTGATGAAAATATCTTTATTTCGCACCTGGCCTCTGGTTCCTGGACACCAGCCATTTCAGCAGGAAAAAACCTGACTACAAAGCTCAGTGAAGCACCTCTTTATATAAATTCAGCTAATGACATACTCTATGTTTATACCGGTTATTCAAATAATGGGGACATAAAAATGTCATTGAATAAAAAAGGAATCTGGAAAACTCCCGTAGCTATTCCGTATCACATAAATACCAGAGGATCAGAAACTTCATTTACAATAAACCCTTCAGGGAATGAGATTTACTATGTCTCCGATAATGCTAAAGATAATATTGGTGGTAAAGACATCTACTATATAAAGAAGATTAATTCACGGAAGTGGTCAAAACCACAAAATGCCGGGAGTATAATTAATACTATTTATGATGAGGAGGCTGTGAGATTTTCAAAAACCGGTGATACTCTGTGGTTTAGTTCCCGGGGTCACAACTCAATAGGTGGATTTGATATATTTTATAGCATTAGAAATAAGAATGGTGCATGGGATAGTGTAAAAAATGCAGGCTACCCGGTAAACTCTCCATGGGATGAGATCTTCTATAATCCTTCACAGGTTGATGACAGCTCATTTTATTTTGTTTCGAATCGTACAGGAGGATTAGGCGGAACAGATATCTACCACGGACAGATTTTGCCACCTAAACCTGTTGTCGTAATTCCACCGCCACCCGCACTAATAAGGGATACCGTTTTAATTGTTGCACCACCACCACCTGTAGCCCCGGCCATCCAACAGGAAAACCCGGTTTTTCTTATAGGAAAAGTAAAAGATTCAGAGACAGGTGAACCGGTATTGGCTAAAATTGACCTCAAAGATATTTCAAGCGGGGAAGTTATTGGAACTACTGCAAGTTCGGATGAGGACGGTAGTTACAGACTGAAACTGCCTGCCAGGAAATCTTATGAGATTGATCTTCACGCAACAGGATTTCTATCAGAGACAAGACGTATTGATGTCCCCGATAACTGGTTGAAAGAAGTTTATAATCTTAATATTGAATTGATTAAGGTAAAGGTTGGCAAGAAAGTTGTACTGAACAATATCCTGTTTGAATCCGGGAAATCTATACTGACATCAGGTTCATATACAGAACTCGATCGTTTATTGAATATCATGAAGGAAAATGCTCAGATGAAAATTGAAATATCCGGACATACTGATAAAACAGGAAGCGAATCACTTAACTTTAAATTATCGGGAGCACGGGCAAAAGCTGTTGTAGATTACCTGGGTCAGAAGGGCATAGACCGCTCACGAATGGAATTCAGGGGTTATGGTTCCTTACAACCTATAGCTGATAATGCCACTGTTGCCGGACGGGCTAAAAACAGAAGGGTTGAGTTTAAAATCCTTGAATTCTGATAATCATCAGATAATTTAAGGAAAGTATTTGTTTGCTTTGCAAAAAAATCGAATGTATCGGGTTTACTGTTTATTTTTTAAAACTAAGTTTTAATGAAAAATACTGTTTTTATTAAATTTCACCAGGAGGCAGGCGCCAAAATAATTCCTTTTGCCGGATACAATATGCCTGTTGAATATGTTGGTATTACCGAAGAACATCTCACGGTCAGGAATAGAGTAGGGGTCTTTGATGTTTCTCACATGGGTGAATTCTGGGTTACGGGTCCGGCTTCTCTTAAATTTCTTCAATATATAACATCAAATGATGTTTCAACCCTCATTGACGGGAAGATACAATACTCTTGTTTTCCGAATGGTAAAGGAGGGATTGTGGATGACTTGCTGGTTTATAGATATAATCCTGAAAAATACCTGCTTGTAGTAAATGCAGCAAACATTGAAAAAGACTGGAAATGGTGTGTACAGAATGCTGAGCAATTCGGTTTGAAAGCAGGAAAGGAACTTATTAATGCTTCAGATGGTATTGCCCAGCTTGCTGTTCAGGGTCCGTTGGCGCTTAAAGCAATGCAGAAGCTCACTAAAACTCCTGTAGAGGATATGGAATATTATACATTCAAGGTTCTGGAATTTGCAGGGATTAAGGATGTAATATTCTCTACTACAGGTTATACCGGTGCCGGAGGATGCGAGATTTATGTTAAAAATGTAGATGGACCAAAGCTCTGGAAAGCAGTATTTGATGCTGGTAAAGAATTTGATATCAAACCTATAGGTCTGGGTGCACGGGATACACTACGTCTTGAGATGGGTTTTTGCCTTTACGGCAATGATATCAATGATCAAACATCCCCGATCGAAGCAGGATTGGCCTGGATTACTAAATTCACTAATAGTAAGGAATTTATTGACAAAGCTCTGTTGATGAAACAGAAAGAGGGTGGAGTGGAAAAAAGACTGAAAGGATTTGTGATGATAGACAGGGGAATACCCAGACAACATTATGAAGTTGTAAATGCTCAGGGGGAAACAATCGGTGAAGTTACCTCGGGAACTATGTCTCCTATGATGAAGCAGGGAATTGGAATGGCTTACCTGATCAAGAGTTACTGGAAACCAGGCACTGAAATATTTATACGAATCCGCAATAAAGATCTTAAGGCAAAGATTGTGAACCTGCCCATTTATAACAAAAACTAAAGGCGTCAGGACACCAAAAATCACCAAGGAAGAACTTCTTGTATGAGTAAAAGAAATCTAGAGACATGTTTTTCACCTGCTTTATTTGAAGCTGGGGCACATCGTGATTCAATCGTGGTGATTATTGACATTCTACGTGCATCATCAGCTATTTGCACTGCTTTTGCCAATGGTGCTGCTTCAATAATTCCCGTTGCAGAGGTGTCCCTGGCAATGGATTACAAGTCAAGAGGTTATCTTGTCGCAGCTGAACGCGATGGCTTTGTCCTTGATTTTGCAGATTTTGGGAATTCTCCGTTTAATTTCACAAAAGAAAAGGTTGAAGGCAAAACTATTGTTTATAGTACTACAAATGGGACTGGTATTATTAATCTGACATTATCCTCCTATATGACAGTAATTGGTTCCTTCCTGAATATTGGAGCAATTACGCGATGGCTGATTAAACAGGACAGGGATATATTGTTA
The DNA here is from genome assembly GCA_017882345.1 of Bacteroidales bacterium. GTDB lineage: Bacteria > Bacteroidota > Bacteroidia > Bacteroidales > VadinHA17 > LD21. Next base: position 22,054 of record JADGPT010000003.1, read on the forward strand.
CTATGTGCAGGTTGGAAAAACAGATTTAATATTGAAGATACTGTTTGCTCCGGAGCAATTTCAGAAATTCTTATGAATAGCAATAATTTCACAACTATTTGTGATTCAACATTTGCTGCTATTGATCTCTGGTCGTTAGCCTGTCATGATCTTTCAGGATATATTGAAAAAGCAGCTCAGCGAACCCGTCTGAGAGATAAAAACCTTGATGATTGCATAAAGTTCTGTCTTACACCTGATTTCACCGATAAAATTCCCATAATGAAAAATGGGGTTCTTGTTGATAATATCCAATAAATATGTTCATACGGAATTAGTTAACAGAAGATATTATTATTTATATATTTTTGTATAACTCAGATACTAAATTATCCATTATTAATTATAAAAAGTCCTTTATGAAAAAACACAATTTTTATGCCGGTCCTTCAATTCTTCCTCAGTATACCATTGATAAGACGATTGAAGGGATAAAAGATTTTGCAGGTTCAGGGTTATCTGTACTTGAGATTTCTCACCGTAGCAAGGAATTTGTTGCTTGTATAAACGACACCATAGCACTTTTTAAAGAATTGCTCGAAATTCCTGCAGGTTATCAGGTCTTGTTTCTTGGCGGTGGAGCAAGTTTACAGTTCGCGATGGTACCGATGAATATGCTGAACAGGAAAGCTGCTTATCTCAACACAGGTGAGTGGGCAGGCAAAGCTCTAAAAGAAGCAAAGTTATTTGGAGAGGTAGTAGAAGTTGCCTCTTCCAAAGAAAAGCTATTTAATTTCATCCCCAAAAATTATTCAATTCCTTCCGATGCTGATTATTTCCATATCACAACAAACAATACAATTTATGGAACAGAGCTTAAGAAAGATCTTGATGTAAAAATTCCTCTTGTAGCAGATATGTCATCAGATATATTCAGCAGACCCGTAGATATTTCAAAATATTCCATTATTTATGGAGGTGCCCAGAAGAACCTGGCTCCGGCAGGTGTCACTTTTATTATTGTAAAGGAAGATGTACTTGGTAAAGTAACCCGTCCAATTCCATCGATGCTCGACTATCGGGTACATATTAAAGGTGAGTCGATGTTCAATACTCCTCCCGTGTTTGCAATATTTGCCGCACAACAAACCCTCACCTGGCTGAAAAACCTTGGTGGTGTGAAAGCCATCCAGAAAATGAATATTGAAAAAGCAACAATTCTTTATGATGAGATTGACAGAAATAAATTATTCGTACCTACAATTGCTGACCCTGAGGACAGATCTCTTATGAATATATGCTTTGTTATGGCGCCGGAGTACAAAGAGCTTGAGAAACCATTTGCCGATTTTGCCAAAACAAAAGGAATGCTTGGTATCGAGGGTCACCGTTCAGTAGGTGGTTTCCGTGCTTCTACCTATAATGCTCTTCCGAAAGAAAGCGTTGTTGCGCTTGTACATTCAATGAAAGAATTTGAATCAAAAAATTAAATAATCATAATATTAAGAACTTTACGGGCATCTGCAGCCTTAATATTTAATATAAACATCGTTATGAAAGTACTTGTAGCTACAGAAAAAGCATTTGCCCGGGTTGCAATTACTCAAATTCGTACAGTGACAGAGGCTGCAGGTTATGAACTTGTGTTACTCGAAAACTATAAGGATGTTTCAGATCTCCTTGCTGCTGTTTCGGATGTAGATGCCATGATCGTTCGGAGCGATCTGGTAACACCAGAGGTACTTAATTCGGCGAAAAAGTTAAAAATCGTTGTCCGTGCTGGTGCTGGTTACGATAATCTCGATCTGCCTTCTTGTACTGCACACAATGTAGTAGCAATGAATACTCCGGGGCAAAATTCAAATGCTGTAGCTGAACTGGCATTTGCATTAATGCTTTATCATGCTCGCGGCGGATTCATTGGAAAATCAGGCACTGAACTAAGAAGAAAATCAATAGGGATTCACGCATTCGGAAATGTAGGGAAACATATTGCCGAAATAGCAAAAGGGTTTGGAATGGATATATACACCTTCGATCCTTTTGTCATTGAAAAAGATATAAAGAAGTATGGTGTTAAAGTCTGCAATACCACAGAAGAATTATACTCAAAATGTCAGTATATCTCATTACATATGCCGGCAAACGATAAAACCCAAAAATCAATTGGTTATAACCTGTTGAAGAAAATGCCTAAGGATGCTGTCCTGGTAAACACTGCAAGAAAAGAAGTAATTGATGAAGATGGCCTTCTGCGAATATTTGAAGAACGTCCGGACTTCAGTTACCTCTCCGATGTTACACCTGACTGTAGCGCCTTGTTTGAGGAAAAGTATAAAGGTCGCTTTATATTTACAGTAAAAAAAATGGGAGCTCAGACGGAGGAAGCAAATATGAATGCTTGTCTCGCTGCTGCCAGGCAGATAGTTGACTATTTCAAAACAGGGAATGAAAAATATAAAGTAAACAAGTAAAACTTAAAATATTATAATCAGATGGCAGTTTTTAAACCTTTCAGGGGGTTACGGCCCCCTCGTGCTCTGGCAAAAGATCTGGCTTGTCTGCCATATGATGTGATGAATACTGAAGAAGCCAGAAAGATGGCGAATGGAAAAGAGTGTTCTCTTCTTCACATTACCAGATCAGAAATCGACCTTTCGGCAGACATTGATACCCACTCAGAGCAGGTGTATAACAAATCAGTCGAAAACTTTGGTAAGTGGCAGAAGAACGGTTGGCTGATTAAGGATAAGACGCCCCACTTTTATATTTATGCACAGACAATGAAAGGGCGTACTCAGTATGGAATTGCAGGATGTGCCTCTGTCGACGATTATCTTAATGGCATTATTAAAAAGCATGAACTTACGCGTCTTGATAAAGAACAGGACCGTATGGTACATGTCCGTGTCAACAATGCTAATATTGAACCGGTTTTTTTTACATATCCTGCAGTTAAAGAGATTGATGAAATAGTAAATAAGATTGTCAACTCCGAAAAACCCGAATATGATTTTGTTGCAGAGGACGGTTTTGGCCACCATTTCTGGGTTATTAATAAAACGGAAACAAACAAACTGATAGAAAAGCTGTTTACAGAAAAGGTGCCTTACACTTACGTTGCAGATGGTCATCACAGGACAGCTGCCGCAGCACTTGTTGGTAAAGAAAAGAGGGAGAATAATCCATCCCATAATGGGACTGAAGAATATAACTTTTTCCTTGCAGTTCATTTCCCTGCTGATCAATTACAAATAATTGACTATAACAGAACTGTTAAGGACCTTAACGGTCTTACCACTAAACAATTATTAGAAAGGCTGGAAAGTGGATTTGTTATTGAGGAAAAGGGTAGTAAAAACTATAGACCTAAAAAACTTCATAACTTCTCAATGTATATCGATGGTAAATGGTTCAGTCTTACTGCAAAAGCCGGAACTTATGATGACAATGATCCTATCGGTGTTCTTGATGTAACAATACTTACAACTCAGATACTCAGCCCTATACTGGATATTCAGGATCTCAGAAGATCGAAGCGAATTGATTTTATTGGAGGAATCCGCGGTCTCCGTGAGCTCAAGAAGAGGGTAGATAGTGGTGAGATGAAGGTCGCATTTGCGCTTTATCCGGTATCAATGAATCAACTCATTACAATTGCCGATTCAGGTAACATAATGCCTCCCAAGTCAACTTGGTTTGAACCAAAACTCCGCAGCGGACTGGTTATTCATTTACTTGACTAACAGATATATATGCCACTCATTGCTGAAAACATAAGCTTTTTAAAATCACAGATCCCTTCATCTGTCAGGCTTGTTGCAATATCCAAAACGAAACCGGTAGGCGATATCATTGAAGCCTATAATGCCGGGCAGAGATATTTTGGAGAAAATCGGGTCCAGGAACTTCTTAATAAAAAAGATCTTCTCCCAGCTGATATAGAATGGCATATGATAGGACATCTTCAGACCAATAAGGTTAAATCTATTGTGTCATTTATCAGTATGATACAATCTGTTGATTCATACAAACTATTGGTTGCCATCAACTCCGAAGCATTAAAGATAAATAGGGTAGTAGACTGTCTGTTACAGATTCATATTGCAACTGAAAAGACCAAATCCGGATTTTCTGTGCCCGATCTTTATGAAAACCTGCAATCAGAGGATGTTTTACTTTTGAGAAATGTGAGGATCTGTGGTGTGATGGGAATAGCTTCATTTATATCTGACACAAATCAGGTTATGAAAGAATTCGCAAATCTGAGAGAGTGTTTTCATTCGCTGAAAGACAGTTATTTCAGATCCGGCATTTATTTTAAGGAGATATCTATGGGAATGTCGGGAGATTATGCAATGGCGCTTAAGGAAGGAAGTACAATGCTCAGAATCGGGAGCTTAATTTTCGGTAAAAGATAAGGACCTTCTAAAGATGAAACCCAGACTATCAGATAAAAGCTAATTATCTTTCAAGAATCGAAATCAGTTCAAAGATCAGAGGCTTCTTTTCATTATCCTGGGAAACCGGGCTTTCCTGAATTATATTAATAATTTCATCCTTTAATGATTTGCTTAATTCATGTATCGAATCTTCAATTACTGTAAGACATTCAATTGCTGTTACATAGTCACTTGTAAGAAATACTCTTGCCAGATCGGGAGAATAAACTGAATAATTAAGACCTGACTGCCAGCATGATGATACTAACATGCTGATAGTATCTGGCTTCCATTCTTTCCTTATTTCTTTTATGACCTCTTCACATGCAGTCTGATCTTTCAGATCATTAATAAAACCAGCAATTGTTTTTCTTATTGACATATCATCGGTTTTGTTATAAAAGGCAGTAAGTAAACCGATTGCACCCTCAAAGGGCTTTTCCTTACGAAGCAATTCAATAGTGTCAGTTATCGAAATATTGTTATCTTTATTAAGTGTTTCAACAAGCTTCTTTAGCTTTTTCTCTGATTTTATCATCGTTAGCTAATTTGAGACAAAGTTAGAAATACCAGCAATTAGTTAAAGCTGTTTTTGAAAAATAAAAATATTATACTAATTTAGTCGTGAATTAGATTTGAAATTAAATATTTAGATCATGAATAAAAAATATGGCATTTGTTCAAAAATTCTGGTGGTAGTTTTAATGTTCACCAGTCTGCTTATGGGCTGCAAGTCCGGAGGTACAAAGACAACTAAGGAAGATGTAAAAGTTAGTGTTCCAAAAGAAAATGCAACTGTAGTTGAAGATATTCAGCAGGCAGAAAAAATATTTAATGCACTTCCGTCACCCCTTGAGTCAGCTATGCTCATAAAATCGGCTGGTGCAAGGTTCGATGAGGCTCTGCTCAATCCTATAGGTAATGTAAATAGTTATGTGACGAATAAAAGCATGGCTCTTAATCTGGGAATTTATACCTGCGATTTAAGTTTTGCAAGTTTATATGAACAGACTCAGCTTATTATTGATTATATGAACGCTGCCAAGAAAATGGCTGATGGACTGGGCATTCTTAAGGCAATTGAACAGTCACAAATTGACAAATTAGAGGAAAATATCAATAACAGCGAAGTTATTATGGAGATTGTAAGTGAGACTTTTATGAACTCTAATTCATATCTTTCAGATAATGGTCAGCCCGCAATTGCAGCAATGGTACTAGTAGGCGGATGGTTCGAGGGATTATATATTTCTACTCAACTTGTTGATTTGAAGGAATTTAATGGCAATAAGCTTGTCGGCAGGATTATTGATCAGAAACTTTCGATCGACATACTTTTAAATTTACTTGAAAGCAGTAAGGGGAATCCTGCAGTTGATGACCTAATTGTTCAGGTTAAAAAACTGAAAGTCGTTTTTGATAAAATATCAATCACAACTTCAAAAATAAGACCAGAGTTTGACAAAGTATCAAATATGACAGTTCTAAAGTCAGAGGTTAAGACTGATATGACACCTGAAGTATTCAAGGAACTCTCAATAACTGTTTCGGAGATAAGAAAGACATTCGTAAATAACTAGCCCCATGAGAATACTTAGAATAATTCCAATACTGGCATTACTTGTAGTTGCTACAACTTTTAATGTAAATGCTCAGTGCAAAGCATTCGCTAAAAAGGTTTGCATCCCTGAGTTGGGAGCGTATACCCATGATGGAAACTATCATGCTGCAATACTTGTTGAAGGCGAGGAAGCCGAGCTATATAAAACATTTTATTCCGACATGGATTACAGAGTCTCAATCTGTGGAGAAGACAAACTTCCGGATGTGGAATTCAGGGTACTGGATGCAAATAAAAATGTACTCTATTCAAATAAAGATGCGAACTTTGCTAAAACATGGGATTTCAAACTACAATCCAGTCAACAGCTAAAGCTCATTGTTAAAGTTAACTCATTTAATAAACCAGGTGAAACACCGGCAAGTGGTTGTGTTGCAATAATGTTTGGATTCAAAATAAAAAAATAAAATATATCGATTACAAAATAGGAGGGACGTTGCATGCAACGTCCCTCCATATTTTATATATGTTTCACCAGTTTCGGTGCCAGATATCTGCCTGTGTAAGATTCTTTACATCGGGCCAGATCCTCAGGTTTTCCCTCAAAAACAACCCAACCACCGTCTTCTCCACCTTCAGGTCCAAGATCAATAACCCAGTCGGAACTCTTTATCACTTCCTGATTATGTTCAATAAGTATCACTGAATGTCCGTGATCGACAAGGGCATTTATTGATTTAAGAAGCTTATTTATATCATGAAAATGCAATCCTGTTGTAGGTTCGTCAAAAATAAATAATATATGTCCACTACCTCGTTCCTGACTAAGGAAATATGCCAATTTTACCCTTTGACTTTCACCTCCCGACAAAGTACTTGACGACTGTCCCATCTTGATATATCCCAAACCGACATCTGAAAGCGGTTTCAGCTTTTCAACAATCCTCTTCTCATTCTTTCCCGGATGTGAATTAAAAAATTCAATTGCTTCATCTATGGTCATCTCAAGCATATCATAAATGTTCTTATCATTATATCTCACATCGAGTATGTCCTTTTTGAACCTCATCCCTTTGCAGCTTTCACATGTCAGTTCCACATCGGCCATAAACTGCATTTCAACCCGTATTATTCCTTCTCCCTGGCATTCTTCACATCTGCCGCCTTCAATGTTAAATGAAAAATGTGATGCTTTATAATTATTCTGGACTGAAGACTGCAGCTCTGAATAAAGTTTCCGGATTTCATCATAAGCTTTTAGGTATGTAACCGGATTTGATCTGCTCGATCTGCCTATAGGATTCTGATCAACCATTTCAATGCCTGTTATACTGGATGTGTCTCCAGTGATTTCTCCATGTTGACCTGGTTTTAAATTTGTTCCGTTAATCCTGTTAGACAATACTTTATATAATATATCAGATACAAGACTTGACTTACCTGAACCGCTCACTCCTGTAACGGCAGTAATGGTATGGAGAGGAAACTTTACATCAATGCCTTTCAGGTTATTCTCCCTTGCACCTTTAATTTCAATATAGCTATTCCATTTTCTTCTGGTTCCCGGAACAGGTACAACCAATCTGCCACTGAGATAGCTGGCAGTAAGTGATTTATTTGCTGTTGTAAGATCGAGACCCCCCTGATAAACTACCTCACCACCGAGCCTGCCTGCTTCCGGTCCCATATCAATTATTTCATCAGCGGCTCTTATAATCTCTTCTTCATGCTCCACTACAATTACTGAGTTACCCAGGTCTCTTAGCTCTTTCAATACCCCGATCAAAAGGTTGGTGTCCCGGGGATGAAGCCCAATACTGGGTTCGTCAAGAATGTACATCGAACCTACAAGGTTGCTACCCAGTGAAGTCGAAAGGTTTATTCTCTGGGATTCTCCCCCTGACAATGTTGCAGAGACCCTGTCGAGCGTAAGATATGGCAGACCGACCTCAATAAGGAACTTCAGCCGGACGGTGATCTCTTTGATCAGTCTTTCTGCAACCGTGGCATCAGGTTCATTAAGCTTAATTGCAGAAATTACTTCATAAAGCTTTCCGACAGGGATTGAAACAAGTTCCTGGATTGTTTTTCCACCAACCTTTACATAACCTGCCTCCTTACGTAATCTTGATCCCTTGCATTCAGGACATGTTGTTTTCCCTCGATACCGGCTTAAAAGTACCCGGTACTGAATTTTGAATTTTTTCTCCTCGATATGATCAAAGAATTTGTTTATACCATCGAAATATTTATTTCCTTTCCAGAGAAGCGCCTTTTGTTCATCAGTAAGCTGGTAGACCGGTTTATGTATCGGGAAGTCGAATGATCCGGCATTAGTTACCAGTCTTTCTTTCCACTTTTTCATTGTTTCCCCTTTCCAGCAAGCAATAGCATCCTCATAAACTGAGAGGTTCTGGTTGGGTATAACAAGATTTTCATCTATACCTATAATCTTACTATATCCCTCACAAACCGGACAAGCACCGATAGGATTATTAAAACTGAACAAATATTCAGAAGGCTCTTCAAAAAGAATTCCATCCTCTTCAAATTTATTCGAAAAGCTTTCTCTTCTCACCACCTTATCATTGAGTACAACCACCTGACAATATCCTTTGCCTGTTTGAAATGCTGTTTGTGCAGAGTCGGCAGCCCGGCTGAAACTGTCAGGAGAATGTTCAATTACCAGTCTGTCGATTACTATGTTTATCTGCTGACCTGGTTTATATTTATTTAAAGATTCCGGCTCATCAGTTTTGATGAGTTTGCCTTCTGATTCAATACGATTAAATCCCTGTTTTTCGAGGAATAAAAAATATTCCGAAACTTTAATGTTTTCTGGTATCTCCGCTGAAGAAGTAATAATTACTTTAGTTCCCTCAGGCAGAGCAGCAAGAAAATCAATAATATCATCTACACTGTGTTTTTTGACTTCTTTTCCGGAAACCGGAGAATATGTCCTGCCAATCCTGGCAAACAGAAGTCTCATATAATCATAAATCTCCGTCGAGGTACCAACTGTGGAACGTGGATTTCTGGAATTAACTTTCTGTTCAATTGCAATGGCAGGAGGGATGCCGTTTATAAAATCAACTTCAGGCTTATTCATCCGGCCAAGGAACTGACGGGCATAAGATGAGAGACTTTCTACGTATCTTCTCTGACCTTCAGCATATATTGTGTCAAAAGCAAGAGAAGATTTCCCCGATCCGGATACCCCGGTTATTACAACAATTTTATTTCTGGGAATTTTAAGACTGACATTTTTCAGATTATGTACCCTTGCCCCCCTGATTTCAATAAAGCCATCCATATCTGATTCTTTAAAAAACTTGTTAAATTTCTGTTAAAGCTCAAAAGTAATACTTTCAAATCAAAAAAATTGCTTTCTTTGTAATTGCAACATTTACTAACGAAAAACAGACTGCCTATAAAACATCTCTACTCTAGTTAATTAAACGAGAGAGTTATGAATAAGATGATTTCCGATTATGAACTGATTCTGAGGTTCATAAAGGGTGAGCAGTCGTGCTTTGAAAAGATAATCCACCGTCATAAGAACAAGGTTTTCGCGTATATAAGTCTTTATATACGTGATCAGGCTCTTGCAGAAGATATCTTTCAGGATACTTTCCTTAAAGTTATTCAATCTGTTAAAGCGGGTAAATATTCCGATAACGGAAAATTTGTCTCCTGGGTGATGCGTATAGCTCATAACCTTATTATAGACCATTTCCGCAGGATCAAGCAGATGAATACTATTTCTAACGATAATTATGAGTCTGATCTTTTTAATTCAAAATCGTTTGCTGAAGACAATGTAGAAGACGATATGATTAAACGACAGATACAAAAAGACGTAAGAAATATAATTAGCCATTTACCTGATGACCAAAGGGAAGTAGTAATCCTGAGGCATTATGCAGGATTAAGCTTTAAAGAAATCGCTGATATTACTGATGTAAGTATAAATACAGCTCTTGGCCGTATGAGATATGCCCTCATTAATATGAGGAGAATAATGGTTGAGAATAAAATCACTTTGACACTGAATTAGATCGGGATCATTATCGAATAAGAACATATAAATTAATTATTTAATATAACAATAATATGTAATCCGGGGCGTTTTCATTAAAACTGAGAATATGGAGCCTATGGGATTAATTTTTACTCAATTTATCACATTCCGGGATATCAAAGTTGAAGACATAGATCTTTTTGAAGATGCAATGGGTTTAAACTTTGAATTCTTTGAAGTGATTGAACTACTCCGGCAAGTAAAACCGGTTCCGGAGAGATGCTTGACAACGAGCCTGATAAAAAAAATCAGGAAAAAAGTTTAAAGGTTACAGGTAGATGGAAATCAATGCCAGGAAATGTTAAAAGGGAGGAATCGCGAATAACTTTATGGCCGGATAGTATCTGTATTATTGATTTAAAAAGTATATCGAATGGCAGGCTGCAACGCCTGCCGTTTCTGTTCTAAGACGACTTTGTCCAAGATGAACCTGAAAAAAATCTCTGTTGACTGCAGAATCAATCTCTTCCCTGGTGAAATCGCCTTCCGGTCCGATCATTATTATTGCACTATCACTTTTTGAATATACATCAGATACCCTGCTTCTTATTATTGAATCATTACAATGAGCAATCATCCTGACGCCTTTTGAATCCATATTTATAAAATCTTTGAAATTACATGGTTCATTAAGTACCGGCTTTGTTGCTTTAAGAGATTGTTTCATTGCCGAAATGATAAGATTGTTAACTCTTCCCGGCTTTATTCCCGGCTTTTCAGTATTTCTGCAAACCAGAGGAGTAATCTCATCGATACCTATCTCAACACTCTTTTCAATAAACCATTCAAATCGTTCAGGATTCTTTAATGGTGAGATTGCAATATGAAGCCTGTAATTCCTTTTTTCGAAATCCTTAATTTCCCCTGTGATTTCAATTCTGCACTTGTTCTGATCCGGTTCGCTTATGATTCCCTCATACAGATTCCCTTTACCGTCAATCAGCCTGACCTTAGCGCCTCTTGTCATTCTTAGTACCCTGATCAAATGCTTTGACTCGTTTTCGTCAAGTGTATACGTTTTGCCAATAATATCAGGTGCATAAAATATCTGCATAGAAACCAATTTATGCAAAATTAGGAAATTAGAACTTATATTTACGCAGTATTGTTAAAACCTTTGCTGTTTCAACCCCCCTTCCCCCCATATGGGGGGTTAAAAAACAGACATAACTTTAAAAGCCCCCCATTTTGGGGGGTGGGGGGTAAAAATTTATATATGAAAATAGGTCTTCTCTCGGACACACATGGATGGATTCACCCGCGGCTTTTTGATCATTTTGCAGATTGTGATGAAATATGGCATGCAGGAGACATTGGAAACGTTGAAACAGCAGATAGACTTTCCAGCTTCAAACCTTTGAAAGCTGTTTACGGTAACATTGATGATGCAGTTATCAGAAGTATTTATAAAGAGAATTTAATTTTCATGGCTGAAGAAATCAGGGTTTGGCTTACCCATATTGGTGGAACACCCGGCCATTATGACCGCAGAATATTACCTGCTCTGAATGAAAATCCTCCTGATCTTTTTATTTGCGGACATTCACATATCGCAAAGGTGATGAATGATAAAAAGTCAGGATTTTTATATATGAATCCTGGGGCTGCTGGTTATAACGGTTTTCATAAGTATATGACAGCAATCAGGTTTTATATTGATGGGAAAAACATTCACGATCTTGAACTGATAGAGCTTGGCGAGCGGGGCAGGGTCATTTTATAAGACCATTGAGATCCCTGGAATTATCTTCCGCTTTGTTATCCGACATTCTCTGAAGGAATTTGCCAAGCCGGTCTTCAACTGCAATCATATATGTATAAGGTACTTTTATTGTTGATTCAGGGTGTTTTCTATCATTAAGTTTCGTTTTGGCAATAATTGTATTATAGCTGTTGTTCCCCGACTGTGTCATCATTACGCCTCTGAAATATGAGAAATAATACCAGGTAGATTGATCTGCTTTCAGATATATATCAATCAAATCACCCGATCTTCTTCTTTGAATCTCAATATAGCCGTCAACATAAACATTTACAGGTTGTGGTCCTATGAATCCGATACCTATTTTACCTGTCGATCGGAAGGATGCTGTAGATTCATTCCAGAAGAGTTTTACATCGTTGAGAAGAAGTTCGTATTTAAATTCCTTCGGCAGGTTCCTTGTTGCGCCGAACAGATCCATGTCCTCCTTTAATTGCGATGCAATATTCACTCCCAGGAGATCCTTCATAGCCTTGTTATTCAGATCTGAATTCAGATTCACAGGTTTAAGCGACGGCATCATTCTTATTTCATCTGCCATAACTTTAAGGGCTTCAGAGGAGAAATGAAAATCAAGGGCAAGGATCGCATTAATGTTAACTTTACCCGAATCAAGGACATGAACTACATTGCCAGCACTGGTAAGTTTAACAAGGTCAAGCTTTGCGCCAAAATCAATATGTCCCTCTCCCGACAATATGCAGTAGTTTTTATCGAAGCCAATCATATTCCCCGGAAGAGTCTGATCGATAAGCTTTTCACGCGAGGCGATTAAGTATCTGCCTTTTGCTTTTTCATAGTAGAGCCATCCATTTGAGTTTACCAGAGCGACATCGGACCATGATTTTTGGGCAGAAAGGAAAGTTGGATATATATGAATAGAATCAATATTGATGAAAGATCCGGAAACTACAAGATTATCATTCATGTCTCTGGGTTTCTCAACGACGGGGATCATAACATTTTTTGGATCGATCTGGTATTTGAATTTGAGTGAATAACTCTCGATTGTTCTGCAATTATGCAAGATACCTGCAGCTCCTGTAAAGGTAAGATTATCGGCCCGGGCTGAGAGGGCAACATCACCGGAAAATGAGAAAGCAGGACTTAGCATGAATTTTTGAGATACAGGTATATAGCCTTTCGCGTAGGTTGTTGCCGTATCGACCTCCAATTCCGGAAAATTAATTTTCTGAATCTCTTTATTTTCATCCAAATAATCGTAAATAGCGCTACCGGTATATCTTTTTGTTGATTCAATATCAATCTTTGCAGAATGCAATATGTGTCTGTGGTTCAAAGCAATGACGGCATTCTGCATCTGTTGAATTTTAGCTCTCCGGTTAATTATAATCTTCCCATTTTCTGGTTGAATGAGTGCATCAGCAATATGAATATAATTTATGTTTTCCGCTTCAATATATTCCTGATCCAGGTGATAACTTCCTTTCCATGATGAGAAAGCGACTGTATCAGAAAGATTGTTTGTGGCAAAAAAAGTCGGCTTATCAAGTCTGGCGAAGTCAAGCTTTATGAGTTTATCAGTTGTTAAAAGAGGAATATTCGACTTTCCCTTCTGCTCCATATTGAGAATACGGTTTTCCATATTGTAAGTAAAATCTGTCATTGTACAGATATATTGGATCTCTGGAAATTTTACAACTGATGAATCAGTATTTAACCTGAAGTGTGCCATCTTAAGATCAAAATTGATCTCTGTATTGGCATTTTCCGCAATAAATGAATATCCGTTTGTGGAAAGCGATTTGAGAGTATAATCAGCAGTATCGGCTTTAATTGCATTCGATGTAAAACTGAAAAGATTGGAAGTGACTCTGGAATCGGTTAAATTAATTATTCCAGTACCATTCAGTCTTGCCGGGGAAAGTGATAATTTGCCATCAAGGGTTGTTCCATTTCCGAACATATTAAAAGTCTTTCCTTCTGCGGTGGTTGCTATCCATTCATCTTTTTGAGTCAGCCATCTGACTGCGACATCCTGGCTGTTAAGTATGGGAAATATTCCTGATCCATCTTTTTCAATATTGAAAGTCGAGGCATTGGTGATCATGGAATCAGGGAAGAATTTAAATTCATCCGATACTGTTGTGGATGTCAAATGTTTTATAGTCCCGCTTCCTGTCAGTCCCTTGTTACTCATGCTAAGAGCATTATATAATATACCCCTGTTCCCATACACTTCAATCCCTTCCGGAGGGATGGTCATATTAAATCCTAATGAGTTGTTTTCCTGTATAACCAGATACTGACGCATTGGTTTAAGAATATTTCCTCCCACAAATTCTCCCGATAGGTTCAAATCCTTGTTTGTGTAATGATCTATATTTTCATAGGTGAAAGGATCAACCTTAAAATAAAAATCCTTTTGTTTGTAAACACCCTCAAGTCCGGCTATCTTATCATAGAAAATATATGAGTTTGTAGTTGTATTTATGATCGGATACTGCTTCAGGCTTTTTAATCCGGATTTGTTATCCGGTTTATCGATATAAAGTTCCGCTGAGCCCAGTTGAATAAGATTCTCTACATTTTGAATAATAGGATTACCCAGTTTATCCCTCTTATCGGTCTCAACAGAAATTTTTATGGAATCGATTTTCTGAAGCCTGATCTTAAATGTATCATAGCTGAATAAGAAATTATGCCCGAAAACTGTAAATAGACCTGCTTCAACGATACCGTCAAAATTAATGTTTCTGTTTTTACCGATTATCAATTGTTTATTATAAGGATAAATTGCAACCTTCTGGGAATCGCTAAGTAAGACGCTGGATACACCATTTATTGTCAGACCGAATTTTTTCAGATCAAGGATAGCGTTATCAGCAGGTGCTCTTGTTTCGCTGACTATATTTATGATATCATAGTCTTTTTTTCTGGCATATGAATTGAGGAAATCCTTTGTTTTTTTCTTTATTGTGACCTCATTATTAATTCTATCATAGAAAATAAAGCCCTTATTGGCCATATCGATGCATAAACCGGTAACAGCCTCTACAGGCCTATTAAGCCATCTGGCAAATTCAGCCACGGAAAATGTCTCGGAGTAGAACCATTCTGCAAATTTAGTCAGACGGTTTAGAGGATGGTATTCATCGAGTCCCATCAACTGTAAAAAATAGGCTGAGTTGAAGAACGAGGTGGATTCAAATTCTGCATGTCCAAGAGAGGCTCCTCTTGCATGTGAAAGAACAATTTTAAAATCGTTCATATTCCACGACAAATATTCAAAATACATGTCGAGGTTGTGAAATGAATCGAAATAGGGACTCCCGGAGATCGGATTACTTGTGCGGAAGAGATTTACCTGTCTGGTAGAAACAAAGTATGAAAACCCCAGGTTTGAATGGTATATTGAATCCTTGTCAAGATACAGCGACATGGTAACTTCCTGGCTGCTTAATCCGGTTTTGGAGAAGAGAAATTCTTTTGAACGTATTCTGAGATAAAGAGTATCATTTCTGAAAAGAGTAATTTTCGCCGGGTCAGCATTTTTACCGGTTCCCTTCACATTAGCCCCTTCAAATGTGAGTCCGCCTTCATAATTAACACCCTTGTATATGTTTTTAATCTTAAATTCTTTTGCATAAGTTTCAAAACGAGGATAGTTAGCTTTTTCCTTGTTGGTAAAGCTTATTGCCTGGTCGGCAAGTAATCCTGTAACCGGTTCTTTAAAATAGGTAGCATGCGTAAGTTTCGCAGAATCAACGGTGAAACTGCTTTTTGTCATATTAATTGTATAGCCGGTGAGTTCAGCAAAAACTTCATTACGTGGATATCCGGCTTTTTCCCAGGTAACGACACCTTTTGTACCTATGAATTGCTGGGTCTCAGGATAGTAACTTCCCGTGACATTGTATAGTTCTGTACTGTCTTTTTGAGAATAGCATGTTAGTGTAGCGTTGGAAACAGTAACATAAATAGCAGTGTCGTGCAAAAATTTAAGAGTATTATTCTTTACCTTCCATTTAACACTTCCAGATTCGAAGAGCACATTTTCTTTGACCATCAGGCTGCTATTTTTAAAATACCTGTCGATATTGTCATTTGTAAATGTCTGACTGAATGCTATTTCACTTAAGCCTTTAAACCAATTCGTGAAAAAAGAGACGTCACGTTTATACTCGATGAAATAATTCAGGGTCAACAGAAAATCATTAAAGTGGGGTACAGGTCTCATTTGTCTCGATGATAACTGAACCGAAACATTAATTATTTTATTCATAATATCAGAGCTGAAAGCAGAGCTGTCCCATCTGGAAAGGAATGTATTAAGGTTTGCAAGCTGATCGGCATTAAGGTTCGGTCCCATAAAAGATGTGAGTTCGGTTCTGAACTTTGCAGGATCTCCGGAAAATGCAGATTTGGCCTGGGAATGCAATATCCCGGTAGATACTAAAAAGATTAACTGAATCAGAATTGCCAGCTTTTTTGACATGAAATCAGAAATTATTTAACTTTTATACTGACAGACCCCATCCTTTTCACCCCCATCCCACCTGTTTTTACCCCCAACCCCCCAATTGGGGGGCTTTAACCATTTAAGGTGTTAGAATCTGGTCAGAGAGGAGGGTTAAAATGCTTCCACTATAGCTGTAAAATCCTCTTTTTTAAGAGCTGCACCGCCTATCAATCCACCATCTACGTCGGGCTTAGAAAAGATTTCATTGGCATTTGATGGTTTGCAGCTACCTCCATAAAGAATCGGGAGTTTCTTAGCGCAATCATTGCCATATTTCTCTTTAACCAGATCACGGATGTACTTATGCATCTCCTGAGCCTGATCAGGCGTTGCAGTCAATCCTGTTCCGATTGCCCACACCGGTTCATACGCCAGAACAATCATATCCATTTGTTCCTCAGTAAGGTTGAATAATCCTTCCTGAAGTTGTCTTTTTACAATAAGAAAATGTTGTCCGGCTTCCCTTTCTTTTAATACTTCACCTATGCAGAAAATAACCTTCAATCCGCTGTTAATAGCTAGTAATGTCTTTTTATTCAGAAGTTTATCATCCTCATGATAGTAAGTTCTTCTTTCAGAATGCCCTATTATAACATACTGGGCACCGGTACTTTTTACCATCCATGCTGAAACTTCACCTGTAAAGGCTCCGGAAGCCTCGGCTGCACAGTTTTGAGCGCCAAGTGCTACCTTCCCGTGTTTAAGAATTTCGCCCACTCCAGCCAGATGTATAAACGGTGGACATAAGATAACCAATGCCTTATCCGAAGGAGTTTCCCTGAAATACTTTTCAATCGACCCGGCGAACTTCAGGCCTTCTGCCAGATCCATATTCATTTTCCAGTTACCGGCAACAATCTTCTTTCTCATATAAATTAATGTTTTAAGATGTAATTATATTTAAATGTACAAAAAATTGAGTACTTAAAGTGATCTAAAGTTTGGAGTGCCTGAAGTTGTGGCATAAATTATTTATTTAAAACCGGAAGTTTTCCAAACCATTCCGGTTTAGGAACATTTGCCCATGACCATTTTTCAAGAATTATTCCATCTTTAAGCAAAATGTAACCCGGATTTGCTCTTACCATTGTCTTCAAAGTAGTCTCATCTGCAGAACAGAAATTCAACCCGTTTTCATAACTTTTCACCTCATCTGTTCCTGAAGAGGTGAGAATATAAAAGTTAATTCCGTTTGCCATGCAATAATTGCCAAGTTTAAATCCTTCGGATAAAGATCTTTGTCCTGCCTCAGAAAGTTTTTTAGTTATCATTAAAACAGAATATCCGGAGTAAGATAGTATATTTTGAGTAAGATCCTCTCCATTTAATGCAGTTATGATAAAATCATGTATAGGAGGTTTATATCCTTTTTTTACCAGGACGGATTTCTGATCAACAAACTTCCAGGTTGAATCATCAGCCGGATAGTTATTAATGTTAAAATCCTTTTTGACGCCGTTTTTTTCATAGATAAATGTAGTGCTGTACTCATCGCCCGGAACTCCTTCGGGGATAATCATTTTATCGGCAATTTTCACTCCTGATTTATACGGAAGAAAATCGATAACAGGTAAATATCTGAGGTTTGCCAGCGAAAAAATAACAAAAAGAACAGTAGTTATGATTATTATAATCCATTCAGTTGTTTTCCCCGGGATACTCCTAATCTGGTTTTTACCTGTATAAAGTACTATCAATAAGGAAACTAAGACTATATTTTTTCCAAATGTCTGCCAATTTGTAAGATGGATTGCATCGCCGAAACAGCCACAGTCTGAAACGGGATTAGTCAGTGCAAGTATGAATGTAAGAGGAGTAAAGATTACCAGAAGAATAAAGACACCCCAGATTCCTGTTTTCTGCCTGAAACCTGTAAGTAATGAAAAACCTGCGATGAATTCAGCCGTACACAGGAGGATAGCAAGAGGGAGGCTTAGATTATTAAGAAACCCAAGATGAAAAGCCTGAAAATAATCATGGAATTTATACGCAGAGCCCAGAGGATCAATTGCTTTAACTATTCCGGAGAAGATAAAGACCAGACCAATTATTATTCTGCTCAGAGTTCTTAATATCTTCATTTCAAACGCACTTTTTATTATTGAAAACATTTAATATACGATTAAATATTTCAGAAGGAGTAAGCATCGTCCCATTGCTGTTACCACAGTTGATAACCGCTAGCCGGTCATCCGATTTTGAAACTCTCAGATAAATATCCCTGACCTTTTTCTGAAATACTATACTCTCTTCATGGATATCACGGGTTCCGTTAAGATAATTCCGGTCATTTCCGGTTCTTGTTTTCATTAAATTTTTTTCTGCAAAAGCAAATGGGACATCGAGGAAAATATTAAGGTCGGGTTTTGGAATTGCAAAATGATTAAACTCGAGAGACATAATCCAGTTCATAAGCTTATCCTGGCTCTTTATATCATTTAACTTGGCACATTGATACGCTATATTTGAATATGTATATCTGTCGAGCAGGACAATCTTTCCTTCAGTCAGCCAATTGCTTATTATGGCTGAAGCATCTTTTCTGTCACCTGCATAAAGCATTGCAACCAGGTATGGATCAACATCATCCAATAATCCGAATTCTCCTCTTAAAAACCTTGCAATAAGCTCTCCGAAGTATGGGGTTTCAGTTCTGGGGAAGTGCATATATTCACAGTCATACCCTTTCTTTGATAAAAAGTCTCTTAACAACTTTATCTGTGTTGATTTGCCGGCGCCATCCACCCCTTCAATAACTAAAAGCTTCATCATTTAATTGATTTCAATCAGTACAAATATAATAACCACAGGGCAAAGATGGAAATGTATGATTGGTTTATTGCAAATTTCGTTAATTTCGTCTATTCTTTAAAACTATGTTTCCGGAAAAACCTCAGTATATTAACGCAGGGGGCAAACTGCTTGACCTTGCAATCCCCAGGGTGATGGGAATATTAAATATTACACCTGACTCTTTCTATTCCGGAAGCCGCTATAGTACCGATGAAGAGATACTGAGTGCAGCAACACGAATGTTAGAGGATGGTGCAGATATACTCGATGTCGGGGGATACTCCTCACGTCCGGGAGCAGCAGATATCTCAATTCAGGAGGAGGGTGCACGTGTCCTGAAGGCAATTAAACTGATAAGCAGGGAATTCCCTGAGGCGATTATATCAGTTGATACTTTTCGTGCCGATATTGCCAGGGAGGCTGTTGTTGAATGCGGTGCTAACATGATAAATGATATCTCAGGGGGTGACGCTGACAGCGAAATGTTCTTTACTATTGAGAATCTGAATGTTCCATATATTTTGATGCATATGAAGGGGAATCCGCGCTCGATGCAGAATAAACCGGTTTATGAAGATATTGTAGCAGATATTCTTAAATGGTTTGGCGAAAGGATCTTCAGATTAAATTCTTCAGGAGTAAAGGATATTATAATTGATCCCGGTTTCGGATTCGGGAAAACCATTGATCATAACTTTGAACTTCTCAGGAGACTCGGCGATTTTTCAATAGCCAGGTTGCCGGTTGTCGTTGGTATATCACGAAAATCGATGATCTGGAAGACACTTGATATTTCTGCTGATGAGGCTCTGAATGGAACTACAGCGCTTAATGCAATAGCACTTTTTAATGGCGCTGATATTTTGAGGGTTCATGACGTAAAAGAGGCAGTACAGACTGTACAATTAATTTTGAGGATCAGAAATTCCGGGAATAAGTTGTAAAGACAAAAGACAATCCACCTTCGCTACCATCTTCACAGGCATTTCGTCAGTCAAAGAAAGCTATGGTGGACGAAGAAAGTAAAAAGACAAAAGTGAAAAATCAAAACATTCAAACATCAATATTCGGACAAAAGTCTATGGACCATTAAGTTTACGCTTAAAAATG
This sequence comes from Bacteroidales bacterium, assembly GCA_017882345.1. Taxonomy (GTDB): domain Bacteria; phylum Bacteroidota; class Bacteroidia; order Bacteroidales; family VadinHA17; genus LD21. The sequence goes on from JADGPT010000003.1 coordinate 42,265, forward strand.
TTTCTTTATTATTAACGATTATTTAGATTATAATTATGCCATTTCATATAACCATTCTTGATATTATTGATATTGTTCTTGTTGCAATAGTACTCTTTCAGCTATACCGTCTTATCAGAGGTACAGCAGCTTTCAGCATCTTCCTGGGAATCTTTTTTATCTACCTTTTCTGGCTTGTTGTAAAAGCTCTGAACATGGAGCTGATAAGCGCTTTACTTGGTCAGGTTATTGGCGTTGGCGTTATTGCTCTTATTATTGTGTTTCAACAAGAAGTCAGAAGGTTTTTACTGGTAATTGGAAACAAGTATATCACAAGGAGCAGATTCTCGTTCAGCAGGTTGTTCTCTTTGGTTACAAATGAACCAGGAAGCCCCAGAGAAGCCGAGGAGATTGTAAAAGCATGTGAAAGACTTGCATCAAAGAAAACCGGAGCTCTGATAGTGATTGGCAGAAAAAGCAGTCTTGATCTCTTTTCTGAAGGAGGGGAGATACTTAAAGCGCAGATAAGTGCAGAATTACTTGAAACAATATTTTTCAAGAATACTCCATTGCACGACGGGGCTGTACTTATTGAAGGCGGATTGATACTCGCTGCCAGATGTCCCTTACCAACTACTGACCAGGTCACTTTACCTCCCCGATTCGGGATGCGTCACAGGGCTGCAATCGGGATGTCGGAACACTCTGATGCACTTATTGTTGTACTATCCGAAGAATCCGGATTTATTTCCGTCGTTGATACAGGTGAAATCAGGGAAAATATCACGCCAAACGATCTGCGGAATATTCTGCTTATGGAGAAGGTCTGGTAAGACCCTATGCCACATACCCAATAGAAAAATAATCCCTGTTGCTTGATAGTTATCATTTTATTATGTAAATTTGGTATAAAATGATGTATCTCTGAAATAATTATAACAATGAAATCTAAATTCTTAAGACTTAACAGTCGCGATTTTATAAACGGGTTGATAGTAGTAATGTTTTGCACATTCATTACCGGCTTATATCAGCTTATTGCCAATGGAGGCGTTATTAACTGGCTGACAATTAAGCCAGTAGTAATTGCGGCAATTGGCTCTGGCGTAGCTTACCTGACTAAGAACCTTCTCACAAACTCGAAGGGTAAGTTTATGATGAGAGAGGCAAGTTGAAACTAATTTATCTTATACATCATCAAAGTTTCCGCATCTTTTATATATATCTTTTCTCCTGCAACTATTGGGTATGAATAAACAGAGGTTTCTGAAACCTTGTATTTTATCACTTCACTATAAGCAGTTGACGCAGGTTTAAATACTATCAGGTTTGCGGTACTTGGTAATCCTATAATTACTGTACCACAATCAACGATTGAAGCAAAGTCACTGTTGACAGCATTATCGATCCATGCAGTTTGTCCAGTTGTTGAATTCAGGCAGTAGATTCTTTTCTGATCAGTGAATCCATAGAGGAATCCATCTTTAAGTACAGGGGTGTTCCATTTTGCTCCTATTGTGGGGTTGGTCCATAATTCTTTTGTAACATATTCATTACCACTCTTCTCTACTTTAAGCGCTTTCGTTCCTGTTCCCTGTCCGGTTAAATAAATTGTTTGTCCATCAATATATGGACTAACACAATTATAGAACCGTTGCTGAACAGGAGTCGCTATCTGCCACATTAGTTTTCCGTCCGCGAGGTTCAGGGAAATGAGGTTTTTTTCAGTCTGTACAATCAGATGTTTTTTGCCGTCAATAATCATTACGGAG
>JADGPT010000223.1 GCA_017882345.1 Bacteroidales bacterium
TCATCATTAATCTTAATTGAAGTAATTCCTAAAACAGGTGGTTGTAATTTGGGATACTCCATTGATGGGTCATAGGAAACCATGCCTTTATCCGATCCAAACCAGATTTTTCCCTGTTGATCTTTAATTATTGCATTTGGATTAAATTGGTAACTATCCGTTATGCTTTCAATATGCTGTATAGGTTTCACTGAAAAATCAGCTATTCTGATTCTGCTTAATCCAACTTTATGACCAACCCAAATGTTTTTATGATCATCACAAATAATCGAATAGCAATAATTTGATAAAAGACCTTCTCTTGTCGTAATATTAGCAATAGAATCGGACTCTATCATAAAAACACCATTCCCGTTTGAACCTACCCAAATCCGGGAATCTGTATCTTCAGTAATTGTTCTGATTTCGCTACCGGGATTAAAAGGTGTCTTAAAGACCTTTTCGTTCTGAATGTATGCCAGTATATTACTGCGTGTGCCTACCCATAGTCTGTCTGTTCTGTCTAAATATAAACAATTAATAAAATTATGAGGTAAGCCGCCCTGGTTAATAGTATACCAATTTATCCTGTTGGTACCTGAATTAATACTGCATAATCCTTTCCATGTACCGATCCAGACCTGTTCTCCTTTCCCGGTTATAATGTTTATAGAGTTTTCAAGTACTCCATTCCCAATAGGGTATTTAAAAATTTTCTCATTCCCTACGTCCATCCGGAATACACCATTTCTCCCGGTTCCAATCCAAAGTTCTTTTCCATTGCTGGAATAAATCGTTGTAACCGTATCTTTTGGTAATCCACTGCCTTTGCTGTAAAACTTAACAATTTTGCCCGTCAACTGATCCATTTTTACCAGGCCGTTTTCAGTTCCTATCCACCTGTATTGCTGGTTGAACCAGATTGAAAAAATGTCATTCCCAATTAAAGGGGTATCAAATTTATTGACAGAAAAAGTTTTAGGTGTAATTAGTGTTAATCCCTGACCAAAATTGCCACTCCAGATATTTCCTTCACGGTCTTCATATACAGTATTTACATTGTCTGTTGCAAATCCATTGGCCTTATTAAAATAACTAATCTTTTTCGACTCCGCTGAGGCGGAATAACTCATTTTGATAAGCCCATTTCCTTTTCCTTTAGAACATAACCATAAATTTGACCGGCTGTCTTCATAAATCTCCTGTATACCGGTGAAGTCAAAATCAGTATCTGCAATTATTTTTGAAACCTTAAACAGGTTGTCTTCATTAGTGAGTTGAAATATGCCATCATCTTCCGTTGCAATATAAAATCCGGACTTGTTCATCATTTTTTGAATGCACGTTACTTTGGATTCCGGAATTTCTAAAACAGACCGGATTATTTCAATTTCACCTGATTCTTTTAATCTGCAATATAATAAGCCTGTATTTGTACCAACAAGCAATTCACTATTATCAAGAAAGTCAAATGATATTATAATTGTCGGATCCTTAAATAGATAATGTTTTACCACACCTGTATCTTTACTTAATTTCAGTAAGCCATCAGAATAGGTACTTACCCAGATCTGGTTATCCGGACTTTTTGCAAAATGTGTAATAGAGCTTAAATCCGGTTGTGTTATATTAACAGCGAGAAACTTTTTCCCATTAAAATATGATAACCGGCCATTCCTATGGCCAAACCAGAGGCATTCCCCATCGCTGATACCGCAAGCTATAAAATTGTCTGCCAATGAGTCACTGGTTGGATAGTTTTCAAATTTAAATCCATTATATCTGAATAATCCGTTATCTGTACCAACCCACAAATAACCATGCATATCCTGGATTATTGTATAAACATAGGATTGGGTTAATCCATCTTCTGAAGTGAAATTGCGGAAATTATAGCCCTGGGGAAATGCATGGCTGGTCAGAACCGAAAAGAAAAAAAGTAATATTCCTTTCCAATTTATATAAGCCTTTATATGAATTTTTACAGATAAAAACATTGTAACTAAACAGTGCCTGGAGTTTGGATTGCCTAAAATGCCTAAAGTTCTCATTTCATTCGTATTTTCGGAGAATATACAGGAACACCTCCTATCGGAATAACATAAAATGGCAATGAAATCCCATACTGATTCCTGACAGCGATCACCACATTATTGTTTTTTACTAGTAAGGATTGATTCTTTCTGAATTGTATCTCAATGGTCGAATTTTTTTCTTCAGTCACTATTGGGAATTTCCTTACTATCCAATTGTCTTCTCCTGAAACATCGCATAAGACACCATTTTTGGCAACTGAAAATATCCGGATTATTCCATCATCGTCCCAGTCAAAATTTGAGATTTCGATAGAAATGGTCTTGTCATCCACAAAGGGATATATCTGACATATATGTTTTTGATCATCCGATAGCCTGAAATGATATTTATAGGTAAAAAAATTACCCCCCTCAACTGCCACATTTTCAACCGGACTCGTACTTAAAAAGTATTTATATATATTCCCATCATCCCCTGATATCCCCTGTGCAATGATTTTAAATACACGGCCCCCGAGTTTCTCAACATACTCTCCTTCAAAAGGATTAAAAGGTCCAAAACTATACCACTTTTTATCGTATTTCGGATCAGCCCCAAATGATTTTGATGACAATAAATATCCGCTCTTATAATTTCCTGCCGGATGAATACTTTGTGCTGCTGTATCCGACCAGCAACCTTTGCCTGCATAAATTGAAAAGTTTACAATAGTATTAAATTCTCCCTTGACTTCATCAAGGTCTCCTCCCGTATCCGGATCATAAACACGGATATACACAGGATCAGTTTGTGATGAAGGAATGACGCAAAAGAATATCTGACAAAAATCATCATCCCCCCATGATGTGATAGCGTTTCCTCCAAAGGTCATCAGGTAAGGAATATTTTCATCAATCGCCGGTGCAGATTGTGAAAATACAGGTACGCCAGCTTTCAGAATAAATAATATGATCAATGCATATTTAGTCAATACTCTTGATTGTTACTTTTTCATAAATATAAATTCTATTACTCCGTCAATTGTTTTGCTGTCCGGTACAAATGGTTTGAAGACCGGATGGGACAAACCAAAGCCTTTACTGCCGAATGCATCCATGTCAATTTCTTTGTTCTTAAAATAGAAGGCCAATTCCTGAGCCCATCTTTCTGATATTTCCATTGTATCGCCCGGTATTTCATCTTTAATTTCATGTAGAACTAACTCAAGCCTGATATCCGGATTTTCTTTTAAAACCCCAACAACATTATCAAGAAATGGATATGAAGCAGGTATAATCCCGTATTGGTTAAATCTGACGGCCAATTTTCCGGATTCCTTTAACGCTTCTTTGATTTTTACTTTTTGCCGTTCAGCCAGATCATCCATAAAATAAATACCGATTTGCATTGTTTTGTTTTGTCCTGCGAAAGAATCAGTTTTTTCATTTACTTTATCTTCCTCTCTTTCACCTTTTAATGCCAATTCCTGCCAGGTACCATAAATTCTTATTTTTTTCATGACACATGTTTTGGGAATCGTACCCAGGCTATCTTTTTCAGCAAGTAAGCCCAACTGAACCATATACTCACCCTTCTTTTTGAATGTCTTACTCATTAAAGACCCGCCTGGTTTAAATCCGTCTCCAAAGTTCCATAAATAGTCTGTTATCCTGAAATCTTTAAGGTTGATTTTTAACCCATCGAAAGATATTGATTTATCCACAACACCAACATTATATGAATTAATGTAAGCCTGTTCGATATTTTCAAGCTCTACCTTATATTCAACCTGTTCTGCTATGGCTTTACCTGTGAGTTCATCCATTATGCTGAGCTTAACTGAATATTCTCCGGGACCAGGAAAGCAGTGCTTCACCTCTGCACCAATACGTATTATCCCGTCACCAAAATCCCACTGATAGATTACCGGTATTGTATCAATAAAATGATTTTGTTCATCATAGAATGTAAAACAATAATTATTCTCCTTTATACTGTCGCAATTCGTAAATTCTACCGGTGCTGAACTGAAACTGAAAATATCATCTGTTTTCCGCCTGTTTGTTGAAAAATACCCGTTCTCAAATGTTGAATCAGTAACAAGCCCAAAATCATCAGCTGTTGAATTTATTGCTGAATCCAGGTGCACCGGAACTATCCATTCTCCATTTATTTCCTGGGTATAAAACAGGTCCTTCCCGCCAAAACCTTTATGTCCGTCTGATGCAAAAAAGAGTTTACCATATTTGCATGCAAAAGGGAAGGATTCATTTTTTTGGGTATTTATTACCGGGCCCAGATTTACAGGTTTATCCCAGTCATTATTACGCTTATCGCAATAATAAAGATCCATTCCACCA
>JADGPT010000224.1 GCA_017882345.1 Bacteroidales bacterium
GACCCCGAAGCACCGGTAATTGTTACAAATGACCCTTTAGATATGTCGAGAGAGAGATTGTCAACCGCATTAATAGCTCCATTATGACGTTGATATCTTTTGGTGATATTTTTAATTTGTATAAGCATAATTAATCCTCCTGCATGTTAGAAAAAGGTTCTATTTTCCCGGCCAGATATGCAGGAATGACTGATCCTAATATTGAAATAGTTATAGATATGATAATTGAAACAAGCAGAAGCATATAGATGGGTCTTACTTCAATGCCGGCAAATTGAGGGCCAAGCCAGGCAGCGGCCAAAGTACCAACAATATAACCTGCAATACCTCCTACCAGAGCCATAATAAAGGCTTTGAGCATAAGTATATAATAAATGTGCCGTTTATGGTAGCCAATCATGCGGAGTATGCCAATTTCTTTACGGCGTTCGTTTACATTGGCCCAGATATAATTACCAATTGAAATGCTGCCTGCAAACAGAATAATTATAAGAAATACCAGCGATATTTTATTCATCATTTTGTTGGAAGCTATCTGGGTTGATACGATTTGTCCAATAGTGGTGATACGGGTATCGGGCAATATATTTCTGAGTTTGCCCAAAAGTCCGTCGGAGATAGCGCTGCAACAACCCATAATTTCAATAGCACTGATTTGTTCCCCAGTACCCAAAAGAGCCTGAACGGTGTGCAGGTTTGCAAACACACGGTCGTCATCAATAGTTCCCGTTTCAGGTAATAATCTAACCACAGTGAATTGTTTGTCCATTATGGTTAATACACTGCCTTCCTTCAACTTTAGTTTTGTAGCAATGCCTGAACCAATAAAGCAGTCATTATTTGCCAATGTATCAACTCCTGTTCGTTGTAATTTTGCATCAGCATATTTTTTGGGTCCTGTTGGGGCACAACTGGCATTTACTTGTTGCCCTATTATGCCACCCTGCTGCCAGATTGGTTTTGATGCTATTTCGCTTTTGGGTAAGATGCCTGTAAGAACTATGCTTTGATTTCCAACCAAAACACGACGGGTAAGTTTAGGTGATAAATTATCAACACCCTGAATGGTTGAAGTTACCAATTTCTCCACATAGCTTTCAGGAAAGGTAGGAGCATCAATATCAGCAGAATAATAATTGTCAACGCTTGCTGCTTGTGGCAGTACCATAATATTTGCACCTAAATTGTCGAGGTTCACTGCAACGGCTTTCTCAGAAACTACGGAAAAGGAACGGATTCCCACAATAACCCCGATACCCAGAATTATAGCAAGTAACCCCGAAACAAGCTGAGACTTTCGATGCCACAGCTCCTTTAATGTTAATTCTGTTAATCTCATAATAAATAATTTGAAAATTACAGGTATTTATTTCGCACAACCGCTAGGTCCACATCCAGGCCCACATCCGGCTGCTACCGGTGTTTTTGCTGCGGCAACTAATTTTGCTGCATCGGGAACAGTCGTTGCCGTACCAGCTACCTGACCTTGCTTATTAATAACTAAGGTAAGCGATGAACTCAATTTTGATTTATCAATGCGTAATTGGTTCAGGAAGTTCACTTCATTGCTGTCATCAATGTCAACTTCAACAAAAACGGCTTCGCCATTAAGCATAGAAACCGCCTGTTTAGCAATTTTGATTACCTCATTTCTGTCAGTGAATGTTTTATTTGAAAATACAACCATTGCATGTTTCCCACTATTTATGGCAGCATATACAGCTTCCAGTTTTGGAGAAGGAACAAGGGTTGCAATATTCTCAGCAGTTGCCTGAGCCAAAACGTATCCCCCTGTCGGTAATCCTTTGGACGAAATAACCAGGATAAGTGGCAATGGGGCGCCGGCTAACCGGTACTCACTAACCAATTTAGCGTTGGACGCATCGTCCCTGTTCATTTGAATAACAACAGCGTTTTTATAAATAGCATTGGCGCCATTAGCTATTATCATAGCTTTATCTGTTTCGGCTCCGCCTGTTCCGGTTACTACCAGAAAGACAGCTTTTCCTGCATTTTTGGCAATAGCAAGATTTTCAGCAGTACCTTTGCCAACTGACGATGAACCGGCGTTTGTACCCGATATTGGAGAAGGAACAATACCTGCAGTTGCTATTGCTTTCGGACTGGTCTGAGTTTGAATAGCTACAGAACCTGACGGGCTGTTGCATGATGCAATCATGGCTCCAGACAACAGCGATAATACGATAGATTTAAGGGATCTCATAAGGATGGTTTTAAGTAAATTTAATATGATGGATCAAAACTATTTCTAAATTTTTATGATAATTATTTAAAAAAAATTTCATTTGATAACCTTTTTACCTTTTCAATTCCAATAATTTCCGATGGTTGAAGAGGGATGGCAAACAGCGGTAATGGATTGTATAAGTCAAATGCTTTATAAAGGTAATACTGTTGCAATTTCCAACGCTCATGGGAAAATCCGGTCAAACAATCGTCACTTTTAAGTATTTGGTTCAAAAAGATTCCCTGAGCTTTAATTCCAACCCTTTCCAGATCTTTCATTGCACGGTAACTTTCATGAATTGGAGTGAATTCAGGGTAAGCCACAAGCAGGAATGTTGCATAGTCTGGATTTTTTAATCTGGCAATTAACATTTCGATTTTGCTGTTTCCATGTCCGGTATCAGTTGCAGATTGTATATTGTCTTTCAGTTTCATATCGATTTGCTTTTTATACTCAAAAGGCAGCTCAAGAAGTCGCAGGGTATGTCCTGTAGGAGCTGTATCGAGCACAAAATAATCCCAGCCGGGTTCATTAAGCAAATTTGAGAATTGTTCGAAAATGGCTATTTCTTCAGTACATGGTGATTCCAACTCTTCTTCAAGAGATGCCAGCAGTTCATCGGAATATCCGTTTGCCCTGGCGTCATCCATTATTTTCAGACGATACTCCTCAACTGCTGTTTTCTGTTCGATATTTACTGCCCATAAATTACCTGTTATATTTACAGGAATATGACTGACTTCGGTTTCAAGCACCTGCCCAATGTGTGCTGCAGGATCGGTTGTAAAGAGAAGGGTCTTTCCTTTTTCAGCCATTTTTAAAGCAAGAGTGCAAGCCGTAACAGTCTTTCCGACTCCTCCCTTTCCTGTTAATATAATAACACGATTATCAGATTTCTTATTAAGTAATCCGTTTAAAATTTCCGGTGAGGAAAAGCCAGTGAAAAGCTTGTTATTTGGAAAATCTGTCTGGATAGAAGCCTCTTTCCCGTCAAAGGCAATCTCTCCAAGTAATGATATGTTTTTAACACCTTTTACCTCAGATTGCTGTAATGGAACTTCTGAAACTGTTTCAGGAAACAGGTGTCGAAGTTCCTCTACATATTTTTTCTGGTTCTCAGCCATGCTTTTAAACAGACCGGTGAGGCTTGAATGATTAGGGTACACTCCATTAATTACAAGATGAAAATTATGAATTCCAGTTCGTTCAAGTTCCGATTTAGCACGCATGGTTTCGTACACCGATGTTTTTTCAGGTCTGCTTACCAGGTAGACAGTTGTGCGGTCTGCATTCTGAAGCATGCTGACTGCATGTGAATATTTTTGTCTGGAACTCTCAAGTTGCGAAACCGGACCAATACAGGTTTGTCCCTGGCCTTCAGCGCTTTTTTTAATGTATTTGTCCCACTCGTTGGGCAATGTCATCAGACGAAGAGTATGACCAGTGGGTGCTGTGTCGAAAATAATCAGGTCGTAAGTTTCATCGCCAAGAAAATCGGTAAATTTATCAAAGGTTGCTATCTCGACAGTACAACCGCCATTGAACTCTTCTTTCACCTGCTCCAGCACAGCTCCTTCGAGAATTGCTGAAAGTGGTTCGAGCATCCTGTTCTTATAGGCATCTGTAATAGCATCTGAATCCATTTGTGCAAGAAAAAGGTCGGGAGTAACCTGGATTGTCTCTATTCCCACTTTTCGTTCAAAAATATCACCAAGGTTGCCCGCAGGGTCGGTTGAAACCAGCAGAGTGCGTTTACCTTTTTGAGATTGATATACTGCCGTTGTTGCAGCCATGGTAGTTTTCCCAACACCACCTTTCCCAGAAAAAAAAATATATTGAGTCATAATAACGTTTTGATCACATGCAGCCTGCGGTATGGTATAAAGCACTATATGCAGTTTTTCTTTGTTCCCAATTAGCTGAATATTCCAAGGATTTTAGAATCAGGTTTAATGCTTTTAATTTCCGGAATATGGACTGCCAATTCCTCCAGTGTGGCATAACTGCCTTTCTTAATTATCTGACCATTTAATAAAGTAATGGGCAGTTTCCCCGGACCTTCGGTTGTAATGAATTTCTTTACCACAGCGTTGCCGGTGAATGCA
>JADGPT010000225.1 GCA_017882345.1 Bacteroidales bacterium
GAACCGACTTTATAAAATTATTTTTTGAATTGACAAACTCAACAAATTCTCCGTTTTTGTTAAGAATCTTAATCCTGTTAATCCCTTTTTCAGCAGTTACAAATCCTCCAGGAACAAGTATGAAATGAGGAGGAGCGCAACAACCACAGAATAGTCCGGGAGCAGTACCGGCTTCACCAAAATAGCTTTTGATAACCCCATCAATTGTGCGCTTTTCAATCCGGTGGTGGCCTGTATTTGCTACGAATAGGTTATTATCATTATCCAGAGCCACATCAAAATATGGACTTGGGATTACAAACTGTTTATCATTCTGACCAATCATTTTTTTAACCTCACCACCTTTGTCAAGGATGAAAACAATCTTATTTCCTGCATCAGCGAAGGCAACATATTTTCCGTTTGCGCTTACAGAAGTAATTATGCAGCTGTCCTCGAACGGCCCCCATTCATTTAATATTTTACCGGTTGGACTCATTATAAGTATCTGTTCCATTGTTGATGCAAAAATGGTATCCCCGAAGTTCGAAAGCGCTGTCACTGGTGAAGGAGTCTTAATCTTCCAGATGAGTTTCAGATCTTTATCATAGCAAGCTACAAAAGAATCACCACCAAGATAAATTTCTCCTGCAGCGCTTACTGTCACTGCCTTAAGAGAACCTTCATTCACTTTGAATTCTTTTGAAATTTTCCAGGCATCAGGTATTGCCTGAACTTCTCCGGTTTTAGCCTCATTTTTTACTGAACCAGATGGTTTAGCAGTATCAAAGATTATATACCCTATAAAGACGAGTATAATTAATACAGATAAAATAGTTACAACTTTCTTGTTCATTTTAAGGTCATTTACCAATATTTAAACAAAGTAAATTTCTGGCATCCCTCATTATGAGGTACTTACCTGCAATCGCCATTGGTCCCCAGGCCTCAATTCCCTTTATAACTTTATGGCTTGCAATTAGCGTGACTTTATTATCCTGAATTCTATAAAAGTAAAGTTTTCCATCATCATCAAGAAGATATAATTTATCTCCGCTTACAATATATGGTCCTAGTCCGCGGCCAAATCTGTTTTCTTTACCGCTTGACCAGACAGCAGTTAAAAGATCCGATTTTTTATAGCAGACCAATTGCTTCTTCAGCGCTCCGGCATTCTCAGGTAAAACGCTCCATATAAAATTTCCTGCGATTATGGGTGTTTGCTGATCGCTTGCCAGTCCGTTCGTAGCTTTATGTTGTTCACTGACAGTTGCTGAATATCCTGATCCGGTTGCATTTATTACGATCCGGGCACCACCGGCGCCATAACTTCCAAAGACGGCAATTTCGTTATTCCCAAGGAAAAGGGGAGATGCTGCAGTTGTTGCAGGACTCCAGTCGGTTGTTGACCACATTAACTTTCCGATATCCGTTTTTTCAGCAGAAACACCACAAACTCCGCCAACAGCGTTATAAACATACATTCGTTTTCCATGAATCAGCATTGGTATAATTGAACTGTGCGACATCCGGAGGGAGTCACGGTTAGGCGTTTGCCATAATATCTTCCCTGATGCACAATCTACACCAAACATCAGGGCTTTCCCGCCCGGAGCAATAACAGCTACATCATTGTCAATCAATGGACATTGACCTGTATAAAAATCAGGTGTAATTCTTCCTTTTTCTGTTCCCGGAATACCAAACTCTTTTTCAAGATCAATTGACCACAACATTTTACCTGTAATAGGATCAACACACATAACATGCGACCGCGGACCAATAGTAACCAGATATTTATCTGTTACCGCAGGTATGGTTCGTGAATATCCATGATTTCGTTTCAGATCAACGTAGTACCAGCGCCTCCATAACTCCTTGCCTGAGGATAACGAAAAACATCTTAGAACATCAGCTTTCTTTCTCTCATTGTAATCGAGAAGGTAAACTCTTCCTTTGTGCACCGCCGGGCCGGCATATCCTTCACCCAGAGTAGTTCGCCAGACAATGGCAGGTCCGGAAGTATCCCACGATTCGGCAAGCTTTGTTGTATCCTTGCTGATATTATCCAGATCAGTTCCTCTGAACCTGGGCCAGTCACCGTCGACAATTGCATCCATCCCGGCCAGAGTGTCAAAATACTGACCGATGATAACTGTATCTGATTTTGCTTCCATTTTAGGGCGGTCATCCATGCCGGGAATCCTCTCACTGAGATCCAACGGCTGACTCTTCAGTAACCACCATAATAAAATAAATGCAAATACCGAAACAACTACAGCGACTATAAATATTCTTTTCCTTACTTTTAATAACATGGTCTTCTGCCAGACATTCTGATAACGCCTGTTTTTCAAAGAAATTGCAATATATGAAAACCGGATTCAATAAGTTTAAGGAAGTGATATTTTACACCCGTCAACAAGATAAATTAAGAATTTTTAACAGCATTTCTGTTTTATGGCAATAAGAGTTTATCATGTATTAGAAATGAATATTAAGATCTTGGAACATGATTTTTGTCAGTTGAATATTATTTAATAAATATAAGATTTACATATCATTTATTCAGTTAATACTAATATTTACTTAATTAATTTACTTTTTCTATCACAAATTATATCAAATTGAATAATGATTATTAAAATATTATTAGCTTTGCGTCTTGTGTTTTTTATTAATTAAAATTATATGTGTGGAATCGTAGGCGTTTTTGATCTGAAAGTCAATCATACGGAGTTAAGGGCAACCGTTCTTAAAATGTCTAAGAAGGTAAGGCATCGCGGTCCCGACTGGTCGGGAATATTCTATTGTGAAAAGGCTATACTTGCTCATGAGAGGTTATCGATCGTTGATCCTCAGTCGGGCAAACAACCATTATACAGCAAAGATTGCAACCTCATACTTGCAGTGAATGGTGAGATTTATAATCATCAGGAAATAAGAAAACGCTATGAAAATTCTTACGAATTTCAGACTCATTCCGATTGTGAAGTTATCCTGCCTCTTTATAGGGATAAAGGTCCGGCTTTTATTGAAGAATTAAATGGAATTTTCGCTTTCGCTTTGTACGACAGGGTGAAAGATTGCTATTTCATTGCCCGCGATCATATTGGTATTGTACCTCTGTATGTTGGCTGGGATTCATTTGGGAACTTTTTTGTAGCCTCAGAACTCAAAGCTTTAGAAGGAGTATGCAATAAGATACAAGAGTTTTTGCCGGGACATTATCTCTACAGCAAGGAAGGTGTAATGACAAAATGGTACAAACGCGACTGGATGGAGTACTCTGCAGTCAAAGACAATTCTACAAGTATTGAGGATCTTAAAGAAGCGCTTGAAGCAGCTGTTCATCGTCAGTTAATGTCGGATGTTCCTTATGGGGTTTTGCTTTCCGGCGGTCTTGATTCATCAGTCATTTCAGCTATAGCCAAGAAATTTGCTCCAAAAAGAATTGAATCGCAGGACAAAAGTGAAGCCTGGTGGCCCCAGTTACACTCTTTTGCCGTCGGATTGGATGGGTCGCCCGACCTTGCTGCAGCAAGAAAAGTGGCTGATCATATCGGAACAATCCATCATGAAATTAACTTTACAGTTCAGGAAGGGCTGGATGCCCTAAGAGATGTTATTTATCACATTGAGACGTACGATGTTACAACTATCAGGGCATCTACTCCGATGTACCTGCTTGCAAGGGTGATAAAATCAATGGGAGTAAAGATGGTACTTTCCGGTGAAGGCGCCGATGAGATTTTTGGTGGTTATCTGTATTTCCATAAAGCTCCTGATCCAAAAGCTTTTCATGAAGAGACTGTAAGAAAAATAAGCAAATTACATTTATATGACTGCCTGAGAGCCAACAAATCTCTTGCAGCATGGGGAGTGGAAGGACGTGTTCCTTTTCTGGATAAAGAATTTATGGATGTTGCAATGCGTCTGAACCCAAAGGACAAGATGATAAACAAGGATCGTATGGAAAAATGGATTCTGAGAAAAGCCTTTGAAGACTACCTGCCTGCAAGTGTGGCCTGGAGACAAAAAGAACAGTTTTCAGATGGAGTAGGGTATAACTGGATTGATTCCTTAAGGGCGATAACTTCAAAAGAGGTTACTGACGAACAGCTTGCAAATGCAAGATACCGTTTCCCAATTAACCCTCCAATGTCGAAGGAAGAGTACTTCTACAGGTGTATTTTTACTGAGCATTTCCCATCTGATTCGGCAGCAGCCTGTGTTCCCTCAGTTCCTTCTGTTGCATGCAGTACGCCGGAAGCTATTGCATGGGATGCATCATTTAAAAACATGATTGATCCTTCAGGCAGAGCAGTAAAAAGCGTACATATTGATTCCTATAAGTGAA
>JADGPT010000058.1 GCA_017882345.1 Bacteroidales bacterium
AAGAAAACAACCCGATAATATTAATGCGGCATTATTAACCTACCCGGTATTGATGGCAGCCGATATAATAATTCATAAAGCTAATAAAGTACCTGTCGGAAAAGATCAGGAACAACATCTTGAAATGACCCGGAAGTTTGCCAGGAGATTTAATATGATGTACGAGGTAAACTATTTTCCGGAGCCCGATGCCTATAATTTTGGCCAGCAGCTTGTTAAAATACCTGGTCTGGATGGTTCAGGGAAAATGGGCAAAAGTGAAGGGAATGGTATTTTTCTTTCTGATACTCCACAGGAGATAAAGAAAAAAGTGATGAGAGCAGTTACCGATACTGGTCCCACAACTCCCGGGCAGGAACTATCAGAACCGGTGAAGAACCTGTTTACCATTATGAACGTAGTTTCAGAACAGGATACTGTTAACTTTTTCGCGGATAAATATGCCTCATGCGAAATTCGTTATGGAGATATGAAAAAACAACTCGCTGAGGATATTATAAAGTTTACAGAACCAATCAGAATCAGGATTAATGATATACTCTCTGATAATAAATATCTTTCAAAGGTTGTTGCTGAGGGTGCGGAAAAGGCGAGAGCGAGTGCATCAAAAACCGTGAGAGAAGTCAGAGAAATAATCGGGTACCGTCCATTTTAACTTAAAAGAAAGCCAGGTTTATGACCTGATTGCCTACAACACCGCATGTAATCTTTTATTTGTTAATTTTGAATGGAACTATTAAAAATCTGAACGTGGGGAAAAGGATCGCAATTATATTAGTGATACTCCTGATTTCAGGCCTTGCTATAATGGGATATTTTCTCCAGCAAGGCAGAAAGAATTTATTTACAGATCCTTTTAAGACAGTTCCTCCGGATGCCTGCATTTTAATAGAGACGGTTGATCTTAAAAGTTTCATGAATTCCCTGACAACAGGCAGGGGATTATTTGGAGAAGCAGGGAAGGTCAGGGAACTTGACGGGTTTAACCAGCAGCTTAAATTTCTTACAGATCTGCTGAATAAGCAGAGTTTTAAGAAGTTATTTAACGAAAGTGCTGCAATAATATCATTTCATACAGACAAGAAGGGGAAAATTTTACCAATGCTTTCTATGCCCGTCCCTGGTGACATAAGGTTGCGGCATATTAAAGAGATGTTAAGCACATCGGGAATTAAGGATGTGACTGAAATCAGGCTAAACGGCAATCCGGTTATTGAGATTCCTTTTCTTAAAGAGAACAACAGAGACACAGCTTATATTTCACTGTTATCAGGTTTAATGGTATGCACAAATTCGAAAGCGCTGGTTGAAAAAGCAGGTATCCAGGCAGGAAGTGGGAGTGATATCAGAAATGTTCCGGGATTCACAAGGGTATTACTGGCTTCCGGGAAAAACGCCGATAAAATATTTGTAGTTTTTCGTAATCTTCCGGATTTTATCAGACCTCTTTTAATTCCCGGGAGAAAAGAATTGGTAAAGAATGTTGCCAGGCTGGCAGGAACAGCAGGAGGAGATATATATATCAGCGAAGATGGACTTGTACTCAGCGGATATACAGAAAGTGTAGATTCATCTGAATTACTTTACAAGTATAAAACTCTTCCTTCAAGAGATTTTCATACCTATAAGATTCTGCCGTCGGCGACTGTGCTTTTTGAAACCCTTATTCTCCCTTCTTTAAATCTGCATATTGTATCTGATAGTTCAATATCACAGGAAGCAGCAGATCTCGCTGTTAAGATTAAACCATATACCGGAGAGGAGATAACAAGGGCAATAATTGATCTCAAGGGACAACCGGTTAGTGATAATACTTTGATTATTTATGAATTAACTAACCGCGTTCAGGCTGAACAGGTTTTCCTTGAAGAGGTAGGTGCCAAAAATGAAATTCTCTATTTTGAACCGGATGATCAGGTTAAGATCCCCGTCTATAAGACCTCTTTTAAGGGGTTGATCAGGGTAATGCTAAACGGATTCGCCCCGGATTTTGATGAGACCTACTTTACATTTTATGATAATTTCATGATTGCCGGTAGCTCCTATGTAACTATTTCAAAATTACTTTATGACAATATCCTCAACAAAACTCTTGCAAATAACCTGACATACAGGGATTTCGAAAATACATTGCCCACCCGGGCCGGGTATTTTTTCTTTTGTATTCCGTCACATATTACCGATTACCTTTCAGGGTTTCTGAATGAAGATATTATTCATGCACTCAAATCGAATAAAAGTTCACTTAATAAAATTCAGGCTGCCGGATATCAGTTTGCATCGAGTAATGGCATGATTTATAATAGCCTTTCCATCAAATTCAAAGAAGTGGCCAGGGAAGAATCAAACACGGAATGGGAGACTCTGCTCGACACTATCGCAAGTATAAAACCATTCTTTTTTACTAATCATATTACCGGAGCGAAAGAAATTTTCATTCAGGATATGAAAAACAATACATACCTGATAAATGCAGCCGGCCGTGTTTTGTGGAAAGTACCACTAAATGAGAGGATCGTAAGCACAATTTATATGATTGATTATTTCCGGAACGGGAAGTATCAATTGCTGTTTTCAGGCAGAAACTATATTCATCTACTCGACAGAAATGGTAACTATGTTGAGAGATATCCGGTAAAACTCAGATCGCCGGCAACAAACTCAATGGTTATGTTCGACTATGACAATAACTTGAATTACAGGTTATTTATCGCCGGTGAAGACAAAATGATATATTCGTACGACAAAACAGGAGGTGTTGTGAAGGGATGGAAACCCTTCAGGACTACCGGAAATGTAAAAGCAGAGATAAATTATTTTAAAGTTTCAGGGAAAGATTATATTGTCGTCGCGGATGAAAATGCTGTTTATTTTCTTGACAGGACTGGAAATAAAAGGATGAACCTGAATCAACCTGTTACCAAAGCTGTCGGGTCTGCAATGAGATTGAACCCTGGATCAGATCCCTCTGTAGTCTGTTCATCACCTGATGGTACAATACAACATATATATTTTGACGGGAGTGTTAAAAAATTTAGTGTGAAGAAATTTTCAAGTGAACATTCATTCGATATTTTTGATGTGGATGGTGATGGATTTGTTGAATATATTTTTATTGATAAAGGTATATTGTATCTTTATAACCATAACCTATCGGAGATTTTTACGCGGGAATTTGGCTCTGATAACCTTGGTGGACCGATTAATTTTATCTTTTCAACTGCCGATAGAAAAATCGGTGTTATTGATGTGAAAAAGAATCTGATTTATCTCATAGGCAAGAATGGAAAAACAATGAATGGATTTCCTCTGAGAGGCGCATCCATGTTCTCAATCGGAAAATTATCGGATAAGAGCGGATGGCATCTTATTGTCGGTGGTACAGACAGGTTCCTTTATAATTATAAAATAGATACAGAAATTAAATAAGAAAAATTATGATAAAGCGATCATTACTGTTTATTTTGATGATCATGGGTCTCTTAATTACTGGCTGCATTAAAGAGACTTACAATATGAGAATGCTCTCAAAGAAAGCCCATATTTCACCTACTTTGGCGATATCTGCTGTTAAAGGCGACATCTCATTTAGTGATGTTGTGAAGCCCAGTGATACTGTTGTATTTGATAAGGATAAGCTGGTTATACTCGTTTTTAAGAAAGACTCTGTTATTGATTTAAAATTGTCAGATTTTACCAAGGCAACAATTCAGAAGACTGCAACAATTGATCCCAACTCCTATGACCTTAATCTGGGAGATGTTATGAATCACATCTCAGGAACTGTTAAGTTCTTTAATCCTTCAATAAAGTTTAATTATACGAACTCATTTCCTGATCCTGTAAAAATAAGTTTAAATGTCACAGCAAAAGGCAAAAACAGTACTGTTCCCCTTAATCTGTCTCCATTTACATTGTCAAAACCCAACCTTCCTGTTCAGCAGGAAGTTACAACTACATTTATAATAGACAAATCCAACTCGAACCTGCCCGATCTGATTTCACTTCCTCCTGAGACAATTAACTATTCCGGTACTGCTGTTATCACGTCGACTGTAAAAGACAAAGGAATCGAGAATTATGCAATAGGCGCCAACCGGCTGACAGGATCGCTTGAAATTGATGTACCCATGGACTTGTCACTTAATAATCTGCAGTTTAAGGATACAGTAAATAATTTTATAAAAAACAATAGTGGGGATAATCCTCTGGATCCTGCAGACTTTCAGTTGTTACGGATAAATGTATCTGCTAAAAATGGTTTCCCTCTGGGAGCTACTTTGAAAATGAGCCTTTACGATTCATCAACAAAAACTGAGAAGAGTACTGTTGAAGCAACCAAACACTTAGATCCGGCGCCCATCGATGGCAATGGCAAGGCTAGTGGTGTAACTGAAACCACTACTAGTTTTGAATTTACCAGCGTTTTTTTCAGCAATGTGAATAAAGCAGATAAAATTATCTTCACGGTAATACTCAATACAACAGGAACCACTCCACAGGAAGTTAAAATCTATTCTGATTACAGGATTAATTTCAATGCAGCCCTGGTTGTAAAACCTGATATAAATTTTAAGTGAACATCTATAAACAAGTAATATGACCGGGAAAACAAAATACATTCTGATATTAATACTGGCAGTTATTATTGCCGACGCATCAGCTCAGAACAGCCAGGTATTGTATTTTATGAATCTGCCTCAGAACCATCTGTTAAATCCTGCACTAAGACCATCTAACAAAGTCTATATAGGATTACCGGGAATGTCAGGTATTAATCTGAACATAAACAATAATTTTGTTAACTTCAATGATGTATTCATTAAGGGTCAGCCTAAAGATTCAATAATATCCTTTCTTCATCCCGACTATAATCCAGATAAATTTCTTGCAAAGATAAAAGACAAGAATTCCCTGGAACAGGAAACTACGGTTCAACTTTTAGGAGTTGGATTTTCAGTGGGGAATGATGGGTATGTTTTTCTTGATATAAATGAACGTATTCAGGGTAATATTGTACTGCCGGGGGACCTTTTCAGACTCGCTCTAAAGGGAAATGAAGGTTTTGCCGGAAAGAAAATAGATTTGTCCTCGTTAAGAGGAGATATAAAATATTACCATGAATTTGGAGTGGGCTTCTCAAGAAATTTTACAGATAAACTGAGGATTGGTATAAAAGGAAAACTGTTATTTGGAATAGCAGCTGCCTCTATTGATAACAAATCATTAGGGATAACCGTAAATGATGATTATAGTCATACCCTCGATGCCAACCTGACTGTTAATATGAGTGGTCCGGTCAATGTTTATATGAATTCAAAACATAATGTCGACAGTGTGGTTTTTGATGATAGCAGGTTTAAGACATCCGCCGGAGCAACTGACTTCTTTTCAGGGAAAAAGAACATAGGTCTTGGCCTGGATATCGGCGCTACGTTCGATTTAACTGACAGGATTGTTCTTTCGGCATCGGTTACTGATCTGGGTTTTATCAGATGGAAAAATGATGTTACCAACCTGAAAGCCTATAACCAGTTTAAATTTAGCGGCTTAAACATGCTCGATGTTATAAATGGCACAAAAACCATTGATGAAGTTGGAAAAGATATGCTGGATTCTCTTAAAAACGCATTTAATGTTTCCAACACAAAAGCGCCTTTTACTACTTATCTTCCATTCGGTATTTCCTTAGGTGGGAGTTATAATGTTACGAAGAGATTCTCTGTAGGCTTACTGTCATACAGCAGAATAATAGGTAAACAGTTACGTGAAGCTCTTACTTTATCGGCCAATTTAAATCTGGGCAATGCATTTTCCACGAGTATAAGTTATACAGCTGAAAATCATCGTTACGATAATCTTGGTGCAGGTGTGGCTTTCAGAGCCGGAATAATTCAGTTCTACCTGCTTAGTGACAGAATTCCTATAATGTGGAATAAAATAAAAGATGATAAGAGTAACGTTATGGTTCCGGCAAACTGGAATACTATTAATTTAAGATTAGGAATGAACCTGGTTTTCGGGAACAGGATCAGGGAAAAGAATGATAAGCCAATGTTACTGGTTGAATAATAAATTAACATGTATGATTCTTATTCGTTATGTATTGCTCAGCATAATAGGTTATCTGTTAATCAGGTCTTTCGTAAGGTTTGGGCAAGAAGATAAATCTTCAGGTGACAAACAGAAAGCGGTTAACAAGGATAAAGTTCCTCAAAAGAAAGTTTCGAAGGAGATAGGTGAATATATCGATTACGAGGAGATAAAGAAATTTAAAAAATGATTATTTGTTTGCGGTTCTGAGCTTTTTAGCAAGAGAATTTGCAAATACAAAATCGTTAAGTATTTCACAGTCTGAATTGAGAATATCGTTTTTATTCCCTTCCCAGCATTTAACCCCGTCGCTTATAAAAACGATTTTTTCTCCGATCTCCATAACGGAATTCATATCGTGAGTATTTACTATTGTTGTCATTGAATACTCTTCTGTGAGTTCTTTGATGAGTGCATCGATCAGTATTGCAGTAATTGGGTCGAGTCCGGAATTGGGTTCATCGCAAAAGAGATACTTTGGATTCAGAGCTATTGCTCTTGCTATTGCAACTCTTTTCTTCATGCCACCCGATAATTCAGAAGGGAATAAATTGTTAGCATTGATGATGTTTACTCTGTTGAGACAAAAATTTACTCTTTCAATTTTCTCTTCAGATGTATGATCAGTAAACATATCAAGAGGAAACATGACATTCTGTTCAACCGTCAATGAATCAAATAATGCACTTCCCTGGAATAACATACCCATCTCGGTCCTGATCTTTTTTTTCCCTTTAAAATCGAGCTTATTAAATAATGTGTCCTCATACCAGATCTCTCCGCTTTCTATCTCATGAAGACCGACAATCGATTTAAGAAGTACAGTTTTGCCTGACCCGCTTCTTCCTATAATTAGGTTTGTTTTGCCTGTTTCGAATGTAATAGAGATATTCTCCAGGACAGACTTCCCATTGAATGATTTATTCAGATTTATAACTCTGATCATGACAGCAGAATTTGAGTTAGTATTACATTGAAAAGTAATATTAATACACTGCTGTAAACAACAGCTTTTGTGCTGGCCCTCCCTACTTCAAGCGATCCGCCGGCGACATAGTATCCCTGAAAGGATGAAACAGTTGTAATTATGAAGGCAAAGAATACCGTTTTTATCAATGAGTATACAATATAATAGGGTATGAAGTCATATTGAATTCCATAAATAAAATTCTCTGAAGTTATCACACCGGCAAGGGTACCGGCAATCCATCCTCCAAAAATCCCGACAATCATGCCAATAAGTGTAAGTATCGGATTAAAAAGGAGTGTTGCAATTATTTTTGGAAGAATAAGGTAAGAAGCAGAATTGACACCCATAATCTCAAGGGCTTCTATTTGTTCTGTAATCCTCATTGTACCAATTTCAG
Organism: Bacteroidales bacterium; assembly: GCA_017882345.1. Lineage (GTDB taxonomy): Bacteria > Bacteroidota > Bacteroidia > Bacteroidales > VadinHA17 > LD21. Next base: position 7,461 of record JADGPT010000058.1, read on the forward strand.
CTGCAATATTAGAACCTACTTTTCCGGCAAGGATTAGTGCGGCGATCGTTGAAGAAAACTCAAGGATCATGGAATCGCGGCAACCCAGGCCAATAAGGTATTTAGGGTATATGGGATTTTCTGTATTATACGCAGTTTGAAGTGTAATAACTGCTCCCATGAAAAAGCAGATAATAGCAATGATGCCAATTGAATTCAGTCCCAGATTTACAAATTCACTCATGGTTTGTTTGAAATAAAGAGAAGGTTTTTCCGGTTTTGAAAATACCTTCTTCAGGAGCAGGAAGTAAAGCCCGAACTGTGTAAGGAATTTAATCATTCTTTTATTTTTAGGCACCTCAAAATTACTAATATTTATGGTATTTCCGTTAATAAGGTTTTTACAACCTATATGCATTATAAATTATATATTTGCATAAATTGTTGTAAAAAATATTTCTTATGGATAACAGGTATGTTATTATAATGGCAGGAGGGGTAGGTAGTCGTTTCTGGCCTCTTAGCCGTAGTGAAAGACCAAAACAATTTCTTGATATTATAGGAAGAGGAGAGACCCTGATACAGCAGACATATAGGAGATTTAAGAAAAGCTGCTCCGAGGAAAACATATTTGTAGTTACAAATGCTGAACATAAAGACATGGTGATTGAACAACTGGGTATAGATCCATCACGTGTTCTTGGAGAGCCTTTTCGCCGAAATACAGCGCCATGTCTTGCCTATGGAACATTCAGGATTTTAAAGGAAAATCCGAATGCTGTAATTGCAGTCACACCCGCTGATCATCTGATTGTTAAAGAGGAAGAATTCTGTGATGTAATACAAAATTGCTTTGATTTTGCCGAAGGGAATGATGCTCTGATTACTCTCGGAATAAAACCCGACAGGCCGGAAACCGGATATGGGTACATACAGGCCGATCGGAAGAAACCTGTTAAAGGATTTGGGAACCTGCTGAAGGTTAAGACGTTTACGGAAAAACCAGATATTGACCTTGCAAAAGTCTTTATTGAAAGTGGTGATTTTTACTGGAATTCGGGGATCTTTATATGGAATATTAAGTCAATCCTTAAAGCCTTTGAGACGCATATGCCGGATATGTATAATGTATTTGATGAAGGCAGAGATATGTTTGGGACAAAGCAGGAAAAGAGTTTTATAGGAACTACTTATGCTGAATGCAGAAGTATCTCAATTGATTATGGGATAATGGAAAAGGCTGATAATGTATATGTTATGTGTACAGATATAGGCTGGTCGGATCTGGGAACATGGAGCTCGCTTCAAGAGCATTCCTCAGTTGATAAAAATGGAAACTCATTAATAAGAGGGGATATATTTTCGTACGAAAGTAAAGGGAATATATTTAATATTTCACCCGGGAAAATAGCTGTTATTCAGGGACTCAAAGACTATATTGTTGTAGATTCAGAAAATGTCCTTCTGATTGTTAAGAAAGATGAAGAACAAAATATAAAAAAATATCTTGAGGATGTAAAGAAATCAACAAAAGAAAAGTTCGTATAAAATCAAAAAAAAGAGGCTGCTTTTCAACAGCCTCTTTTTTTAGTATTCCCAAAGATCGTGTTCAAAGTTGAACAATTCGGTCTTAATACGTTCAGCTTCAAACAGTGAAGCTTTTCCAATCTCGTATTGGTTGATCATTCTGTCGTCATATACATTTGATTCACCGGCGATTATACCCCCGAACCGGCGTTGCATAAACAGATCATCAAAGGAAATTCTCTGGGCATCATTATTATTCACGAATACTTCATTTTTCGCGAGGGCATCCCTTACTTCATCATATTTGATCCAGAACAAAGGTTTTTTAAGAATTCTTCCGGCCTGTGCATCAAACGCCATATAATAAGGTTCGATTGCAATTATTCTTACATCGAGTTTGGAGAGTTTCTTATCAAAATACCATTCTTCGTAAAGCATTAATTGTTTAACCTCCTCTGGCTTAGCATCCTGTTTAATTATTGTATCCCTGGTTAGTCCGGCGGCATTAATTGTTATTGACTCGGTTTTGCTTACAGCTCCCATTTTAACCTCAATATCATTATAAGTAGTACTTACAGTCGTGTTGAGAGGATCGTATGCTGTAAGCTTACCGGCTTTGATCTCATCCAGTAATATGCGGATAAAACTTTTTCTTCCGTCGAGAGTCGTCTCTATAGGATAGTATAATGGTTGATTAATCTTTTCGCGCAGATCGATCATGCGGTAGTAACGTTTGGACCAAACAACATCGGCCTCACGCAGATATGGGTATTCAATTTTTTGGGCATCCACAATCGATTTGGTGTAAATATCCCCGAAACTCTGGGCATTTACGATACCTGAAAGTGAGAGACCTATAATTCCAAAAAGAATTTTTTTATTCATGATGGTTATTTATTTTGATATTAATCAATCTTCAATATTACAGGCAGAAGTTCCTTCGTTCTGCCATCAGGTCCAAGCGCTTTAATATCTTTAATAATTAAGTTTTTACCTCTTGTAAGTCTGCCGATCAGATCTTTTTGTTTGGCAGTCAGGTTACTGTTTGTGCTGGATTCTTCAAAATCGGAACCTTTATCAGAGTAAAGGACTGTAAATCCGGTAATTGTGTATTGAAGGTCAAAGTCGAAATCGGGCAATATTGCAAATACACCCTGCTGTGCTGCGGCAGTCGCCCTTGGAACAGAACCTGTGCTTTTATTAGCAAATATTGCCACCGGATTAGGTATTGATTTTACCCTGAAATCGTAAGGAGCATACTGAACCGGTTTGCCATTGATATCAGCGGTTACAATTACCTGAACATTCTGTCCTACAGCATTTGGTTTGACAGCCCAGGCGCCCTTGAAACTTTCTCCTTTGGAGTTTTTAACTTTTCCCGTTGAGAAAGTTCCGTTCACAACCTTAATTTTTAACTTATCAGGACTGATACCCGGGACAGAGACGTCAATTGGATTATTAATACCATAATACATAACGTTCATTGCAGTGGCAGAGACTATAACATTTGGTTCACCAACAACATATGAAGATTCGAATGAGTAGTTTATAGTTGAACCGTCAGGCGCTTTCAGTGCGATTATCCCACCCCATTTTCTAGGGCCTGTTGCTGAAGCACGGACTTTATAAATCCCTTTTCCGCTTTCATCAAGGTCGAGTGCAGTTCCTCCAACTGTAATGACAGGCTTCTGGGTAGTATCTGTTGCAGAAATAAATACCTCGGCCTGGTATTCACTTCCCAAAGTCACGTAGTTTGAATTTGGGATAACGATTGGTGTTAGTTTGTTAAATTTGAACGAAGAGGCATCAATCTGAGTATAGAGATAGTTAAGAACTTCAGTTTCCGCGTTTCTTACACTGAGCTGATATTCTGAGAGGATACAAATAACTGCAACAAGTGGTAATGTCTGGAAGTTCAGGTTCTCCCAACGTTCTGTTGCCCCATCTTTATTTTTCCCGTCTTCGGTGTTAAGACTGCTTTTCAGCGCTTCTTCTACCGTAGGATTTTTACCTTCAAGAGTAGTGATAAGGAACTGGCGATAGTCATTAAGCAGAGCCTTCAGGTCATTGGCTTTTCCATTTTCGTTGGCACCGATCATAACTTCAGATGGAACGTTGGTATCATCAATCCTTTTCACTTCTTCAATTATAACCTCATTTCCCTTTACAGCCGGAGTTTCGGGGTCTCTTTCGGCTTTTTTGATTATTTCTATTTTAAGTCCCTGAATAAAATTAAATGCTTCGTCTGCCCTGTCTTTAACCTGATATGCCGCTGTTTTGTACTTTCCGGCTTTTGCAGGGTTTTCGGAGGCAGCCCTGTCGAATTCTTTATATATTACATCATTCTTGAGGGTGTAATTAGCGATCGTCTGAGTAAGTCCCTTATCAACTTTCTTAAATGCTTCAATAACCTCCTTTGAAACGTTAAGTGCAAGCATAGCGGTAAGCACCAGGTACATCATACCGATCATCTTTTGCCGCGGAGATAGCTTTTCGTGAGCCATTTTGTAATTAGTTTAGTTAGATAAAAAAAGCCACGTTATTTAACATTCATAGCTGCGAGCATATTTCCATAGACATTGTTCAATGCGGAAAGGTTATCGCTGAGCTTTGTTATCTGTTCACGGTACTTTTTAGTATCTCCGGCTGATTCTGAAAGATCTTTCATTAAACCTTGAATTCCTATATAGAGTGAATCGGATTCTTTAAGATGGTTGTCTGCTCCTTTACGCTGCAGTTCGTAAACAGCATTAAGAGCAGAAAGGTTTTTGTTAAGTGATTCAAGTTGTTGTTGATATGATTTTCCTCCTACTTCAATAACTGATAATGAATCAGCCATAGTGCGATATGAAGAGCTGGTTTCATTAATTAACCTGGTTGTTGACTGGTATGAATCTGTCAGTTTCCCAAGTGAATCATTAGCGGTGTTAATTGTATTCATATATTTTGAAGAAGCTGCTGAAACATCTCCCATAGTATTCATGTTTGCAGTTGATTCGCTAAGTTTTTTCATTCCTACTCCCAGTTTCTGGAACAAATCAGGAGATATCTCTGCTTTCTCGAGCATCTCATCGAATTTAGCAAGAGCAACAGATCCGGCTCCACCACCATAACCTCCGCTACCGCCAGAACCGCTGCCATGGTATTTTCCTCCATGTGATGCAAGCTCGGGTGTTTCGTCTTCCGGAATTCCGGCAAGTTCAGGATATACCAGCGACCAGTCAATCTCTTCATGTAATGGTTCAAATGCTGAAAAGAAGAAGATCACTGCTTCGGTACAAAGACCAATAGTAAGCATGAGACCTGCCATTGGCCAGTGCTGTATTTTAAACAATGCACCAATTATAACTACGGAAGCACCTAAACCATATAGTTTAGCGATGAAATTTTTCCACCCGCTGCTTTGTACTAATTCTGCTAGGCTCATATTACCTGATTATTTTAGGGTTAATTCTAATTAATTAATTTACACCAATATAAGATCTTACATTACGGAAACCGACATATGATTTTGTGGAGTCCTGAAATTCATAATCTCTTGCGCTTGTCTGAAGAAAATATGCAATATCTTTCCATGAACCACCGCGGATTACCTTCCTTTTCATGACAGGAGGATCCTGTGGTTTGGCATTATATTCATAGTTTGGCTGTAGATCATGCTGGAAGATATAAGCTGAAGGAGAGTATGCACAACATGTCCATTCGGAAACGTTTCCAGCCATATCGTATAATCCGTATTCGTTTGGTTCATAAGAACCCACTTTTCCTGCATATACGTTTCCATCGTCAATATAATTGCCACGTAATGGTTTGAAGTTAGCAAGGAAGCATCCTTTGTAGTTTCGGGTATATGGTCCGCCCCATGGATACATTGAAAGATCAAGGCCTCCTCTTGCTGCATATTCCCATTCTGTTTCCAGCGGCAGCCTGTACCCATGTACATCAGCTACTCCATTCTTTCTGAGTGCAGTGTTCATGTAGTTTGTCCTCCAGATACTGAATGCAGTCGCCTGTACCCATGACACGCCTACAACAGGGTAATCATCAAAAGAGGGATGCCAGAAATAAAGTGATGCCTGAGGATCGTTGAATGAATATGTAAAATCGCGTATCCAGCACAGCGTATCGGGATAAATATTTATGATATTATGTTTGATAAAAGATGAACGGTCTTTTACATCTGTACGGGTACCGTCAATATTTGTTACCTGACCCTGATATTTACCTGTATTATTTGCGTAATCGTATTTGTAAGATGATTTGGCAGCCTGTTGATAATCAACCCAGAAATAAGAATAGTTCAGCTTTCTGACATCAACCTGTTTTTTCCCGTTAAATCTCTCTTCAGGTGGATAATACATCTCTTCGATAGTAGCCTTTGTGGTCTCTTCTTCAGGGTTTATTTTTTCTTCCCAGTTAATCACATTTGGTTCGATTACATTTCCATCCTTGTCAGCTAAAAAATATTCCCTGTCAGGTACACTTGCACCGCCCAGTTTTGTTCTGAGGATAGAATCGCGGACATAGTAAACAAACTGGCGATATTTGTTATTGGTGATTTCAGTCTGGTCCATCCAGAAAGCATCAACAGTAACTGATTTTGATATACTGTTCATTGCCCAGACGGCATCCTGATCGCTTGGTCCCATAGTAAAACTCCCGGCAGGAATAAATGCCATTTCAAAGGGTTCCGGCTCAAAGAATTTTTTCCGCCCCTGAACGCCAGTCAACTCCCCGTTATTTGAAGAACCACAACCAGATAACAGGAGTATTAATATTAGAACAGATAGGGTTACCTTTTTCATAATACTATAGAGTTTTATATTGCAAGTAAGTTATTTATTTTCAATAATCATAAAAATCTGATGCTTTTATATTTCATTGGGCTTTTACCCAGGCTTAGGTCGAAGCAATAATTGATCATAAATTCGTGCGACCCGGAACTGCTCTTTCCAATATCAGAAATTGTGAAATCATAAGAATAACCAAGTCTGATTCCATTAAAAAGTTCAATTCCTACAATTCCGATCAAGGCATCTCCGGCTCTGTAAGAAACGCCTCCCCATACTTTTTTATTGTATCTGATCAATGAAGTTACAGCAATCTGAACCACCTTCCCATCACTGAATGCAAAGAAGGATGGGATTAATTCAAGCGATGGATTTGGCAATTGTAAATTATAACCACCAGTCAGATAATAATGTCTGCTGAAATATGGCGTGCCTTTACTGAACTTTATTTTTGGCTGATTAATGTGAGTGACTGAGAGAGAAGCATAATACTTATCTGCCTTGTAGAAGAGACCAAATCCTGCATCCAGAGCAACATAACTCTCTTTGTTTTCGGGTATCAAAGGATCGCCGGAAACGGGAGTGTGTGCATCACCTACGGGTATCTCCCAGGTGGGATTGATTGTAGTATTCAGCATACCCAGGCTTAAGCCGATACCGAGTTTACCCATTCCCAGATCCATAAGGTATGAGTAAGATCCGGAAAGATTTATATTTTTATTAAAGCCTATGTTATCGCTTTCAACCAGCAAGCCAACGCCGCTCTTTATGCCGAAAAGAGAAACAGGAGAACTTATGTTAAAGAGAGTTGTTGAGGGAGCACCTTTAAATCCTATCCACTGCTGCCGGTTCATAGCAGTAGCACAGATCATTCCTGAAGTACCTGCCACACCCGGATTAAAAGTAAGAGTGTTGAACATATACTGACTCGACAGAGGATCTTGTTGAGCTAAAACCGACTGTAGTGACAATAATAAAAAAAGAAATGCAATATTTAGTTTTTTCATCTCTTCGTTTGCAGGTGCAATTCACATTGATTGAACGAGTAAAATAAATAAAAATCTAAGTCGTAAACAAATTTACCGGTATTTATTTAAAATTCGGAATACCTGTTATACGAGCGTACTAAGATTTTGTTTGTTACACCAGGCACATTTATTTCAGGCGCGGTTCAGAGATCTCAGGATTTTAGTCTTTCGACGGCTTGTACCCATCTGTCAGGAACCTCATTACGGTTGGCTTTAAGATAATCTTCATGTGAGCAGGCAACATAGAGGTTCTGGTTTATTTCAGAAGGAAGTTCAATCCACCATCTGTCGGTCAGATTGCTTTTTATAAATATAAGATCATCCTCGAGATCGGTGATTCGTACATGATACTTAATAAATCTCCCTGAATTACTGAGATTTAAAACTGGGGTTTCATACTGTTTTTGAGAAAAACCTTCAAGGAAAAACCAAAGGATCTGGGCAGCGAGACCCGTAGTCTGGTTGCGTATATCTAATTCAGGATTCACATCAAAAAGACCAAACACCTTCAGTTTATCAGATATTCCGGCATACCTTGAAAGCAGACAGATCTCTTCTCCATAGAAGCCATTTGGGGAAGGACTGATTGTCCCGGGCGCATCAGACTGTCTTACAGCCGAAATGTCAAATATTGCAACATCAGAGTCTCTGAACAGAGGCTCTGTAAGGTAGATAGCCTGCCTTACATCGCCGATCCTGAGTAATTCCGATCTTCGTTTCAGAAATCTGTTTATTATCTGTTGATCATTAAGATATGTCTGGTATCCGATATTGATATAATGAGAGAAGGCGCTTTTATGATTATTAATAATTGCATTTAAGTAATTAAAAGAATCGTATTCTTTCTTTTCATTACTGAAATCGATCCGTGGATCGACACAAGTTAATGTATACCCGGTTAATGATTGAGAAATGGCTTTGTCGATCGCGGGAATAATAGCGCTACTGCCTCCTATAACTACAGGGAACAGATTCTCCCGTATTAATAAAGATAAAACATCGGTAAGCCCGGCAAGAGTGTCGTTGAATGTAACGCCCTGTTTCAT
>JADGPT010000059.1 GCA_017882345.1 Bacteroidales bacterium
TAAAAGTAATCAATAATCTTAAAAGGCATAAATGGGTTAAATAATTTATTTGCTGAAATGAATCTATTCATTATTTTTGTCTGGTTTTAAAAAAATTGCGGGAGTAGCTCAGGGGTAGAGCATCAGCTTCCCAAGCTGAGGGTCGAGGGTTCGAATCCCTTTTCCCGCTCAAATAAAAAGGCTGTGATAACAGCCGTTTTGAAATTTATACAGACCGATTCAGGTTTACCTGAAGAAGGGATGTGAAAATTACAATAAATAGCCACGTAAGTGGCTTTTTATTTGATAGCACCCCCTTGGGAACGTTGTGCCGCAGACGCAACAATCCCTTTTCCCGCTCAATTAAATGGCTGTGCAAACAGCCTTTTATAATTTACTCAGACCATATTCCCATTCTTCATAAAACTGCTCAAGGAACTTCTCAAGTATTTTGTGCCTCTCCTCTGCTATCTTACATCCTGTTGGTGTGTTCATCATACCTTTCAGCTTCAGGAGCTTCTTATAAAAATGTCCTATAGTTGATTTCGCATCTTCTTTATCAAGAGGGTTGTATATTGGATTATTCCTGAATCCCCCATAATTAAATGCCCTGGCAATGCCTATGGCTCCTATGGCATCAAGCCTGTCAGCATCCTGGATAACACGGAGCAACGGGTCATCAGGATTGCCTGTTTTGTTTTTATTGCTGAACGAAACATTCTTTATAACGTTTAAAACCTGATCCTTTATATCTGACATTCCACCCTTCTCCATGAAATCCCCGATCAGTTCATAGCCTCGTTCAATATTTCCTGATGCAAATTTAGAATCCGCTGTATCATGCAGCAATGCAGTGATATCAACAGTGAATGGATCAGCCAGCGATTCATTTTCATTAATAAACAAAGCCAGCTTTCTTACTCGTATAATATGCCACCAGTCATGTCCGCTGTCATAACCTTTCTGATTTTGTCTGACAAACTCCTCTGTCATAAAAATTTGTTCATTCCTGTTCATTTCTTCGATTTAAATTGTCTGTTGAATTAAATTAATAATTCATTAATCGCAAAGTACGTAAAGAGAATCAATAGCTTTGCAGTCTGAAACCAAATTTACTTTTCCTAAGATAGATTCTTTATCAAAAAAATATGAAGGCAGCAATAATAACAATAGGAGATGAGCTTCTGATAGGGCAGACAATAGATACCAATTCAGCATGGATGGGTGCCGAATTGAGCAAGTCCGGATTTGATGTCTATCGGATAACTTCTGTGCACGACAGGAGGGAAGATATAATTTATGCATTAAATGAGGCAGCCGGTAAGACTGATGTAGTGTTAATCACCGGGGGGCTTGGTCCTACAAGTGATGATATAACAAAACAGACACTCTGTGAATTCTTCAATACTCATCTTGTTATGAATTATGAAGTACTCAGTATGATTGAAGTAATGATGAGCCATCGCAATTTCCCAATGAATGATAAAAACCGGCGTCAGGCTGAAGTTCCGGAATCATGCAGGGTATTAAAAAACGCAGCCGGAACAGCTCCGGGGATGTGGTTTGAAAAGAATAGTACAATTTATATTTCTATGCCTGGTGTCCCTCACGAAATGAAGTACCTAATGAAGGAACTAGTACTTCCGGAATTAAATCAACGATTCACATCTCAAATCATAATTCATAGAAATATAATGACTTATGGTACATTCGAATCCAAACTTGCAGATATACTTGCTGATTTTGAATCCGGACTGCCTGAAAATATTAAACTTGCATATCTTCCTGCTTCAGGTGTTATAAAGCTGAGACTTACCGGAACCGGATCTGAACATGATCATCTGTTAAATCTCATCAATGAACAGGTCAGGAAACTGTATGCGACTATTCCTGAGTTCATCTATGGCGAAGATGAAGAATCTCTTGAAATGGTTATCGGAAAACTTTTAATGGCCAAGAACAAGACGGTTGTCACTGCAGAAAGTTGCACGGGAGGTGAAATTTCACATTTAATAACAAGTGTCCCCGGAAGCTCAGTATATTATAAAGGCTCTGTAATCGCGTACTCAAATTCAGTAAAGACACAATTGCTTGGCGTCCAGGATTATATTCTTACCAGATATGGTTCAGTCAGTGAAAATACAGCAAAAGAAATGGCTGTCGGAGCCAGAAATTTATTTAATACCGATTTTGCTATTTCTACTTCGGGTATAGCAGGACCGGATGGGGGGACAGAGGCAAAACCCGTTGGAACTGTTTGGATAGCAGTTGCTTCAGAAAGAGGGACTGTTTGTGAAAAACGTGTTTTCGGAAATGACAGAATTACTAATATCACAAGGTTTTCCCTTGCAGCTCTTAACCTTCTTAGAAAACAGATAATCAACTATTAAACCTCATTTCTGGTTACACTATAAAAAAAGTAGATTAAATATTTGTTTAATAAGATAAAAATCACGTATTTTGCGCTTCATTTAAAAAGGTCAAACGTTAGTTAAGAAGTAAAACAAACATCAATGTCAAGAATTTGTCAGGTTACAGGGAAAAAGGCGATGGTCGGAAATAACGTTTCGCACTCTAAGAGAAGGACTAAGAGAAAATTCTATCCTAATCTTTTTGTTAAAAAATATTATCTTCCGGAAGAGGAGAGGTGGATTTCACTTAAAATTTCAGCTTCAGGCATCCGTCTTATAAGTAAAAATGGACTCACCAGGGTTCTGAAAGAAGCAAAAGAAAAAGGTTACATTTTGAATTATTAATACAGGATAGAAAATGGCAAAGAAGGCTAAAGGTAACAGACAACAGGTAATCCTGGAATGTACCGAACATAAAGAAAGCGGACAACCGGGTACATCAAGATATATAACGACAAAAAACAGGAAGAACACTCCTGACCGTCTTGAAAGGAAGAAATACAATCCTATTCTTAAAAAACATACACTACACAGAGAAATCAAGTAAAAAGATTAAACCATGGCAAAGAAAGTTGTTGCAGCACAAAAGACAGGAGCTGGCAAGGTATTTACAAAATGTATTAAAATGACCAAATCGGATAAATCCGGTGCTTATCTGTTTAAAGAAGAGATAATTCATAATGATCATGTTAAAGACTTCTTCGCAAAGAAGTAACAAGATTTATTGTTTTAATGATATTCATGGCTTTCTTCTTAGCGGGAGGAAGCTTTTTTTTTATTTACTTTTTTAATTAATCATTATCTGATGGCTTTGCTGGGATTTCTGGGGAAAGATAAAAAGGAGAGCCTCAATAAAGGTCTCGAGAAAACTAAGGAGAGTGTTTTCCATAAACTTTCAAGAGCTGTTGCAGGGAAATCAAAAGTTGATGAAGAAGTCCTTGACAAACTAGAGGAAGTCCTGGTATCTTCTGATGTCGGCGTTACAACAACTTTAAATATTATAGAACGTATTGAAGCAAGGGTAGCTAAAGATAAATATTTAAATGCCAGCGAATTAAATACGATACTCAAAGAAGAGATTGTAGCTCTGCTCGAAAAAAATAAAATTGAATCAGAATCAGACTTCTCATTAACCGGCAAAAAAGTTCCTTATGTTATTATGGTTGTCGGCGTAAATGGTGCAGGTAAAACAACCACAATTGCAAAACTTGCTTATCAGTTCAAATCGGCCGGGAAAAAAGTATTGATTGGTGCAGCAGATACATTCCGAGCTGCCGCAATTGAGCAACTTCAGATATGGGCCGACAGGGTAGGAGTTTCGGTTGTCAGGCAAAAAATGGGATCCGACCCGGCATCAGTAGCATTTGATACTCTCAAATCCGGAGTTTCTTCAGGATCAGATGTTATAATTATTGATACGGCAGGACGACTTCACAATAAAATAAATCTTATGACTGAGTTGTCTAAGATTAAACGGGTTATGGAGAAAGTCATCCCTGATGCCCCGCATGAGGTTCTTCTTGTACTGGACGGATCAACAGGACAGAATGCATTTGAACAGGCCAAACAATTCACAGCTGCCACAAATGTGACTGCAATGGCAATTACAAAACTTGACGGTACAGCTAAAGGCGGCGTAGTAATCGGCATCTCCGATCAGTTTAAGATACCCGTGAAGTATATTGGTATCGGCGAGAAACTTGAGGATCTCCTGATATTCAACCGTTTTGACTTTGTCGATTCGCTATTCAGTGAAAAATAAGAATTATTACTTTCTTGATTTTAAATACGAACTCATTGATTTTCTTCGTTTACCCCGCCCCCAAGGGGAGCGAAGAAAATCAATTTACTCCCCTTGGGGATGGGGTAAATAAATTGATTTTCAAGCAACTTTATGAATAACAAAAAAATCAATATTGTCACTTTAGGTTGCTCTAAAAATGTTGTCGATTCGGAAAAGCTTCTGAAGCAACTACATGCAGGAGGCTACGAAGTTTTTTACAATTCAGATGATTTCGAGGCCGGAACTGTTATTATCAATACATGTGGCTTCATTAACGATGCAAAGGAAGAGAGTGTTGATACCATTCTCAGGTTTGTAAAAGCTCAAAAGTCTGGACATATTGATAACTTATATGTAATGGGTTGTCTTTCAGAGCGATACGCTGATGCACTCAAACATGAAATACCTGAAGTAAAAAAATACTTCGGCGTTAATAACATGAATGATGTTCTTGCAGAACTTGGGGTGAGTTACAGGAAAGATCTTATGACAGACAGGACAATAACCGGTCCCGGCCATTATGCATATCTCAAAATATCTGAAGGATGTAACCGGGTATGTGCTTTCTGCGCCATTCCAGCCATTCGGGGAAAATATATTTCACGACCGATTGAGGAACTGGTGAAAGAAGCATCACAATTAGCAGGTAATGGTGTCAAAGAATTAATTCTTATAGCACAGGATCTTAGTTACTATGGACTTGATCTATACAAGAAACAAGCATTACCTGAACTGGTCACAGAATTACTGAAGCTGGAATCGCTGGAATGGATCCGGCTACATTATCTATACCCTGCTAATTTCCCTCTTGAGCTTATTCCTATAATAAGGGAAAACCCAAGGATATGCCGATATATTGATATTCCCATTCAACATATAACTGACAATATGCTGGGAATGATGAAGAGATCTCATAACAGGAAAGAAACATTGGCTATCCTTAATACACTTAGAAATGAGATACCCGGAGCAGTCATCAGAACAACGCTCATAGCAGGACATCCCGGAGAAACTGAAAAGGATTTTCTTGAGCTGAAGGATTTTATCTCTGAATTCAGATTTGACAGGTTGGGTGTCTTCGCTTATTCACATGAAGAGGATACCTTTTCGTATAAGGAATATGAAGATGAAATTTCCACGGATCTAAAGGAATCAAGAGTTGCTGAACTGATGGAAATACAGCAGAATATTTCGGCGGAATTAAATGAGTCGGCTGTTGGCAGGATATTCAAAGTTATTATCGACAGGAAAGAAGGTGAATTCTTCGTTGGGAGAACTGAATTCGATAGTCCGGAGATTGATCAGGAGGTACTGATTGCAGAGGTACATAATCTCAAACCAGGTAATTTTTATAACATACTAATTACACAAACTACAGACTTTGATCTGTATGGGGAGCCTGTAAAATAGGGACCACAGAATAAAAAAAGGCTGCCAGATATTGACAGCCTTTTTACTTATTCAGCCGGGGCATCAGTTTTTTCCGGAAGTTCTATTTTCTTTTTTTGAATTTTAATCTTAATTTCCGATTTGGCAGTATTAAATCCAACATTAATACAATCACCTTCTTTAAGGCTTGCTTTAATAAGAACCTCAGCCATGGGATCTTCAAGATATTTCTGAATTGCACGTTTAAGAGGCCGTGCTCCATAATTTGCATCAAACCCTTTTTCAGCAATAAAATCTCTTGCAGCTGATGCTATTTTCAGCTGGTAACCAAGTGATTTGACTCTGTCATAAAGTCCTTTCAATTCAAGATCAATAATTTTGTTGATCTGTTCTTTTCCCAATGAATTGAACATTATTACATCATCAATCCTGTTCAGAAATTCAGGTGCAAAAGTTTTCTGCAGAGCTTTTTGTAAAATGCTTTTGGTTTGCTCATCTCTGGAGTCCTTCTTTGCAGATGTATCAAAACCCATTCCATGGCCGAATTCATTTATTTGCCTTGTTCCGATATTTGAAGTCAGAATTACAATGGTATTTCTGAAATCGACACGTCGTCCGAGACTATCTGTTAATTGTCCTTCATCAAGTACCTGGAGCATTATATGAAATACATCCGGATGAGCTTTTTCTATTTCATCCATCAGAACAACGGAATATGGTTTCCTGCGGACTTTTTCGGTAAGCTGGCCTCCCTCTTCATAACCTACATATCCCGGAGGAGCTCCAACAAGCCGGGAAACGGAGAATTTTTCCATGTATTCGCTCATATCGATCCTGACCAGATTATCTGTTGTATCGAAAAGAAATTTGGCGAGCACTTTTGCCAGTTGGGTTTTTCCAACACCAGTGGGACCAAGGAATATGAAAGTTCCAATAGGCTTGTTCGGATCTTTGAGACCAGCCCTGTTCCTCTGTATTGACTTCACAACTTTTTGTATTGCTTCATCCTGACCTATAATGCTTCCTTTAAGTTCATCAGCCATATTCAGCAACCGGGTTCCTTCGGTCTGGGCTATCCTCTGAACAGGAACACCTGTCATCATAGCAACAACTTCAGCAACCTTTTCTGCATCAACTATTTCGCGGTTGACTGCAAGTTCCTTTTCCCATTTTTTCTTTTCCTGTTCAATAAGATCAAGCAAATCTTTCTCACGATCGCGGAAACTGGCAGCTTTCTCGAAATTCTGATTCTTTACTGCCAGCATTTTTTCCTTTTTGGTCTCCTCAAGTTGTTTCTCAAGTGAAAGGATTTTTTCAGGAACAACAATATTTGAGATGTGAACCCGTGAACCTGATTCATCAAGAGCATCAATTGCCTTGTCAGGCAGATGCCGGTCAGATATATAACGGTTAGTGAGTTTCACACAGGCATCAATAGCTTCATCGGTATAAGTCACATTATGATGCTCTTCATATCTCTCTTTAATATTATGAAGGATATGAATAGTCTCTTCAATTGAAGTAGGCTCAACAATTATCTTCTGAAACCTTCTCTCAAGAGCGCCGTCTTTCTCAATATGCTGACGGTATTCGTCAAGTGTGGTTGCACCAATGCATTGAATTTCACCCCGTGCAAGAGCAGGTTTAAGCATATTGGCTGCATCAAGGGATCCTGTTGCTCCACCTGCGCCTACAATTGTATGTATTTCATCGATAAAAAGAATAATATTATCGTTTTTTGAAAGCTCATTCAGTATAGCTTTCATTCTCTCTTCAAATTGTCCACGATATTTGGTGCCGGCAACTATTGAAGCAAGATCAAGAGCAACCACTCTTTTATTAAATAGTACTCTTGAGACATTTTTTTTAATAATCCTTAATGCAAGGCCTTCTGCAATGGCAGATTTCCCAACTCCTGGTTCTCCGATCAGAACTGGATTATTTTTTTTCCTTCGGGATAATATCTGGGCGAGTCGTTCGATCTCTCTTTCTCTGCCAACAACAGGATCTAACCTGCCTTCTTCTGCAGCTTTGGTAAGATCAATTCCAAAATTATCCAGGACAGGTGTGTCGGAGGAAGATTTTGAGGAGGAAGGAGTGGAGGGTTGTCCTTTTCCAGGACCACTAAAACTCTGACCTTCATCATCTTCGTCTCTGGGATAATCAGCTTTTGCGGTTGGTGATTCAGTTTCAACCATTTTGCGGACTGATTGGTAATCAACATCCAGTTCTGAAAGAAACCTTGTTACTAAAGCATTCTCATCCTTAAGAATGGCAAGAAGAAGATGTTCTGTGTCTATAGTACTGCTTTTGAGAGCTTTAGCCTCAAGATATACAAGTTTAAGTATTCGTTCTGTGCTCCGTAAAAGTGGAATAACCTCATGGTCAGCCACAGGAACGGGGCTTTCAACTTTTATGCTTTTCTCAAGAGATCCTTTTAGAACCATTAGGTCAATACCCTGATTCATCAGGATTTCAATCGCGATGCTCTCTCCATCTCTGAGTATACCAAGAAATAAATGTTCAGGACTTATATGACTGTTTCCCAGCCTTATAGCCTCCTCCTTGGAATAGCCCAGAATGTCTTTAACCCTTTGTGAAAATTGTGAATCCATTTTATTTTTTATCAATTACAAATTTATTAAATGTAAACCGACATTCTGTCAGATTCTGTTGACAAAAGTACATATAACTACTATTTCAAAGTTAAATTATACGTAATATCTATATGACAATTTTCGTGCCTATTTATGAACAATGAATGTTAAAAATTCAGTGTTGGTTAAGCTCGAAAGTAACCAAATTTTGATTACTTTCGTAATTCCAAACCTTGGCTTCAAGGTTTATTTGTAAATACTTAATTAACAATCTGTTATGTCAGAGAGAGAGAGAATCATAAAGGTTAATATCGAGGAGGAGATGAAGTCTGCATATATCGACTACTCAATGTCGGTTATTGTATCAAGGGCATTACCCGATGTGAGGGATGGTCTCAAACCGGTCCATCGCAGGGTACTTTTTGGAATGTCTGAACTGGGAGTTTATTCTAATAAGCCTTATAAAAAATCTGCAAGAATAGTGGGAGAGGTGCTCGGAAAATTTCATCCGCATGGTGACTCTTCTGTTTATGAAGCCATGGTTAGGATGGCCCAGGAATGGTCTTTAAGATATCCATTGGTTGACGGGCAAGGAAACTTTGGGTCTGTCGATGGGGATAGTCCTGCTGCAATGAGATATACCGAAGCACGGCTTAAAAAAATTGCAGAAGAAACCCTTGCTGATATAGAAAAGGATACAGTCGATTTTCAGCCAAACTTTGATGATTCTTTAACTGAACCTTCCGTTCTGCCAACTCGTATCCCAAACCTTCTTGTGAATGGAGCTTCAGGTATAGCAGTTGGTATGGCAACCAATATGCCTCCGCATAACCTTTCGGAAATTATTGATGCAACAATAGCCTACATTGATAACAATGATATTACAACAGAAGAATTATTACACTTAGTAAAAGGTCCTGACTTCCCGACGGGTGGAATTATCTATGGTGAACAGGGAATCAGAGATGCTCTGGAAACCGGCAGAGGCAGAGTAGTTGTACGGGCAAGGACCGAAATTGAATTAACACATTCCGGAAGAGAATGTATTATTGTCAGTGAGATTCCGTATATGGTCAATAAGGCCGAAATGATCAGAAAAATTGCTGATCTTATCAATGAGAAAAAACTTGATGGCATATCATAT
The DNA here is from genome assembly GCA_017882345.1 of Bacteroidales bacterium. GTDB lineage: Bacteria > Bacteroidota > Bacteroidia > Bacteroidales > VadinHA17 > LD21. The sequence continues at coordinate 9,304 of JADGPT010000059.1, forward strand.
ATAAATGATGAATCGGATCGCAACGGGATGCGTATTGTAATCATCCTTAAGAAAGATGCCAGTGCAAATGTTGTACTGAATAACCTTTACAAGTTTTCTTCACTTCAGACATCCTTTAGTGTAAATAATATCGCTCTTGTCAAGGGTCGTCCTAAAACACTAAATACCAGGGATTTAATACATTATTTTGTCAATCATCGTCACGAAGTAGTCATCAGAAGGACAAAATTTGATCTTGATCAGGCTGAAAAACGTGCACATATACTGGCGGGATTGATCATTGCAAGTGATAATATTGATGAAGTAATTGCAATAATCAAAGCATCTCAGACTCCGGAGATGGCCAGAGAAAGGCTTATGGAAAGATTCACACTCTCAGATATCCAGTCAAGGGCCATAGTTGAAATGCGTCTGCGTCAACTTACCGGTCTGGAACAGGAAAAACTAAGAGCAGAATATCAGGAGGTCATGACATTAATCGAATACTTAAAAAGTATTCTTGCAAGTGTTGATCTTCAAATGAAAATAATTAAGGAAGAACTTCTGGAAATTAAAGAAAAATATGGCGATAAAAGACGTACATTAATAATTCCGAACGCTGAAGAGTTCAATCCGGAAGATTTTTATGCCGATGATGAGATGGTAATTACTATTTCTCACATGGGTTATATTAAGAGAACACCATTAACCGATTTCAGGAGACAGAACCGGGGCGGAACCGGCGCTAAAGGTGGTGCCACCAGGGACGAGGATTTCATAGAGCATCTGTATATAGCCACAATGCATAATACGATGCTTTTCTTTACAAGGAACGGAAAGTGCTACTGGTTAAAGGTTTATGCCATACCGGAAGGTTCCAGAACTTCGAAGGGAAGAGCTATGCAGAATCTTATTAGCATTGAACCTGATGATAATGTCAGAGCGTTCATTAATGTTAAGGATCTGAACGATGATGAATATATTAATAACAATTTCATTGTTCTATGTACAACTAAGGGAATAATAAAGAAAACATCGCTGGAAGCATATTCACGACCCAGAGTAAATGGGGTAAATGCTATTACTGTCAGGGAGGGAGATGAACTGCTGGAAGCCAGAATGACTAATGGACAACATCACATTATGCTGGCTGTTAAATCAGGACGTGCAATCCGGTTCCCTGAAGCATCAGTAAGACCAATGGGCCGGACCGCATCCGGGGTAAGAGGTATCAAACTGGCAAGCGAAAAGAATGATATTGTAGTTGGGATGATAACTGTTGAGAACAAAGAGAAAGACATTCTTGTTGTTTCTGAGAAGGGATATGGAAAGAGATCAGATATAGATGGTTACAGAATTACAAACAGAGGTGGAAAAGGAGTAAAAACTATTAATGTAACAGAGAAAACAGGTAATCTGATCGCGTTGAAAGATGTGACTGATAATCATGATCTTATGATAATTACTCAATTTGGAAATATTCTCAGAAGTCCCGTGTCGGCATTAAGAGTAATGGGAAGAGCAACGCAAGGAGTGCGGTTGATACACCTAAGAGAGAGTGATATTATAGCTTCAGTAGCTTGCGTACTTGTCAGTGAGGAAGAAGAGGGTGAGGAGAAAGTCATTTCTGAAGAAAATAATATTATTAACGAGGAAAATGGCAAAGAATTTGATGTTTAAAAAGTAATATTATAAATTTGGGAAATTTTTTACAGACAATTAAATTAAAATTATAATCATGAAAAAGTTTTTATTGCTCATTGCAGCTGTCAGTATCTCATTTGGAGTCATGGCCCAAAAGGGTAAGGTTACCAGTGCCCTTAGTTACATTGACCAGGGTATTCTTGATAAAGCTAAAGACGCCATTGATCAGGCTTTGACAAATGAGAGTACCAGTGCCTGGTTTAACACTTATTTTGCAAAAGGTAAACTTTGCCAGGCATCATTTGAATCTGACAATCCTAAATTCAATGCTTTTTATCCTGATCCGCTTGCCGAAGCTTATGCATCGTATGAAAAAGCCATGGAACTGGATCCAAAGGGTGGAATAAAAAAGAAGCTGATTACAGGTATGGTCTATAACTCACTGGCAGTTAACCTCTACAAGCAGGGAAGTACAAGATTTGAAGCAAAAGATTATGCGGGTGCCCTAAAATCTTTTGAAACACAGATAAAAATTACTGAAAGTGATAAATATGCAGGAGCAGTTGATACCGGAATGTTCTATAATGCAGGTCTTGCTGCAGTGAATTCATCTAAATATAGTGAAGCTATCAAGTACTTTGAGAAATGTACTGAAATGAAATATATGGGAATTACTCCGTATTTTCAGATGTCTGAAGCATATATGAGTTTAGGTGATACAGCAAAGGCTGAAGGTGTTCTGACCGGATTAAGCAGCAAATTTCCGAATGACAAAAACGTTACTCTGCAGCTTATTGACCTTTATATAAAAAGCAGTAAAAATGAAGAAGCACTGAAGTATATCAAAGTTGCCAAGGAGAGCGACCCAAATAATTATAGTCTGTATTTTGCAGGTGGTATTATCTATTTAAATCAAAACAAATATGATGATGCAATTACAGAGCTAACTAAATCGATTGAACTCAAAGGAGATGTATATGATACTCAATACGGTTGTGGAGCAGCTTATATTAATAAAGCATCAGAAATGTTTATCAAGGCCAACGAAATAATGGATGTTAAAAAGTACAGTGAAGCTATTGATCAGGCAAACGCTATTTATGCCAAAGCACTTCCTTATATGGAAAAAGCTTATGAACTCAAACCCGACGATGTTTATGCCATGAGAAGCCTGCAGGAGTTATATTACAGACTTAAACAAACTGATAAGTACACAGTAATTAAGGCAAAACTTGATGCAATTGACAAAAAATAAGAAATCTTAGTATATAACAAAAAAGGGATGTAAAATAATACATCCCTTTTTTTATTTGAGCCAGATTATGAAGGTGCTGCCATTACCGACTTCCCCAAAGCTATGTTGATTAAAGAAATCTGTAGGAGAAACAGTAGGTTAGAAGCTATTCGGTTTGTGAAATGAATTATACTTAAATCTAAATAGTCTATTTTACATAATATTAATTATAGGCTTTTTTAGTATGTTTGTTCCGGACCTAAATGAAGTTCTGTTTATTGCCTGTAGTTTTTTATTTATGAAATTTCTAATCCAGTCCTTTTAACTAGATCAATCAATGGGGAATTATCATTATTATAAAAACGGTTTGTGCCAACCAAATAAGGCTCAATTTTGGAATTAACTTTTTGAGTCAAACTCCATATTTTACCTGCTATATAATCGTCGCTTTCATTTTCGGTAACAATCATTAAATCAATATCACTATCATTTGTCTCTGTATTTGACAAATAACTTCCATATAAAAATGCCTTATCAACAGATATTCCCTCTGCTCTCAATAAGTAAATATATTTTCTTAAAATCTCTATAATTTCACTTTTAGCCATTGTAATAAATTTTTTGTTTTTTCAAAATACTCGCGCACTCTTATCAAATCAGGAAGAACTGGATTGTAATCAGGATAACGCCCTTTAAGCCTATTGATTTTAAAATCAGGAAGTAACCTTGAATATATTCCAAAGGACTTAAAAGAAACTTCAAAACTTTTCTATGAAATACAGGTTATGGACAATTAGTTATTATCATATTATAGTGTGCTTAAAATATCTCTCAGCAGCCTGTCAGTATCCATTCCACCCTTAGATGTTTGTGAGAATCCCAGTACAACCACAACCAATTGCTGAGTTGGCAGAATATAAATATGTTGTCCGTCATGTCCATCACACGCGAACATATCTTCAGGTACTGATGGCAATCTTTTGCTTCTGTTAAGCCAGAAAAATGATCCGTATATCCCATTACTTGCTGAAGCCGGTGTTGTGGTGTATTTCACCCAACCCTCCGGTAATATTCTTACCCCGTTAAATACTCCATCATTCTCAAACAACAATCCAAAACGAGCATAATCACGGGCTGTAGCATACAGATAAGATGATCCGATCCTTGTTCCCGATGGATCGACCTCAAAAACAGCATCTGGCATACCTATCTTATTAAAAAGCCTGGTATTGGCAAAAATATAATATGTGGAATCATTACCTAATCGTCTGCGAATAAGGTCACTGACGATATTTGTAGCACCCGAGGAATAGTACCAGTGAGTACCGGCAGGAAATGCTATCGGCCGTTCAATTGCAAAACGGGCCATGTCACTTTCCTGGTGAAGCATAAGTGTAACATCTGATCTGTTTCCATAATCTTCGTTCCATTTAAGGCCACTCTGCATCTGCATAAGATCGTTCAGAGTGATTTTACTTCTTTCATCTCCTTTCCACTCATCGATGCCTGTCGGCTGCATTATATCCATGTTACCCTCCTTAACAAGAATCCCAATCAATGCATTAGTGAAGCTTTTTGCCATTGACCAGCTCAATAATCTTGTATGTCTGGTAAATTGAGGTTTATATGCTTCAGCAACGGGGATACCTTTATGAATTACCATAAATGCAAAAGCGTTACCATTATAAGCATTGTCAGTTATCAGTTTTTTTGATATTTCTGCAAGTTTAATTGTGTCAATCCCTGTATTTTTCACAGGTAATATATCTCCGAGTGGCCATTGTATCGTATCCTGCGAATAACCCGGTTCACCGCCTGCCGGGTATTTTGATCGACGAAGTGTCTCTTCAGATATATTTCTTAAAAGAGTTACTCCAAATCCTTTTCTATAAATCGCCTTTGATTTACCCCAGAGGAAATGGCTGGTGACGCTCTTCTCATCATAATTTACACTGTTATTAGTGAACTTGATAAAGGAAAAATTAAGTTCCGTAGCCTCGACATTTTCAGGCTTTCTGTCCGAAACAAATACCGCAGAACAAAGGTTCTTTGCCGCATACCCGGTTATTATAGGCAGTAATGAATTAAGATATATGCCAAAAGCTATTATTGCTGCTCCCAGGATTGTTAAAACAATATAGGTGATTCTTTTTCCGGTCTTTGTCATCATGATAACTATTTATTGCTTGCTTTTGTCTAATGTCTAGTGTCTTGCAGTCTGTTAGTCTTATAGTCTTGAAGTCTAAAGGTCTTTCCTTTTTACTTTTGCATTTTACCCCCAAACCCCCCAAGGGGGGCTTTCTACTTTTGACATTTTCCTTAACCTCTAGCCTTGAGGCCACTCAGAAAAGTCAGTTTTAGGGGTAACTTGACTTATCGGAGTGGACTTAACCTTTCTCCTTGTTTTCCCTTTGTCTTATTCCAATTCCTGGTCTGTCAGGCAAGATTATTTTGCCATCATTTATCGTAACTCCTTCAAAAACATCATTATCGATAAGAAGGTTACCATCCAGATCGGCCCAGTCAGCCAATGGAGACAGCTGAGCTGCAGCTGACACGGCACACGATGTTTCAGTCATACATCCGATCATTACTTTCATTCCGAGCGCCCTGGCCATTTTTATCATAATATATGCAGCACGTAAACCCCCGCATTTCATGAGCTTGACATTTATTCCACTATAGGCTCCCTGTACATTCCTGAAATCACTGATTGTCTGGATAGCCTCATCTGCAATAATTGGCAACGGACTATTTTGGGTAAGCCAGGCTATATCATCAACTGAAGCTTTGGACATTGGTTGTTCAATAAAGACAACTCCCTGGTCTTTCAGCCAGTGCGACATTTCAAGTGCCATTATTCTATCTGTCCATCCCTGGTTAATATCTACGCAAATTGGCTTATCTGTTTCGCTTCTTACTGCCTGTATCATTTCCTTGTCATTTCCCTGACCAAGTTTAACCTTAAGAATCTTATAAGGAGCTGCTTCCCTGACTTTAGTTTTAACAACCTCCGGGTTATCTATACCTATTGTAAAAGACGTATTTGGGGTACGGTCAGGATTAAGCCCCCAAATCTTATACCATGGCTGTTTCATAATCTTTCCTACCAGATCGTGAAGGGCAATGTCAACAGACGCTTTCGCGGCATAGTTACCAGGAACGAGTTGATCAACATAGGTCAGGATATCCTCCATCAGGAAAGGGCTTTCAAACTGAGTCAGATCAACCTTGCTTAGAAATGATCTTGCTGTCTCATGATTCTCACCCAGATAAGGCGGCATCGATGCCTCGCCGTAACCGACAATATTTTCAAATTCCAGTTCTGTTAGCATCACAGGTGTTGTGCTTCTGGATCCTGATGCAAGGGTAAAAACATGTTTCAAATGCAGTTCATAGGCCTTATACCTTAAAGTCAGTCCTGAACTTTTTCCTGATCTTTTATTAAATTCTGACCAGTTATTCTGTCCTATTGTCAGATATGAGAATCCTGCACCGCCGGCTAATACTCCACAATCTGTTAAAAATTTTCTCCTGGAACTCATAATTATCTTATTTAGATATTTGATACCATGGATGCTTATTTACAGGTACAATGCCTGAATCATGCCCAACTCCGATTATTCTTTTTGC
>JADGPT010000226.1 GCA_017882345.1 Bacteroidales bacterium
GGTGATGTATTTTGAAGTAATTATCACCATCAATAAAATCAGTTAGAAAACGGACAGCTATAGTGTAAGTAATTAATCTTGGGGCAAATGCAAGAAATTCCTTTTCCACGTCATTCAATGTTTGGACTGTTTCGGAAAGGTATCCTTCAGAATAAGCTTTAAAGAGATTTATATCCATTTTAACTCTTGAAAGATCACTCTCATCCTCAGAAGCTGTATTTGCAGCTGTTCTTATAGCATCACCAAAATCATAGTGGATATATCCCGGCATTACTGTATCAAGATCAATTACACACAATGCCTTATCATTTTCGTCAAGTAATATGTTATTAAATTTTGTATCATTGTGTGTTATCCTCAGGGGTATTTTGCCTTCTTTCCCAAGCCTGAGTATAATCTTCATCTCATCAGCCCGTTGAAGGATCTGATCTATTTCTTTACCAATGCTTTCGACACGACCGACTGGATTTTCCTTTATCTTGCCGGTGAATGCTTCGAGTCTTTTTTCGATATTATGAAACCAGGGAATAGTTTCAAAAAGAGGTCCTCCCGGCATGTCTGACAGCATTGCCTGAAAACGACCTATGGCTTTTCCACCTTCAAATGCTTTATCAGGACTGTCAACTACATTATAAGAATGATGGTTGGAAATGAAGATATACAGCCTCCAGTAATTGCCCTCATTATCGATGATCCAGCTTTTCCCGTCACGGGAAGGGATCAGTTTCAGGCATTCCCTCTTAATATCGGAACCCGGTATACTACTTAATTTGTTTCTCAGATGAACTGTTACCCTTTCGATATTATGTTGAAGTTCAGGAATATTTTTAAAGATCTTATTATTGAGCCTCTGAAGTATATAATCGTCCTTATCTGTTTCAATTGTTTCTATCCGGAATGTATCATGAATATGACCGCTGCCATAGGATTCCCCATTTGAGAATGTACTATCAGTGACAAAATATTCAAATATATCCTTCAGGTCATAACCCATATTATTTCCCCGCTTTGTGTCCGATAAAAGCATAATACATAATAATCAGGTATGCAGGAACGCATATCCAATATGCTGACTGGGTTGAAAAAGTTACAGCCAGTTTACCATATAACAGAGGAATTAATGCGCCACCTGCAATAGCCATAACCAGCATTGCTGATGCAGTTTTTGTGAATCTCCCCAGACCGCTGAGAGCTAGTGGCCACATTGCTGGCCAGACCAGGGCATTGGCAAGTCCGAGAAGTGCTACAAATAACACAGTTACCGGTAAAACAAGTTGAATTGATTTAAAAGTCATTATATCAATAAATGACATTGAGAATACGAGATGAGCAGGTGTGAGGATTGCTCCCAGAGAAAAAATGACACCAAGAATAGTACATATTCTTAAAGCATTTACCTGGCTGAGATACTTCGGAATAAAAGCTATACCAAGAAGGTAACCAATGATCATACTTATTAAGGTAAGTGAAGTAAAGTATTTTGCAGATTCCATTGCAATACCAATCGATTGGCCATACCTTATTATACTGTCACCTGCAATGACTTCGACACCAACATAAAAGAAGAGTGCAACTACGCCAAGCAGCAAGTGAGGAAACTGCCAGATACTGGTTTTTTTTGCGTTGGATTCACCGCTTACTGCATCTTCAGCATCCGTATCTACTTCAGGAAGCGGAGCATATCTGATAAAAAGACCAAGCAGAACAAGAATTGCTGCCATAATAATATAAGGCATGATTACTCTTCCTGACAATTCATTTAACAAAGTGGTACGGGTAGCGGCATCAACTGCCTGTGCAAGTTTTTCCTGTAATACTTTTGAATCTTTAAGTATAATACTTGCCAGTATAATTGGAGCTATAGCCCCGGCAAATTTATTTGCAATCCCCATAATGCTGATTCGTTTAGCAGCACTTTCCGGTGGTCCGATTATAGTAATATAAGGATTAACGGCAGTTTGAAGAAGCGCTAATCCGGTTCCTTCAACAAATAAACCGAAGAGAAATAGGCCAAAGGTCCTTGTCATTGCGGCAGGGACAAAAATCAATGCTCCTGCTGCCATTATCCATAATCCAATCGACATTCCATTTTTAAATCCGGTTTTTTTCAGAACTGCCGAAGAGGGTAATGCCATAATGAAATATGAAACATAGAATGCAAAAGTTACAAAATAAGCTTCGAAATCATTTAATTCACAGGCAGTTCTGAGGAATGGGATAAGTATTCCATTAAGCCAGGTTACGAATCCGAAAATGAAAAAGAACAGACCGATAATAGAAATTGAAAAGACATAATCTTTCTTGCTGATAGCGTTTGCAGATGTGCTGGTAGTCATAACCGTCTATTTATTTATTATTAAATATTACAGTGAAGTTTTCAAAACTAATCTTTTTATCTGACGGAAACAAGAAAAAATAAATTTGTTTTTTTAGTTCAAAAGTTATAGAACTGATCTGGAATTAATTTAAATTTGTACACTACGGCATAAAGTCGTAAGGGCGTAAAGGCATGACAGCATTCAATAATTTAAAGAACTTGTTTTACCGTTAAGCCGTTGAGCCGTTGGATTACCAGTAACCAGTACCAAATTTCAGGAATCATGTTAACTCAGGAAAAAAGAATTCGCGAAACAATTGAAGAAACAGGCAAAGTATTTGAAAAATTTGGACTGACACCAATGCAGGGAAGGATAATATCTTATTTTACTGTCAGTGATCCTCCTGAAAAGACATTCGACGAACTAGTGAAGTATTTTAAAGCAAGTAAAAGTTCAATTAGCAATTCTTTGAATTTTCTTCTACAAAATAAAATCATTGATTATAAGACTTTCCCGTCAGATCGCAAACGCTACTTCTTTATTACTGATTCATTCTTCAGGGTATATTTTAAGAAGGTTCTGGAGAATGTAACAGAATTGAAAGAATATGCATACAGAACAGTCTCAATGCGTTCACCCGAATTTCCTATGGCAAATGAAAAAATTCTGAAATGGATAGAAAACGGTAACAGGTTTCAGGAAACACTTGAGAGCACACTGGAATCAATTCAGAATGAATAAACAGGTTCAGAATTTTAGTTTCGGTTATTCTTTATCTGATATTTCTCTTGACTTCATCCCAAGATAACCGCCATGATGTCTTTTTGCGTAATCCTTAATATTAAAATTTATTTTACCCATCAATAGAACAACGAGTGCGTCACCGATTACAGTCATCATCGTGGTGGATGTGGTAGGAGTAAGTCCCAAAGTACAAACTTCTTTTGGTGCCCCGGTCAGAATGTAACAATCAGCCTTAAGGGCAAGTGGACTATTCTCATTTCCTGTAATTACAATCACCGGTATCTGAGGATAGAGATTATTTTTAAGATCAATAAGTTCGATTATCTCCCTGGTTTTTCCTGAATTAGATATAGCTAAAAGCACATCATTTTCCTGAAAAATTCCAAGATCGCCATGTTGTGCTTCACTGGGATGAAGGAAAATTGAAGGAGTTCCTGTGGAACTGAAAGTAGTAGCAATATTGTGGGCTATCTGGCCAGCTTTTCCCATTCCACTGGTAACGAGCTTCCCATTTTTACCATGAACCTGTTGGTAAATCAGACCGATTGCAACTTCAAAACTTTGTGTTATGGGAATGTTTTCAATGGCAGCTGCCTCACTTTTAAATATTTCCCTGACTTTTTCTATCATAAATATCTCGTGAATAAACTTATGTCAAAGTTATCAAAAATAATTACCGGCGCAAGGTCGTAAAAGTGTAAAGGTGTAAAGGTGTAAAGGTACAACCACCATAAGAGATTAAATTCTTTACTATTTACTTTTTACTTTTTACTTTTATCTTTTTACTTTTGTCTTTTGTCTTTTGTCTTTTGTCTTTGACGATAATCAATTATAATTATTTAAGTTTATTTTTGTGTAACACTATCAACTGATCAAAAATGTTTAATCATGCTGCAGCAATAGGGGTCGATATCGGACGGAATTCAATTAAGATAGCCGTAGTGAAGATTAGTGGAGAAGTTATTGCCACTAAATCTTTTCCCCTTAACCAAATCCAGACCAGAGATTATATTATATCAATGCTCCTTCAGGCGATAAGCGATATTAGAAAGTCTGTAGCTTTAGAAGGTATAAATCCAATCTGTATTGGAACAGCAGCAAAGGGATTTATCGACCATATCACAGGGATGGTTTTGGGACCGGATCAGGGTATCAGAGACTGGACAAATGTTCCCCTGGCAAAAATAATCAATCAGGAGACAGGTCTGCCGGCGTATGTCGGAAATGATGCCAACATGATGACAAT
>JADGPT010000227.1 GCA_017882345.1 Bacteroidales bacterium
CTGAAATCTTTTTTGTTCTTCTTAAGATGTTCGGTAAGATGATTGATCCTGTATGAGAATAACGCTATCTGGCCCTCTGCAGTACCGGTATCGATTTCAGATGTTCCAAAGGTTTTGAAAAACTCCTGCTTTTTTTCTGTTGTTAAATACATATCTATAATTAAAATATTATTAATCCATATATAAATCGAGTCTCCAATTTTGGAACGCAAAAATAAGGCTTTTTTATGTAAATAATCAAACAATTTACTTTTTTTTTAAAAGTTCTTGAAATATTTCTTTTTATATTATCGGATTCGTGTAATAAATATCATTAATTTTCAAGCACCTTGTTCTGTTTAAGTTATGGAGTCTGTCCCTCATTATTTTTTTTACAGGAAAGAATAAGTAAAATAATTATTGCTTCACTATCATTATAATGATGGAAAAATGAGACTGAAAGTTGCGTTGAATAATGTTATCATTCAACTATTTGTCAAATAAAATATACGGTTCGTCAAAAGGGGTAACTTTCACTTTGCTTCTCCTCTTATCTCTTTCCTATTCCTATGGTTCCAGAAGCAGTTCTTCCTGATCCTTTAATTTCTTCCCCTGACTTATAATTTTACTGCCTATCCGGCAATCGAGGCATTTTCTCTTTTTGCAGTACTCATTTCTGAGTTGTATCAGTGCCTGAGAATAAAATGCCGACTCTGCAATAATTCCCGCCGCTTTCCATTCTGAACTTATGATATTTTCTTCAGGAGGTATATTTTCAAGGAATGTGAGAGCTCTTTCACTAATATTCTGACAATCCCTGCTCTGCCCGTAAACAAATATCATTGGGATAACTGAGTTTATCATGAGAATGTCAGCAGCCTGCGATCCAGTATGCTTTGTAAAATTCCTGCTTTTCTTACCAAAAACAAAATGATCGTCCCAATAGGGTGATGCAGATACTTCAAATAATTCTTTAATCTGTTTTATATCAGTTGCATCCAATACCCTGGAGAAGAGGCCGCCTGCAATTGATAGCATCGTTGCAAGCTGCGATAATCTGACTGTTGGAAAATTTGAAGGTCTCAATCTTGAGAATTTCCATAACCACCCATGGAGAGGTTTAAGGGAGTACTTTGCTGAAAGTATAGTGTACTCCTTTAAGAGGTTACAGTAATATTCATCAGACAGAACCTCCTTAAAAAGTCCTGTTTCAAGCAACCCTGCTGTCCCAAACAAAAGAGCTTCAATTTGAAATATGTTGTCGGTATGCTTTCGGATTATCCTGAACGGAAGCGCTCTGGCAAGCATCTCAAAAGGTTCAGTATTGATACGAAATCCAAAATAGCGCGCCAGTAACCGGTAGAATGACTCATCCCAGTCGTTCTCTGTCTCAGATAATATTTTCAGGATTGATTCCGATTTGATCCGCAATCTTTCGATTACAAGAGAATTAAGCCAGTGGCGTATAAGTATAACATCAAGTTTTTTGATATCATCCTGACATGCAATTATATACGGATTATTAACAAGAAATGTATATTTGTCGTAATATGAGGAATCAAACGATATTTCAGCTGTAAGAACCTCTTCTCCTTTTGCATTAAAAACACGTTTGTCATTCTCTGCAACAATGTGAAGGATTACATTATTAAATGCCGGGTCATTCTGATGTCCATGATTATCGAAATGCGATGACTTTGTATGTATTTCAATATTTCCGGCCCAGACAGTTCCTGCAACAGAGATACGGGCATTGAAAAAATCCGGACCTGAATCATGGTTATATTCACCCGGGTTGAGAACATATATTTTATTCTTTTCGTTATCAAACAGCCTCTCCTGGTCATAGAGGCTGTATTTCCACAGGTAGTGAAGGAATTCCTCTTTCATTTTAGCACAAGTTAATTAACTGCGAGAAGCTAAAATTATGAAAAAAGGCATTACAATGCAAGAATGTAACGGCTAAAAATAAAAAGGCTGCAATACTGCAGGACTGTAGGTCTATAAAAATTATATCAGACTTCTTTCGGAGAGGTATTTTTCCATCTCAGCCTGCATTTCTTTTGCTTTTTCACCGGCTATCTTATCGAAGCTTTTTGAGTTATCTGCAAAAATTATTCCTCGTGAGGAATTGACCAGAAGTCCGCATTTACTGTTAAGACCATACTTTGCCACTTCTTCAAGACTACCACCTTGTGCGCCTACACCGGGAACAAGAAGAAAATGATCAGGTACCAGTTTCCGTATGCTTTTTAACATTTCTGCGCGTGTTGCACCAACAACGTACATAAGATTATTAATTGTACCCCATTTCTGCGAAATGGATAATACTCTTTCAAAGAGTTTTATTCCATCCTCATTGTGGTACTGAAAATTATCAGCGCCTTTATTTGAGGTGAGCGCCAGTAGTACAACCCACTTCTCATTATAAGACAGGAATGGAGTAACAGAATCTTCTCCCATATATGGAGCAACTGTTATTGCGTCAAAAGGCATGTTTTCCAGAAATGCTTTTGCATACATTTTTGAGGTGTTACCAATATCTCCTCTCTTAGCGTCTGCAATTACAAATATTTCAGGATAATTTTCTTTTATATACCTCACAGTGGCTTCAAGCGATGTCCAGCCTTTTGCTCCATAGCATTCGTAAAATGCAACATTCGGTTTGTAAGCAACGGCGTATTCATGCGTTGCATCAATAATCCTTTTGTTGAATTCGAACATCGGGTCATTTGCCGTCAGAAGGAATGACGGGATCCTTTCAATTTCAGAATCAAGCCCAACACATAAGAATGAGCGCTTTTTGACTATATTTTCAAATAATATGGCGTGATCCATTGTCAATCGCGTTAAATATTGCTCTCTTTTAAACGTTCGGAATTTTCAGCCATCTGCAATTTGTCGAGGACTTCCTGGATATTACCATCAAGGATTGAAGGCAGATTATAACTTGTAAGGTTGATCCTGTGATCAGTCATTCTTCCTTGTGGATAGTTATAAGTCCTGATTTTAGCAGAACGGTCACCTGTTGATACCATAGTTTTTCTCCTTTGAGAAACTGCATCCAGATATTTCTGATATTCAAGGTTATAAAGTCTCGTCCTCAGCTCTTTTAAAGCTTTATCATAATTCTTAAGCTGCGACTTTTCATCCTGACAGGTAACTACAAGACCCGACGGAATATGTGTAAGACGGATTGCAGAATATGTAGTATTTACCGACTGTCCACCGGGTCCGGAAGAGCAGTAGGTATCCTTTCTGATATCTTCGGTTCTGAGGTCAATATCAAATTCTTCAGCCTCCGGGAGTACCACAATCGAGGCAGCAGATGTATGAATCCGGCCCTGTGTTTCAGTTTGAGGGACTCTCTGAACACGGTGAACACCTGATTCATATTTCATTATTCCGTATACTCCTTCACCAGCTATACTCAGTACAATCTCCTTATAGCCACCTGCAGTTCCTTCCGATGTATTATTTATATCAACCTTCCATCCTTTTGTTTCAAAAAACTTGCTGTACATTCTGAAAAGGTCTCCTGCGAAAATACTTGCTTCATCACCTCCTGTTCCCGCTCTGATCTCCATAACTGCGTTCTTATCGTCTTCCGGATCAGCAGGAATTATCAGCATTTTGATCTCCTCTTCCATCTCAGGAATATGGGATGTAAGCTCATCAAGTTCTGCCTTAGCCATATCGCGCATCTCCTCATCCTTTTCAGTTGCAAGAAGATCTTTTGCACTGGTTATATTACTAAGCGCCAGTTTATATCTTTCGTAAGACTCGATTATGGGGAGGAGATCTTTATATTCTTTATTTAATCTGACATACTTCTTCATATCCGAGAGAATATTGGGTTGGGTGAGAAGATCACCAACCTCAATAAACCGGATTTTCACTCCCTCCAGTCTCTCAAGAATCATATTGTTTGCCATAGTTCAATAAATTTTCAGGGTGCAAAGGTAGTAAATAAGGTTGAATGGGGCAAAGGGTAAAGACAAGACAAAAGACAAAAGTAAAAAGATAAAAGTGAAAAATTAACCGTATGCCGCGAGCCGCAAACCACACTAATAATCGAATGTGCCGAGTTCTGAACTTATTGTAAGTTTTTTCTTTTCAGATGCTTCGCAATGACCGACTACTTTGGCGTCAAGATTAAATCCTGAAGCAATACTGATAATATCTGAAGCATTCTTCTGATCAGTATATATCTCAAAACGGTGACCCATGTTGAATACTTTATACATCTCTTCCCATGCTGTTCCCGATTGTTCCCGAATCAGGCGGAATAGCGGAGGTAGCGGGAATAAATTATCTTTTATAATATGT
>JADGPT010000060.1 GCA_017882345.1 Bacteroidales bacterium
AATAGCACAATTTGAAAGAGCATACCAGTGCGGACAACACGATCATCTTATTGACATTGAAACAGGTAAAGTTATTGAGTTTTGCGACCCGAGAATTCATGAGATTATTAAGACCGCAAGTGAGCTGCATAACTTCACTCCTCTTTACCACTCTCTGTATATCTATGGTAATTACAAGGGGAAGGACAAAGAATAGATTTTAGGAGAATGGGGCTTATCACGGCCCTTTTTTTTTATATTAGAAAGCAAAACCAAGAGCGAACCCAACTCTGAATCCAAAACCGCTAAATAATTTTGTGTCAAATGTTATTACATTACCTTCAGTTGCTTTAACTGATGAACTTCCATAATGCCCACCAAAAAACAGGTCCATGGTGAAGCCTGAAGCTTTTACCCATTGGCGTCCAAGAAGCAACCCACCGCCAATTGAAGATAATGTTCCTTTTGCACTGGCATCTGACAAACTGTAATTCTGATAACGGACATAAGGAGCAACATACATACCATCAATTGCATTCTTTTTTGGATAAAATCTTACCTCCGGGGTTAGAATCAGCCCTGTGAATTTGGTGCCACTAAACTTGTAATTGAGATATGCAACTCCTAGTTGACCTGACATTGCATCTGACAATTTACGTTCATAAAAAATGGATCCGGTTCCCAGTATCAGGCTTAATGTATTTATTTTAAGCACATTTTTTTCAGTTGCTACACTGGTAGTTTTCTCCTGTGCTAAAGCGGGGAATGCAAAAATAACCGCCAATAGAATAATCAGAGTTTTCTTCATGTGATAATTGTTAAGTTGGTACAAAAAAAATCTAAAATTGTTATCATGTACAAATTTATTTATTTGAATTATAAAATCCTAATCACATAAGGATCCATCTCTGTTTTGAAACCGTTAGATATACTTATACTCTTTTGAATTGAATTCTGGTAGCGCCTGCCTTTAGGGTTGTGAACAATTTTATCATTTATTAACAATCAGTAATTCCCTGCTGAATAGTTGAAATAATTCGTACCTTGTAAAGCATTTAAAAAATTGTCACAAAATATAAAATATGAACATTGACATATTGTTAGGACTGCAGTGGGGTGATGAGGGAAAGGGAAAAATTGTTGATGCCATAAGTCCGGTTTATGATGTTATTGCCCGCTTTCAGGGTGGTCCTAATGCCGGGCATTCTCTCGAGTTTAATAATATTAAACACGTTCTTCATCTTATTCCTTCCGGTATATTTCATACTGATAAATTAAATATAATTGGAAATGGCGTCGTGATCGATCCTGCTGTTTTTAAAAAGGAGATCGAAGAGTTGGGACCACCTGTCAGTGAACTTACAAAACGACTTATTATCTCCAACAAGGCAAACCTTATTCTGCCGACCCACAGAATACTTGATGCCGCTTACGAAATGCATAAAGGCAATTCTAAAATCGGATCAACATTAAAAGGTATTGGTCCGGCATACACCGATAAAACGAGCCGGAACGGTCTGAGAGTGGGCGATATTCTGAGAGAGGATTTCAAACAGAAATATAATGACCATGTTAAAAACCATCTGGCAATACTTAAAAACTACGATTTTAAATTCGACCTTAAAGAATATGAAAATGACTGGTTTGAAGGTATTGAAATGTTGAAAAAATTTTCAATAATCAGTACCGAATACCTTATTAATGAACTCGCGGGAAAAGACAAAAAGGTTCTTGCCGAAGGAGCCCAGGGAACAATGCTTGACCTGGATTTTGGTTCATACCCTTTCGTAACATCATCAAATACAATCAGTGCCGGTGCATGTACCGGTCTGGGTATCTCCCCCAAACTTATCGGTAACATTTTTGGCATTTTTAAAGCATATTGCACAAGGGTCGGATGCGGCCCCTTCCCTACTGAATTACTTGATGTTACAGGTGCAAACTTAAGAAATCTCGGGCATGAGTTTGGTTCAACGACAGGAAGACCGCGACGTTGCGGTTGGCTCGATCTGCCCGCGTTGAAATACTCTATTATGATAAATGGCATTACAAAACTTTTTATGACCAAAGCAGATGTAATGTCAGGTTTTAAAACCATCAGGATCTGTACTTCATATAAAATTGATGGCAAAATTTGCAAGGAGCTTCCATTCAACCAGGAATCCCAAATTGAACCTGTTTACACTGAATTTGAAGGATGGGAAGAGGTTTTAACAGGTTACAGGAAATTTGAGGAATTACCATCAGCGCTTAAAAAGTATATAGAATTTATAGAGAAACAGACAGGCATTCCGGTTACAATGGTATCTGTTGGTCCTGACAGGAAGGAAACTATTTTCAGAAATTAGGAAATAAGCGCTATTTATTAATATACATCCAGGATTCAATCTGAACCGTATCCTGAAACTGTTTAAGTCGTGAAAACGCTTTTCTGAAACTATCATGAGCTTCAATTGAAACAAGTTCGAATCTACTTCGCTCCTTCTTTAATATTTTGGGGTCATAACCCTGCTTACGGTATCCTTCACAGAGGCCTTTTGCATATTCAGGCGTAATGAAACTTCCTACAATAATATTAAACTTATGCTTCGATTCAAAAGCTAACCGCTCTTCATCAGCTTTTCTGGCTGAATCAAGTTTCGCATTCTCAATTTCCATCAAATGATCCTTTACTTTTTGGAGAGAATTAGCAACCCGCATACTATCCTCCTGAGCTTTCATAATAGCCATAATTCTGGCTTTTTTACCAAATAAGCCTCCTCCCTTAAAATATTTACACGATGGGAGAACAATCAAAAGTCCTGTTAGTAAGATTACTGATAAATTTCTCATAATAAAATATTTAAAATTTAAAGAAAGCTTCCCGCGATAGTATTTTCAAAAGGTTATAATCAAAGATACAAATTATTAAAACCCAAACCAAACGATATAATTATAATTCCATCACATCAAAGTATTGCGGATTTTGTATATTCGGCTTATAAAATTTTCTGACATTTTTAAAAATCTGGATAATGAAATCGTTAATACAATTCTTCGAAGAAAGTGTAGAAAAGTATAGTAATAATGTTTATCTGTGGGAGAAACCTAATGATAAATATGAAGGCACAACATATGGTGAAACAAGTAAGCAGGTTTATGAATTTGCGGCCGGATTGATAAAACTAGGAATAAAAGAAGGGGATAGATTAAGCCTTATTTCTGAGGGTCGGAATAGCTGGGTTATTGGTGAAATGGGGATTCTGTACACCGGTGCAATAAATGTTCCACTCTCAGTAAAGCTAAATCCTGAGGAAATAAAATTCAGGATTAATCACTCCGGATCAAGGATGATCCTGATCTCATCTATTCAGGCTCAGAAACTCAAAACAGTAATAGCAGAATGCCCCTCCATAGAGAAAGTAATACATTTTGATACGCAGGAAGAGTATGCAGATAACGAAATCCATTTTAATGAAGTCAGAAAGCTCGGGAGAGAATGGCTGGAAGTGACTGAAAACTTGACAAAGTTCGAGGAACTGTATAAAAGCCTTACGCCTGACAGTTTTGCGAATATCTGCTATACATCAGGAACAACAGCCGATCCAAAAGGGATCATTCTTACTCATGGAAATTATGTATCAAATGTTTACCAGGCCTATAGTCTGATAGATATACCATCTTTCTACAAAACACTCCTTATCCTTCCATGGGATCACTCTTTCGGACATACCGGCGGAATATTTGCATTTATGGGTAAAGGAGCCAGTATAGCTTCGGTAAAAACAGGAAAAACTCCCATGGAGACTCTGAGGAACCTTCCTGCCTGTCTTAAAGAGATTAAGCCAAATCTCCTGATGAGCGTTCCCGCTATAGCAAAGAATTTCAGAAAGAATATTGAAAAAGGCATAAAGGAAAAAGGCAGACCCATTGAGATACTTTTTAATCATGCACTTAAAATCTCCTATTCATACAACAAAGAGGGGTGGAATAAAGGAAGAGGTTTGCAAAGACTTAAAAAACCGCTACTCAGATTTTATGACCGGCTCTTCTTTAGTAAAATCCGTGAGGCTTATGGAGGAGAGCTCGATTTTTTTGTCGGAGGCGGAGCCCTTCTGGAAATAGAACTGCAGCGATTCTTCTATGCTCTTGGAATACCAATGTATCAGGGATATGGATTAAGTGAAGCCTCTCCTGTAATCTCCTCTAATTCCACCAGCCGTCATAAACTCGGATCATCTGGTGCACTAGTCAATAATATGGATCTAAAAATCTGCGATGACGATGGAACTGAGTTACCTGTAGGCCAAAAAGGAGAAATAGTCATCAAAGGAGGAAATGTAATGTATGGGTACTGGAAAAATGAAGCAGCCACAAAAGAGACAATAAGAGACGGATGGTTATATACCGGTGACATGGGGTATATGTCAAAAGATGGATTTCTCTATGTATTGGGACGATTTAAAAGCCTGCTTATAGCTGATGACGGAGAGAAGTTCAGTCCTGAAGGTATTGAAGAAGCTGTCTCAGAACAATCAAAATACATTGAACAATGCATGCTTTACAACAACCAGAAGCCATATACTGTAGCCCTGATTGTGCCTAATCAGCATGCTCTCAAACTTTTTCTTGAAGAAAAAAATCTGACTGCAGATTCAGATGAAGGGAAACGTACAATTATCACTTTAATCGAAAACGAAGTTTTTGAGTACCGGACTAACGGGAAATTCGGTAATATGTTCCCCCAGAGATGGCTCCCGGTGGCAATTGGTATCCTGGAAGAAAGTTTTACAGAAGATAATGGCCTTATGAACTCTACAATGAAGATTGTGAGAGGAAAAGTTATGGATAAATATCAGAACCTGATTGATTACCTATATACTCCCGATGCAAAAGCAGTTACTAATGAAAGAAATATCGAAGAAGTAGAAAAGATGAAATTGGGGTAGAAAAAAGTAAAAAGTAAAAAGTAAGAAGCAAGAAGTAAGAAGAAAATATCGGAATTAGCATTCTCTGATTAGCTGATAATGAGATTTCTGTGCAGATTAAAAATCCCATACTATGGTCGCCCGACAAACCATTTTTATTAGACTATTAACCTGCTTTTAAACGGGAGGAAAGTCATAAAGTCGGCATGATGAACAATATATGCCTCTGTAGTTCTTTTCACAAGATCTCCTTCATGAGCATGTGTTGCAATTATATGACAAACCTCCATAGGAATGCAACACTCTTCTGCAAGAGCGACACCTGAAAAAGGATGTCTAAGGTACTGACCATACTTCCCCTGAACAACCATTCCCTCCTTATCAATCTCATATTCAAGCAGTTTACCTACATCGGCAAGTATAGCTCCAGCGATAAGTACATCCATATTAACGGGAAGGTCGTTGCCAAAGAACTCGTTCATCTTTTCACCACTGGCTCTGGCTACATGTACCACACATCTTTTATGGGCCATGAAGCTTACTTTAAGATCCGGCCCGCACAAAAGTGTAAATGGAATTTTTTCAAGATCTTCGGCAGTCAGGACACTCCTTTCAAGAGCTATTTCCCAAGTTTTAGCAGTTTTTTCTCTGAGTGAATTGTCTTTAATCCACTCAAGTTCCGGCCATAATTTTATAACCTGTTCATTCATAAGAATTTGTTTAAATTACTCAAATCTGGCTATTATGGCATCTGTCATCTGCAATGTTGAAGCGGCTCCATTCTGAACTACCTCTGGTCTGCCTGCCATCTTCATCATATCGTAAGTTCTGACTTTACCTTCTTCAATAACATCAGCAACTGCCTTACGGATTTTAAATGAAATCTTCTTTTCATCGAGATAATCAAGCATCATACAGGCAGATTCTATCATGGCAATCGGGTTTACAATTGAAACTTTGTAACCTGCATATTTCGGTGCTGACCCATGGCTTGGTTCAAAAACTGCTATCCCATCGGAGGAGAACTGAGCGCTACAGGCAAATCCTAAACCGCCTATCAGTCCGGCAAAGGCATCGGATGCTATATCACCAAACATATTACCGGCAACGATTACTCCATATTCCTCCGGATTCTTTGTAAGCCACATCATCTGTGCATCGATATTGGTATTGAGAAGTTTTATGTCAGGAAAAGAGTTTTTCTGAATTTCTTTTGCCAGTTTCCACATCAATCCTGAGGTCTCCCTTATCACATTAGGCTTTTCACAGACTGTTACCGATTTATATCCATATTTTTTAGCATGTTCAAAAGCAGCCATGAGTATCCTTGTTGTTGCTTTTCTGGTAAATATCCTTGTTGATATTGAAAGTTCCTCAACCGGAACTTTCCCAAAGTTCTCTGCGAATTTCGGATGAGTCATAAAAGCCTGATGAACATTGGCAGGGGGATTTGTCCATTCGACACCAGAATATAAACATTCCGTATTTTGCCGGTATATTACTACATCAACGAGTGGTTCGTCAATTGTATTCCCTTTCCCTCTCCTAACGAAATTAAGTGGGTTCCCCTTATATGATCTGCATGGACGCACACATATATCAAGATTAAAAAGTTGTCTTAAACCTACTATTGGACTTGAATAGGTAAATCCTTTCCCCTGAAGATCAGGAGAGAGCTCCGCTTTTGCCTCATCAATCGGTTTCGATGTTATTGCCCCAAAAAGGGCAATTTTATATTTTTCAATGAGATTAATTGTTCTTTGTGGCAACGGATTACCTTCTTTGCACCAGAATTCCCAGCCAATATCGCCATGTATATAATTTGCTTCAAATCCTGCTGCATCCAATACTCTGATTGCCTGTTGAAGAACGACTGCACCTATGCCATCGCCCGGTAAAGTAACTATTGTACGTTTTGACATACGATTTGTATTTGTTTAGGGTTAAACAGCTTACTAATCCCAAAAATAGTCAAATTTTGCAAAGACTTAATACCCTGCCATAATTTTACGGTTATGCCGGAAAGATGAATAAAAATAGTACTTTTGCGCCCAATCAGCACCATTATAACACATATGAGCATATTAGGTCAATTAAATCCAGCGCCAATCTGGATCTATTTTGAAGAGATTTGTAATATTCCACGTCTGTCAAAGGATGAAGGGAGAATCAGACAGTATCTTCTTGATTTCGCAAAGAAAAACAATCTGGAATCAAAAGAGGATGAAGTTGGGAATATTCTGATTATCAAACCTCCATCAATGGGTATGGAGAACAGGAAAACAGTTGTTCTTCAGAGTCACATGGATATGGTAGGGGAAAAAAATGCTGATTATAAGCACATCTGGACAACTGATCCGATAATACCTGTAGTTAAAAACAAATGGGTTACAGCCACCGGAACTACTCTTGGTGCAGATGATGGGATAGGTATTGCATCGCAATTGGCAATCCTTACAGATGAAAATCTTAATGCCGGCAAAATCGAATGCCTGTTTACTGTCGATGAAGAGTCAGGTATGACAGGGGCTATCAATCTTAAATCTGATTTTTTCAGTGGCAGAACGCTTCTGAATCTTGACTCAGAAGATGAAGGGATATTATTCATAGGATGTGCCGGGGGAATGGATACAGTCGGAACCATGAATTATCAGCCTATTCCGGTACCAGTTAACTCCTTTGCCCTTGATATATCAGTTACCGGTCTACATGGCGGTCATTCAGGTGATGAAATTCATAAAGGATATGCTAATGCAGTAAAAATAATGAGCCGGCTGCTATGGAATATTTCAAATGAATTTAGAATTTCAGTTTCCTTTTTCGATGGAGGAAATCTCCGGAATGCAATACCGAGAGAAGCTTTTGCCACTCTCGTATCTGACAAGGCAAATAATGATACGGTAAAAAACTGGATTAACAATTTCTATTCAACAATGACTGATGAATTCGGAGATCTTGAAAAGGATCTTAAGATTTCTGTCAGAGAAGTTGACCTTCCTTCCTTTGTAATGGATGAAGATAACCAGAAAAAATTTCTTAATGCATTAACTTGTTGTCCGCACGGTGTTATTGCCTGGTCAAAAGAGATGGATGATCTTGTTGAAACATCTACCAATCTTGCCTCCGCGAAGTTTAGCGATAACAATACTATAAGAATAATTACCACCCAGAGAAGCTCTGTTGAATCAGCTAAGGTTAATGCCGGTGCAATGGTTGAATCCTGCCTTAAATTTGCAGGAGCACAAGTAGTTCATTCTGGCGGATATCCAGAATGGAAACCAAATCTTACTTCAGATATCCTTCAGATTACACGTAAATCGTATCTTTCTTTATTCGGGAAAGAACCTGCGGTAAGGGCAATACATGCAGGTCTGGAGTGTGGCCTGATATATGAAAAGATAAGGGGAATTGACATGATTTCATTTGGACCTACAATAAAAGGAGCGCATACTCCTGATGAGATGATTGAAATCAGGACAGCTCAGATGTTCTGGGATCTTCTCATTGAGGTTGTAAGGAACATGCCGCTTCAATAACAGAAGTCTTGTATTAGCAGCTAAAATATTTCCTTATTACTCATATTTAATAAATTCTTCTTTGCCTGCCCCACAAACAGGGCATATATAATCAGCAGGCAGATCGTTGAAAGAGGTACCAG
Organism: Bacteroidales bacterium; assembly: GCA_017882345.1. Classification (GTDB taxonomy): domain Bacteria; phylum Bacteroidota; class Bacteroidia; order Bacteroidales; family VadinHA17; genus LD21. The sequence goes on from JADGPT010000060.1 coordinate 8,545, forward strand.
GGACAATCCCGGAAGAAGGATCTCCCTCTTGCGGGTCATATATATATCCGCATACAACACATTTGAATTTATCCATTTGGCGAATTACCTCGTTTTTATTTTTCTGACCACATCAATGACTGTCCCATCAACCCATTTGATTGCAGCAACAATCTTCTCTTCAAACTGAGGTTTTTGTGGTATACCGCATATTTTCTCAGCTTCATCTTTAAGCTCCCTGATCGTTTTTAAAGGAAGTCCGCTTCCCTTAACACTTTCAATAAGATCCTGACGCAGCGGATTGATTGCTATCCCCCGTTCCGTTATAATCACATCAATCAGCTCGCCGGGTCCACACAATGTGGTGACTTCATTCACGATTACCGGAATACGGTCGCGAAACAGAGGTATTGAAAGAATAACATTCCGGGCATGAAGGCAGTTTTGCCAACCTCCGATACCATGGAGTAGGTAACCGTCTGAATGTGTAACAACATTGCCGTTGAAATTTAAATCAACTTCAGTTGCTCCCAGGATCATAATATCCATCATACTGGTGAGGTTTCCCTTTGAATGATAGTTATATGCATTAAACACTGAGTAGGGAACATGATTAGGATTATTCTCAATCGACTTTACAGAATCCAGATCAAATACCTGAGCGTCAAGGATAAAATCCATCTGGCCCTCCTCAAGCATCTTAACCATATACTTCGTACTTCCTCCAAATCCAAATTTTAATTTCCAACCTTTGTTTTTCAGTATCTCATGCACGAAAACGGCAATAGCCAGGGATGTCCCACCTGCACCGGCCTGCATTGTAACTCTATCCTTCAAAATACCTGATTTTTCAAGAAATGAGGCAGTTAATTCAGCAATTAAAAGTCTGTCGGGGCTCTTCGTAATCTGTGTTGTGCCCGATACAATTTTTTCAGGTATTCCGATTTTGTCTACAACGACTACATAATCAACATAATTTCCTTCAATTTCCATCGGAAAGCATGGCAGATCAACAAGATTATCCGTAACTACAATAACTTTAGTTGCATACAAATAATCAGCCTTTGCATAACCAAGAACACCACATGCTGATGCACCACCTGTCCCCTTTGCATTACCAAAAGAATCGGCTGTTGGTGCTGCAAGAACTGCAATGTCGATCCTTACCTCTCCGTCCTGAATAGACTGTACTCTGCCTCCATGCGACCGAAGAACAGCTGTACCCTTCATTTTACCTTCCGAGACATATCGACCAAGGGGACCGTTCATACTACCCTCTATCCTGTTTATTGTTCCATCCTCAAGATATTGAATAACAGAGTCATTACAGGGAAAAGAGGCTGAGGGGAACCAAACCAGGTCTTTTACTCCGAGTGAGGAAGCCAGTTCAAATACTTTATTGCTTACCAGGTCTCCATCTCTCAGATGGTGATGTGTCGAAATAGTCATCCCATTCCTGAGACCACACTTATGCAGAGCTTCTTCAAGTGAACTGACGACTTTATTGCCATCATCAGGATAATCGGAACATGTCGGTATCGGAGGTGAATACTTACTACCTTCAGGTTTATGTTTACCAACTCCTTTAAAAGGGACTACAGGTTTACCGTTGATCTCAAGTGGAACTGATCTTCCGGCCGCATTTATTACAGTTTTCATCGCCATATTGTCACTTTAAGGTCTTTAACTCTATAGGTGGAATTTCATTCATCCAGCCACTAGATATGAGGTTGAGACGAATAGCGAGGTCGATTATTTTTTGAGCACGGGCAACAACCGGTGGATCTATCATTTTTGATCCCAGAGCAACAACGCCAAGTCCTTTAAGTTTTGCTGTTTCAAATGCCAGAACAATTTTTTTTGCCTTTTCTATGTCAGTTTTATCAGGAGCAAATCCAAGCTTTATTACAGATACCTGTCGTGGATGAATACAACCCATTCCTTCAAATCCCAGAGATTTTGATACCAGCACATTTTGCTTTAACGCTTCCATATCAGCAACATCTGAAAACACCGAATCGATAGGTTGAATGCATGCAGCTTTAGCGGCAACAACAAGCCGGGTTCTTGCATAAAATGATTCCTTACCATCCATTGTCCTTGGGACACCCAGATCGGCAGTATAATCTTCTAAACCTATGGCAATTGCTACAACATTTTCTGACCCGCGGGCAATCTCAAAAGAATTCTCTATCCCAAGTGCACTTTCAATAATAGGCATCAGAAACACCTTATTTTTGAGATTGAGTTTCATTTTAATCGCAGCAATTACTTCTTCGACTTGTTTAATATAATCTGCACTTTCGCATTTTGGCAGGAGTACAAGATTAACATTATGAGGAATGACAAAATGAAGATCTTCCAAACCTCTTTCACCCTGGTTTATTCTTACCATCCTTTCAGCACCGCAGAAATTTATCTGTCTCAACGCGTTTCTTACCAGAATTCTGGCTTCATCCTTCTTTTCCGGGGCTACGGAATCTTCAAGATCTAAAATTATTCCATCGGCAGAATGGAGGCCGGCATTGATCATTAGTCCGGGAGTATTGCCGGGCAAATATAACCGTGAAAAACGAAATCTATCACGGGTTGTTGTATAGCTATTTTCCTTAAGAAATCCGGGAAGGTATTCAAGGTTGGTACTAATCAGTTGTTTAACAGCCGATTCCATTCTGGCTGCTATAACGAACGGAAGAGCGCCAGAATCATTAATCTTTATATCAGCATGTTTGACTCCGAAGAAATCAAGGACTTCAACAACAAGATCCTTTATGGATTCACCATATAAAACTTTGACTTTAGAGGTAAGGTCAATATTTATTCCTCCCTCAGTCTTTAGTTCTAAAACGATTTCGCAATCAGACCTGACCTTTGGACCGGAATTCCCCGCGATTGCAATGGATTTTTTCATTTTGCCATATGGTTGGAAATGTTATACAAACCTAATGATTTTTTCAAACATGAATCGCTTATGGCATTTAAGTGATTCAATTCATTTCATTGCTACATTTTTTTGTTTTCGCAGAGCTCTATCAGAACTCCGTAGGTTGTCTTTGGATGTAAAAATGCAATATCAAGACCTTCTGCACCTTTTCGGGGTTTACAATCAATCAAAGTTATACCCATGTCCGCTGCATGCATTAGTTGCTCTTCAATTTTCTCAACAGAAAAAGCGATATGATGAATTCCTGGGCCTTTCTTTTTAATGAATTTTCCTATAGGACCTTCAGGGTCAGTTGATTGGAGAAGCTCAAACTTCGTTTGTCCCACCATGAAGAATGCAGTCCGGACTTTCTGATCCGCTATCTCTTCAATTTTATAACATGTAAGACCAAATACCTTTTCATAAAAGTTTATTGCATCTTCAAGGTTGGTGACAGCTATCCCGATATGTTCAATATGTGATAGTTTCATTCGTCTGAGAATAAATTTAAAATGGAAATTCTACCGGAGTCTTTATTTCTGACTGCACATTTTCAGGTTTTTTTGCTGCAACATGAACGGGATTCCCATCAACATAAATTGCTTTGTATGGAACAGTCGGACAGGCAAACTCACAATGACCACAACCTATGCAAATATCTTCGGTAACCTCTGGAATTACAAGGTTTCCTTCATAAGGGATCATGTGGACAGCTTTTGTTGGACAACTTTCAGAGCATGCTCCACAGGCTGTTTTCTCTGTCTTTACTATACAATTATCTTTTATAAATTTTGCTTTGCCTAACTGGGTAAGCTTTTTAGCTTCAAGAAGAAGAGGATGCAATGCATTAGTAGGGCAAATCTCTGTACATTTTGTGCAGTTATATGTACAAAAACTCTTGTGGTAATCCATCACAGGTTGCATGATACCTGCAATTCCATATTGCTTGTATGCAGGTTGCAGGACACCATTTGGACATATATTAATACATAGTGAACAGGCAATACAATCTTTATTAAAATCGACTATACCTACTCCGCCCGGAGGACAAACAGGGCATGTCTTGTTTTCTTTAACTGTTGAGTCTTTCTTAGGTTTTGGTGCTGTTTTGTTCTGACTGTTTGCAACACGCGATATCCCAAAGAGGAGAAAGAGAGTTCCAACTATCACCTTACGCCTGCTCTCATCAGTTACATGAGCTTTCTTTTTAAAGCTTACAATCCCGTACGAAATGGCATTATCCTGACATGTATGTATGCAATTAAAGCAACTGACACACCTTGTAACATCAACATCGGGTTTAAGAAAGTCAATACAGGAAGATTTGCATCGCATAGCACACCTTCCACACCTTGTACATGCAGATTCATTAAACTTTATCCTGAAGAGTGAAATTTTTGAAATGAGACCAAGAAATGTTCCAACAGGGCAGATCATATTACAATAGAGACGACCTTTTGTTAATGAAAGTCCGCCAACGAGAAGAAAGAAAGCCGCAGGAATGGAATATACAATCAATGGAAATCCTTTGACAGGAACATTACTCAGGGTATAAATATCAAATTTACCAAGTATACCGGCAAGAAAATTATTTATAATAATAATAACAGGTTTGGCAAAATATGTCATAATACGACCATAAATACTATAAGGATCAAGAAGGGTTATCATATAAACACCCCACACTAAAGTAACTACAAGTGTAACTGCAAGAATGGTGTACCTTAAGATAGTGAAGGGTTTCTTGAATCCATACCTTCTGAACTTCTTTTTGAGCCTTCCACCTATTCTGCTGTTAAAATCCTGTCCGATTCCCAATGGACACAGGAATGAACAGTATGTACGACCGGTAACAAATGTCAAAATGAGAACAACAAGAAATCCTCCTGCCGCTAAAGTTTTAAGATCATAAAACTTCAAAACGGAAGGAACAAACTGTAAAAACATTAAGGTGTTAATATAGTTTGATGGAATTAATGATTTGAAATCAACAAAAACCAGGACAAAAAAGATAAAAACAAGCGTTGAAAAGACTATTCTGATTCTTCTAAGTATAGATGAACTCATCAGGAATTACATTTTAATTCTTTTAATGTTGAGGGAATCGAGATTCATATTTCCGAGCCCCATTTTATGTGCTATTGGAATGTATTCGATCTTTTCAACAGCAACTCCCAGCATTTTGGCTGCCGCGGCATCTCCTGCCACCCAGTCGGTAGTAAGTATCTGCGATTTCATTAAAACGATATCTTCTTTTGATACTCCCTGAGGACCATGTTTTACCATAACATTATAACAATCAATGACATTAAGCGCTGGTTTCTTCTCATAAAGAGCAAAATCAGCAATGCATTGGTTCAGATCATTAGAATGCCAGTAACCTCTGTCCCAAACAAGACCCATTGCGTTTTTAAGACAGCACGTCATTCGAGTCGAATTATGATCTTTCAGGACAGGTACATTAATAAAGACATCAGTCTCAAGCAAAAGTTGATGTACTTTAGCTTTCTGAAGTTTTATTCCACCCGGTATTTCAATTTGCTGGTAATAGCTTTCCGAGTTAGCAGGAACCACTTTCGCACCTGCAGATTTTGCAATTTTCTCAATGCCGGAATTTTTATAACAATTAACCCAGTTATCACAAGTGTGATCAAATACATAGACCTCTTTGGCTCCTGCTTTGAAACAATGTTCTATAATCCTTTTTACCAGCAGAGGATTAGTATTTGCTGCAAGTTCAGGGATTACATCCCAGCCAATATTAGGTTTAATCAATACTTTTTGTCCTTTCTGAACAAAGGAGCCCATTCCTCCCAGTTCCTGTATCCCGAGGTCGAACATTGCATCAGGACTACCGCCCATAACAGCGACCATGTCATATTTGGCAGCTGTAGATGTTGATGTCCAAAGTTTTTCAAATCCGCCCATTTTTAAAGCTGCACCTGCTGCGAGCCCCCCACCAATTGATGTTCTAAGAAAATCTCTTCTTTTCATAACTATAATAAAATGGTTAATTAAAACTATTTTGGATAAGTGCCGAAAAGTACAATTTTTTTTTTATTATTCCGTTAAGATTGTAACATAGTATATTCGCAGAATAAAATACTGGCAGACTCGATCTGATGAATTTTATTAACATTCTTCCTTTTTAATTGTTGCACATTATACCACTTTGAAAAAATGAAAATTATCGGTTATGATTGTTTCTCAGGTATCAGTGGGGATATGAATCTCGGTGCAATGATCGATCTGGGTGTTGACACCAAATATCTTATTGATGAATTAAATAAACTTAATCTTCCTGGTTGGGAACTCCTGGTGCAGAAAGACCAGAGGCATGGGATCACCGGAACAAAAGTGACGGTTAATCAGACCAGGCATGAACATGCACACAGGCACCTGTCTGATATCGAAAAAATAATAAAAGACTCAACTCTTGACAGTAAAACCAAGGAATTAAGCGGGAAAATATTTATGAAGATTGCCCAGGCTGAAGCAAAAGTGCATGGAATTTCGATTGAAAATGTACATTTTCACGAGGTCGGAGCAATTGATTCAATTATTGATGTAGTCGGTGCTGCAATATGCTTTAATGCCTTAAATGTTGATGCCGTTCATGTTTCTACAGTGGAACTCGGAGGTGGCTTTGTAAAGTGCGATCACGGAAAACTCCCGGTGCCCGCACCTGCAACCGCTGAAATTATTAAAGGTATCCCTGTAAAAAAAGATGGCATCGATTTTGAAGCTACAACACCAACTGGCGCTGCAATACTGGCCACACTTGGTACTGACTTTAACCCTGATCTGGCAATAAGAATCGAAAAAACAGGTTACGGTGTTGGCCAAAAAGAGCACCAAGATGTTCCAAATCTTCTCAGGGTATTCCTTGGTGAAACAATCGCTAATCCCGGAGCAGGACATGATGCGCTCCATCTTGAGTGTAACATTGATGATATGAATCCTGAATTTTTCGATTATATATCTGACAGACTCTTTAAAGCAGGAGCCTCGGATGTATTCTTTTCAAATATAATAATGAAAAAAGGCCGTCCTGGCATTTTACTTAATGTTATATGCGAAACTGAACTTTCCGATACTGTCAAAAATATCATTTTTACCGAGTCAACCTCTTTGGGAATCAGGACATTTCCATTCAGAAAAGATACACTGGTACGAAAATTCGAAACTATTCAGTCTGTTTA
>JADGPT010000228.1 GCA_017882345.1 Bacteroidales bacterium
TATAGCTAATGAGTAATTCAAAAGTTGGACTTCAAAAAGCTCTTCCCGTTTTTATGTCCTTTATTGTTATGGGATTTGTAACTATTGTTTCATTGCTGGAATATATTCATTAAAAAAATAAAATTATTATCATGAGAAAAGAGCAACTGCAAAAAATTCTGGATGATATAAATTCTGTAAAGATTGCTGTTTTAGGTGATTTTTGTCTGGATGCATATTGGTTTATCGATGAAACAATGAGTGAGATCTCAGTCGAAACCAACGAAGCAACCAGACCGGTCCGCCAACAGCGTTACTCTCTGGGTGGTGCAGGCAATGTCACTAACAATCTGGCAGCCATAGGTATCAAAGATATCCGCGCTTTCGGAGTAATAGGTACTGATCCTTTCGGTGGAGAGATGGTCAGGATAATGAAAGAAACAGGCATACAAACCAGGAACATGCTGGTACAGGAACAGGTTTGGCACACTCATACTTATGCCAAACCCTACATCGACGACAAAGAATTAAACAGGGTCGATTTCGGAAATTATAATCAATTATCAAAAGAGACAGCTGACCTTTTAATATCCAATCTGATCAAAGAAATTCCTGAGATTGATATTATTCTCATCAATCAACAGGTACCTTCCGGTATTCATACCGACTATTTTAAAAAACGGTTGCTCGAGGTGATTCAGAAATTCCCCGGGAAGATGTTTATTGTAGATAGCCGGAACTTCAACGATTACTACGATGGAACCATTCGAAAGATGAATGATACTGAAGCCGCACGTTTGTGCGGTCAGAACAAAAAACCTGACGAAGTGGTACCTTATGCCGAAGTTGTGACCTTCGGTAAAAGTTTATTTGAACGATTCCACAAACCTCTCTTTATAACCCGCGGAAGTAAAGGATCCATGACGGTCGATAAATCAGGTATCGCAGATATTCCCGGATTGATGATAATTTCTAAAGTCGATACTGTTGGCGCCGGTGACAGTTATCTGGCAGGAGCCGCATCAACTTTGGCAGCCGGATATAATATGGAAACAGCTGCTACCATAGGATCTTTTGTTGCCGGTGTAACTGTACAGAAATTATTCCAGACAGGTACTGCAACTCCGGAAGAAATACTCAGTATCGGGGAAGATCCCGATTATATTTATTCTTCAGAACTTGCTGAAAATATCCGACAGGCCAACTACCTTAAGAGCACAGAGATTGAGATCATCAATAAATGGAAAGATAAATTGCAGATCAGGCATGTCATTTTTGATCACGATGGAACTATTTCTACCCTTCGTGAAGGCTGGGAACTTATTATGGCTCCTATGATGATCAAAGCAATTTTGGGAGAAAAATATAACACAGCAGATGAAGGATTTTACAAAAAGGTACAAACAAGAGTTGATGAATTCATTGATAAAACAACAGGTATTCAGACACTTGCTCAAATGAAAGGGCTGATTGACCTGATAAGGGAATTTGGTTGTGTACCGGAACAAAAAATGTTGGATGAATTTGGGTACAAAAAGATTTACAACGACGAGTTGCTTAAAATGGTCAAAGTGCGCGAAAATAAATTTAAGCAGGGAGAACTCTCTCTTGAAGATTTTACTTTAAAAAATGTCGTTCCGTTTCTTCAGAAACTCTATGATTCTGGCATTAAACTTTACCTGGCAAGTGGAACCGACGAAGAAGATGTGAAAAGGGAGGCCCATGTTTTAGGTTACGATCATCTGTTTGAGGGTAGAATTTACGGGTCTGTAGGAGATATAAAAAAAGAAGCCAAAAAAATTGTGCTTGACCGTATTCTGGATATAATCGGTGAATCTGCCTTCGGTAAGATTGCCACTTTTGGTGACGGCCCGGTTGAAATACGGGAAACCAAGAAAAGAGATGGAGTTACCATTGGGGTAGCCAGCAACGAACTGAGACGTTATGGCTTGAATATACATAAGCGTACACGACTGATAAAAGCAGGCGCTGATATCATCATTCCTGATTTTTCACAGCATGCACAGTTATTAAGTTTGTTAAATATATAATTTGAAGAAAAAATGCCTTACCCAAAATTTGACAGGGACCTGCTTGCTATAAAAAAGCTGGCTGAGAGAAAAAATAAGGTTTATATTGAAAATGATCATATCCCGGTTACACAAAAACCAGCCAATCTTTCAGCATCAGAGGAAAAACTTATTAAGAAAACTGCCGATCGTATCAGGTTAGCAAAGCAGAAACAAAAGTCGGTAATGCTCACTTTTGGTGCGCATACTATTAAAAACGGAATGGCCCCCACCCTTATCGCACTGATGGAAGAGGGTTGGGTTACTCATTTGGCAACAAATGGCGCCGGTATTATCCACGATTGGGAGTTCGCTTTTCAGGGTAAATCAAGTGAAGATGTTCGTGAAAATGTTGAACATGGACAGTTTGGAATATGGAACGAAACCGGCCTCTATATCAATCTGGCACTAATCGTTGGGGCTTATGAAGGATTGGGATATGGAGAATCCATTGGTAAAATGATCTCTAAGGAAGGACTGCAAATATCGGATGTTTCAATGTTGCATGATGAGGCCATAAAGACGATAAAGACAAATCCTGATCATTCCGCAGCAGCAATTGATCTGGCTGGAGTTATTCAAAAATTCAATTTGCAGCCGGGTTTTATGAAAATTCCCCATCCTTATAAAAAGTATTCGGTACAGTCCCGCGCATTTGAATTGAAAATTCCGTTTACAGGACATCCAATGATTGGCCACGACATCATTTACACCCATCCGATGAATCATGGGGCCGCATTGGGCCGAACTGCATTAAATGATTTTCTGTACTTCGCAAAAAGTGTGAGCAATCTTGAGTATGGTGTTTACATGTCAATTGGATCAGCAGTTATGTCGCCTATGATTTTTGAAAAGTCATTATCCATGTCACAGAACCTTAAGATTCAGGAAAATAAACATATTGATAACCACTACATGTTGATCGTGGATTTGGCCAAATCAGACTGGGATTGGCAAAAAAACGGCGAACCGCCGAAAGATAATCCCGTCTACTACCTCCGTTATTGCAAAACATTTAACCGAATGGGCGGTGAAATGCATTACCTGACTGCTGACAACCGTGATTTTTTATTGGCCATTTATCAAAACCTGTCAGAAAAATAAATTATTTAACTCATATTAATATTTTCTTATGAATAAGAATGATGTTTTAACATTAAAGAAAGAAGCTGAAAATCATCTTGTTAACGAATTATTGCCATTTTGGTTACCCCGCATGAAAGACGAAATTAACGGTGGTTTCCTGACACATTATGACAAAGATGGAAAAGACTCTGGCGAAGATGAAAAATCATTAATTGCACAAACCCGCTCCCTGTATACTGCCTCTTCAGTACACCGTGCAGGTTATGGTGACGGAAAGTTTGCCAAAATTGCCAAATATGGAGCCGATTTTATGATTAACAAAATGTGGGACAAAGAATTTGGTGGCTTTTATTGGATGATGGACCGTAAAGGAAATGTAAAAATCGATCAGAAAATAATCTATGGACAAAGTTTTGCCATCTATGCTTTAAGCGAATATACCCTGGCAACAGGCGATCCGCGTGGTATCGAATATGCGGAGAAGGTATTTGACCTGATCCAGAAATATTGTGTCGATACAATGTACGGTGGTTACTGGGAGATGTTCCATCGCGATTGGACACTTTGCGGGCCGGGAAGTCAGGGCGGAGACAGAAAAACACTCGATGTCCATATGCATTTAATGGAAGCTTATACAACACTTTATGAATGTACCGGTAAAGATGTGCACCGCCGGAAGCTGCTTGAAGATATTGACCTGCTGATAAAACGGATAATTCATCCTGTTTACAAAACCGGGATACCCCAGTTTTTTAAGGATTGGACCGTTGCACCGCAAATCAAATTCGATATAGTCTGGGGAATGGACAGATTTTCAGAGGAAGGGCAGAAAGGTAACGCAACTGATAATACCTGTTACGGACATAATGCTGAATTTGCCTGGCTGTTGATCCATGCACTTAAAATCCTGAAAATTGATTCGAAAACCTATTCAGATATGTTCAGGACTATTTTCGATCATACCATTAACAATGGAATTGACTATGAATTTGGTGGCGTTTATGTGGAAGGTCCCCATTCGGGCGGAGTTTACGACAAGGAAAAAGAATTCTGGCAACAGGCAGAAGCATTGACTGGTTTGCTCGATAGTGTGATTTTATTTGGCGATGAGAAATATTGGAATGCTTACAAAAAT
>JADGPT010000229.1 GCA_017882345.1 Bacteroidales bacterium
CGTATTTGAAGATGGGGTGGACGTTTATTGGGCAAGACAACAACTTTCTGAACGGTTGAAGGAAGCTGAAGAGGTTATACCTGGCGGACTTGCCCAGATCTCTCTTGCTCCTATCTCAACAGGATTGGGTGAAATATATCAGTATCGTCTTGCAGTGGAAAAAGGGCATGAGAAAGAATTCAATCCAATGGAACTTCGAACAATTCAGGATTGGATTGTACGCAGAGAAATGCTTGGAACAGCAGGAGTGGCAGATATAAACAGCTATGGAGGATTTGTTAAGCAATACGAAATAGCTGTGAATCCTGAAAGATTAAGGGGTATGAATCTGACCCTGACCGATATATTTACTGCCCTTGAAAAAAACAATGAAAATACGGGTAGCGCATATATTGATAAAAACCCAACTGCATATTTTATCAGAGGTATAGGATTGGTTAAATCTCTTGAAGATATTGAAAAGATTGTTGTTAAAACCACCAAATCAGGAGTTCCTGTACTTATTAGGGATATTGCAACAGTACAGTTTGGAAGTGCTACCAGATATGGTGCTTTTGTTGTTGATACAACAGAAGCTGTTGGAGGTGTGGTAATGATGCTAAAAGGAGCAAATGCTCATCAGGTTATTGAGAATGTTGAAGCACGTATCGGGTCAATCCAGAAATCGTTACCACCGGAAGTAACGATTGAACCCTTCCTAAATCGTTCTGATCTTGTCGGCCGTGCTATAGGAACAGTATCCAGAAACCTTATTGAGGGTGCATTAATAGTAATCTTCATTCTGGTTTTATTGCTGGGTAATATGCGGGCAGGATTAATTGTAGCTTCAGTTATTCCACTTTCAATGCTTTTCGCCGTTTCAATGATGAGAATATTTGGAGTATCAGGTAACCTGATGAGTCTCGGGGCAATCGACTTCGGACTAATAGTTGACGGTGCAATAATTATTGTTGAAAGTGTCGTTCACCGGATTTCAATGAGTAAACATCACCATCCGGGTGTTGCAAGGTTGAACCAGGATCAGATGGATGAAAATGTTCTTGATTCTGCAAAACGGATGATGAGCTCGGCAACTTTCGGACAGATAATAATATTGATAGTATACTTGCCGATTATGGCACTTGTTGGTATCGAAGGGAAAATGTTCCGTCCAATGGCACAGGTAGTTACTTTTGCGCTTATTGGCGCTGCAATTCTTTCGCTCACCTATGTTCCAATGGCTTCAGCACTATTCCTCAGTAAGGACATCGACCACAAACCAAATTTTTCTGACCGTTTAATGGATTGGGTCCATAAAGCATTTAATCCTGTAATTGCTTTTGCACTGAAAAGAAAATTTCTGGTTTCTTTTTCAGCAATTGTTTTGTTCCTGTTCAGTCTGTTTTTATTCAGCCGTTTGGGAGGTGAATTTATTCCTCAGCTTGAAGAGGGCGATCTTGCCTCAAGTGTAATAACTCTTCAGGGTGGATCATTGACCAACACTGTGAATGATGTTATTAAAGCAAATAAAATCTTGCTTGAAAACTTCCCGGAAATCAAACATGCTGTGTGTAAAATAGGCGCAGGTGAGATTCCAACAGATCCTACTCCCATGGAAACAGGTGATTATGTCATTACACTTAAAGATAAAAGCGAATGGGTTTCTGCAACTACGCGAGAGGAACTTGTAACTAAAATGGAAGAAAAACTAATTCCGTTGGCCGGTGTTAAATTTGAATTTCAACAACCCATACAAATGCGTTTCAATGAATTAATGACCGGATCTAAACAGGACATAGCCATTAAAATATTTGGAGATGACCTGATAATCCTGGCTGAAAAAGCTGCTGATGTCGAGAAGGTAATTAAGACTGTCGTAGGGGTTCAGGATATTAATGTTGAAAAAGTTACAGGTCTGGCTCAGATACAGGTTGAGTATAATCGTGATCGGCTTGCTCAGTATGGGTTATCAGTGGATGATGTTAACAGCGTATTGCGTGCAGCTTTTGCCGGCAGCCAGGCAGGTGTGGTTTTTGATGAAGAAAAACGTTTTGGACTAGTAGTTAGATTGGATAAAGATTACAGACAAAACCTGGATGATGTAAAGAATCTTACTGTTGCTCTTCCGGACGGACATCAGATACCATTTGAGCAGGTCGCCGAAATTTCAGTTAAATCAGGTCCAGCGCAGGTTTCGAGAGAAAATACGAAGCGAAGAATAACTATCGGATTCAATGTTCGTAACCGTGATGTTCAAAGTGTCATTAATGATGTTACTGCTCAGATAGATCAGAAGATTCAATTGCCTACCGGTTATTACATTTCTTACGGAGGTCAGTTTAAGAACCTTGAAGCTGCACAGAAAAGACTTTCTATAGCTGTTCCGGTGGCACTTCTCTTAATATTTGTTTTGCTGTACTTCACTTTTAACTCAGCAAAAAAGTCGCTCCTGATATTTACAGCCGTTCCCATGTCAGCTATTGGAGGTGTATTCGCACTGTGGATACGCGGTATGAATTTTTCAATATCTGCCGGTGTCGGATTCATTGCATTGTTCGGAGTAGCAGTCCTAAATGGAATTGTCCTGATTGCCGAGTTTAACCGGCTGGAAAAGGAAGGTGTAACAGACATTACTGAACGCGTACTAAAAGGTTTACATAATCGTCTGCGTTCTGTCATTTTGACGGGTGCTGCTCCAGCTTTGGGATTTTTGCCAATGGTCATTTCAACCTCTGCCGGGGCAGAAGTACAAAAACCGCTGGCCACTGTTGTTATTGGGGGACTTATTACGGCCACTCTCCTTACTCTGATAATTCTTCCGGTATTTTACATTCTTTTTTCTTCTACAAGTTTCAGATTCAGATTTAAAAGTGGATCAGCTAAAAAACTTGCAGTTATTATTCTGTTGTTTGGGGCTACATCAATTTTAAATTCCATAAACGGTCAGCAAACAAGGGTCATTAATTTGCATGATGCTATTCAAACAGCCTTGGACAGTAACCTTTCTGTTAAATCAGCTGCTTTATCAATTGATGTACGAAAGGCTCTTAAGGGTACTTCGGTGGATCTTCCAAAAACTATTATCGATGGTCAATATGGCCAGTTCAATTCATTTACAAACGATAATAGTTTTGCAATTTCTCAATCTTTTGCATTCCCGTTAGTTTATATTAATCGTTCCAAACTGGCAAAAGCTAATATCAAAAGCAGTGAATTACAGTATATGGTTTCTCAGCTTGAAATAGCCACACAGGTGAAACAGGTTTACTGGCAATATGTGTTCCTGACCTCAAAGCAAAATTTGCTTATCTACCAGGATAGTCTTTATTCAGGCTTTTTACGTGCAGCGGAATTAAGGGCAAAATCCGGAGAAACAAATCGCCTCGAAATGATCACTGCCCGTTCTCAAAGCCTTGAAATAAAAAACCAGTTGTATCAGGTTACATCCGATATCGCAATAAGTGGTCGTAAACTTATGGTCTTACTGAATAGCAAAACGGCTTTGATACCATCAGTTAAGGAAGTGCATCGGATAGATTTTGCTCTTAATTCTGACAGCATATCAGTTATTCAGAATCCATACCTGGGTTACATAAAGCAACAAGTCGAGGTATCTCAGATTGAGAAAAAACTTGAGCGAAGTCAAATGTTTCCTGATTTAAACATTGGCTATTTCAGTCAGACAATTATTGGAACTCAGGATGTGAACAGCACACCACAATATTTTGGAAAGGGAGATCGGTTTACAGGTGTTCAGGCCGGGATATCTATTCCATTGTGGATTACTCCTTATACTTCAAGGGCAAAGGCAGCGAGAATATCTGAAAACATTGCACGGACAAACGCTGAAAATTATAATAAATCACTTACAGGCAGTTATCAGTCCTTGCTTGATGAGTACAATAAATACACATCCAGTGTCGACTATTACGAAAAACAAGCTGTCCCGGAAGCCGACTTAATAATTGACCAGGCAACCCGGAGTTATAAAGCTGGTGCCCTTGACTATCTTGATTATGTTCTTACTTTGAACAGAGCATTAGCAATCAGGCAGAACTATCTTGAGGCACTTAATAGCTTCAACCAGACTATTATTTCAATTGAATATATAACAGGTAAAATATTTTAAACAATGAAGATCATGACTAAATTATGTTGTAAAGTATCAATAGTCTTTTTGGGCTGTTTAGTTTTATTTGCTTCATGCAGCAGGGTAAATAATTCTGTTGTTGTAATAAAACCAACTGAAGTTCTCCCTGAAGATATTGTTGAGTTGCGTGAG
>JADGPT010000061.1 GCA_017882345.1 Bacteroidales bacterium
CCGACAGGTACTTTATTAGCTTTATGAATTATTATATCGGCTGCCATCAATACCGGGTAGGTTAATAATGCCGCATTAATATTATCGGGTTGTTTTCTTATTTTCTCTTTGAATGAAGCGGTCCTTTCCAGTTCTCCTATATAGGCATTCATATTCAGCAAAAGATATAACTCTGAGACTTCCGGTACATCACTCTGAATGAAAACAGTTGCAGCTTCAGGATCAATTCCGCAGGCAAGATATTCTGCCAGGACCTGCTTGATATTCCCGTGAAGGTCTGCGGGTTTAGGATGAGTTGTAAGCGCATGATAATCTGCAATAAAGAAATAGCAGTTATTCTCCTTCTGCATTCTAAGAAAATTCTTTATAGCACCGAAATAATTTCCAAGATGAAGGTTTCCTGTCGATCTGATACCGCTAACAACTGTGTCCATGTACTTGTAAATAAAAAATTCATCGCAAAGCTAATAAAAAAGGCGTAATGGTGTAACGGCGCCTTTGTGCCGTTGAGCCTTTTTTATTACCTTTGCCGGATTAAAATTAAACTGGCCATGGAATCGACAAGACAGAAAAAAGTATCACGATTAATTCAGAAAGAACTGGCCGATATCTTTCTTAAAAGGGGGAATGAATTCGCCCACGGTAAGTTAGTCTCAATCACAAGAGTAAGAGTCAGTCCCGATCTCTCTTTTGTTAAAGTCTATATAAGCATCTTCCCGGCAACCAATCAGGATGATGTGCTCAAAGCAATACAGGAGTACAGTTCAAAGATCAGATTTGAACTTGGTCAAAAAGTCAGGACTCAACTCCGGATAGTGCCAGGTATCGCCTTCCATATTGATGATAGCCTTGACTATATTGACAAAATAGACAAGTTGCTAAAATCCTGATATATATGAAGTACGAGCCAATTAAAAGATCGCTGGGCCGGTTCTTCGCAGGATCTGTGTTTCTGAGAAAAACACTATATTTTCTTCTTGATCTCCTGCTTCTCCGCACCTGGCATGTTAAAAAAGCATTAAGGAAGATTGCCAGCCAATTTCCCGGAGATACATCTGTACTTGATGCCGGTTCCGGATTTGGGCAATATTCATGGCGTATGAGCAGGATGAACAGCCGTTGGAAGATCAATGCCATTGATATCAACAAGGAACAAATAGACGATTGTAACATTTTTTTCGGAAAAACAGGTTTGGCGGACAGGGTTTCCTTTCACACAGTGGATCTCACAACACTGAACGACCTCAATTGTTATAACATAATACTATCTGTAGATGTTATGGAGCACATTGAAGAGGATGTGCTGGTTTTTCAGAATTTCTATAAATCACTTAAAAATAATGGTATTTTGCTTATATCGACCCCGTCGGATAAAGGAGGTTCAGATGTACACAGCGACCATGAAGAATCGTTCATTGATGAGCATGTAAGAGATGGATATAGTATTAAAGATATAACCGATAAACTTTCACTTGCCGGATTCAAAACTGTTGAGGCAGGTTATACCTACGGTAAGCCCGGGAATATCTCATGGCGATTGTCTATGAAATATCCGATTAAGATGTTAAACATATCTTATCTCTTTTCCCTTCTTCTCCCTTTTTATTATTTGATTTTCTTCCCTGTTTCGATTATTCTTAACATTTTTGATCTCCGTTTAACTCATACCACCGGAACCGGGTTATTGGTTACCGCCAGAAAACAAGAATAGTGAAACTCTCATTATACATAGCAAAAAGATACCTGTTCGCAAAAAAATCGCGGAATGCAATAAACATTATTTCGACTGTTTCAGTTGCGGGAGTTGCCGTCGGTACAATGGCGCTGATAATTATTCTTTCCGTTTTTAACGGACTTGAAACTATGGTCAGTGCGATCTTTAACACCTTTGATCCGGATATTAAAATAACAGCCGCAGAAGGCAAAACATTTATTGCCGACACTGCACGTCTGAAACTTCTGGCTAACGTTGAGGGACTGTCCTGTTATTCTCTTACAATTGAAGACAATGCTCTGCTAAAGTACGGATCCCGACAGTTTATTGCCACCATTAAGGGTATTGACGAGAACTATGCCATGGTCTCAAATATCGACAGTTCAATGTGGGAAGGTGACTTTATACTGAAAAGCGATAAAGGCCGTCCGTATGCTATCCCCGGCATCGGTGTTGCCCAATATCTTGGGATCAGGGTTAACTTTATAACTCCATTGGAAATAATATTCCCAAGAAAGACCGGAGGTACCAACTTCAATGCTGAAAATTCATTAAATCATAAATTTATATTTCCATCAGGGATTTTTGAGGTCGAAAAAGAATACGATTCCAGGTATGTTTATATCCCACTTGATTTCGCCCGCGAACTTACAGAAATCGATAAGGGGTTAACTACTATTGAGATCAGATTCAAAAAACACGCCGAAACGGATGCTGTTCAAAAGGATATTATAAAAATATTTGGGAAGGGCTTTAAAGTTCAGAACCGGTATGAACAGCAGGCAATATTTTATAAGGTGATGCGATCCGAAAGGCTTGCTATATTCTTTATTCTTACACTTATACTCATTATCGCTTCATTTAATATCATAGGCTCACTCACAATGCTTATAATCGAGAAAGAGCGTGATATTGAAATACTCAAAAGTCTTGGTGCTGATAACAACCTGATCAGAAAGATTTTCATATTTGAAGGATGGCTTATCTCAATAATCGGAGCATTATCAGGAATTATTCTGGGTTTTATTGTCTGTTGGCTGCAGCAGACCTATGGCCTGGTAAAACTTCAGAGTCAGTCTCTTATCATGGATTCATACCCGGTGGTTATGAAGATAAAGGATTTTATTATTGTTCCCGGAACAGTTCTTTTAATAGGATACTGGGCTGCCTGGTATCCTGTCAGGTATCTTACAAAAAAATACCTCAATAAAGACGTTTGATAATCAATTATTATATTTACAGAATATCCTGATAAACACAAGCTAAATGAGGAAGACCCTTAATAACAAGAATATTATGATCAGGTTTGCTTTACTCATGTTGATGATGATTTCGTTAATAACGGGATCTTGTTCCGGCAGGAAGAATAAACTTGATGATAAAAATCTGATCCCGGAAAAAGAACTTGTTTCATTATTGACGGATATTCATTTAGCGGATGGACTTCTTACACTGCCTAAGATTAATTCCTGGACTTCCTCACTTGACTCTATATCAACCTATTACCAGGTTATTGAAAAACATGGTTATACTAAAGAAATCATGGACAAAACAATCAAGTACTATTTTATTAATGATCCCCAAAAACTAAATAAGATATATGATCAGGTTCTTGGCATTTTAAGTGAGATGGAATCACGTGTCGAAAAGGAATCAATTGTGGAGATGGCGCATATTTTTAACAAATGGCCGGGAAAAGAGTTTTATTTATTACCGGGCCTTTCAGGCAACGACTCAACTATGTTTGATATAACACTTTTCAGACCCGGCATCTATATTCTTACATTTTCTGCTACTCTTTTCCCTGATGACCAGTCACTTAATCCACGACCAACTGTATATTCCAGTTCTCCCGACAGCTTAGATACAGGAAAAAGGCTATATGTTAAAACAATTGATTACATAAAAGATGGCCGTCCTCATATATACATTCTTACCTTCCCTCTTCCTGAGAGTAAAATTCGTCATATAAGAGGCTGGCTCTTTGATTTCGATAACGATCCTTATGCTCTTGAGAAACATGCTAAAATAGAGAATATTTCACTTACCTTCAGCTCAGCTGTGGTATCATGAAACGTTTTGCAGCCCAATACATAATAACCAACTCAGGTCCTCCCCTTAAAAGAGCAGTGATAACTACTGAAGATGATGGGACAATTGTCAGTATTGAAAATACATCAGGTCATCTGAAAGAAATACATTCCACAGAATTTTACAACGGAATTATTATTCCTGGTTTCGTCAATTGTCATAGTCATCTGGAGCTATCCCACATGAAAGATTATTCCTCAAAAGGAAAGGGTCTCGGGGATTTCATCGAACAGATCAGAAGTACCAGGGATTACAATAAAGAAAGTGTATACTCGTCGACATCCTCTGCTGATAATTATATGTATAAGGAAGGTATAGTTTTATGCGCTGATGTCTGTAATACTTCCGATTCCTTCAATATAAAAAAACAAAGCAGGATAAGGTACATTAACCTCCTTGAAGTATTTGGACTTGATCCGGAAAAAGCCGGAAGGCGAATGGATGATATTATCAAAGTCGCCGAAACAGCTAAGGAAATGGATCTTCCGTATTCACTGGTTCCGCATTCGGCTTATTCTATGTCGCTGACTCTATTCAGGCTTCTCAGAAATGAAAGTTTAAATAATAAGATAACTTCCATTCATTTTATGGAATCAGCAGGAGAAGAAGCTTTCCTCAAAAACCAGACCGGGTCTCTGATGTCATCTTACAAACGTTCCGGATTGATCCCTTCGAAACTGGAAATACCTGGAAGCCATACTGATGTAGTACTGAATGAGATAACAAAGTCGGGAAATCTGATTCTTATTCATAATACTTTTGTTGACCGAAAGACCATTAGAATGGTTAAAGAAAGGGAGAATTTATTCTGGTGCCTTTGCCCAAATTCAAATATTTATATCGAAAACCAAATCCCTCCCCTGAATCTGCTTATGGAAGAGGGCTGTGAAATTGTAATAGGAACCGACAGTCTGGCTTCGAACATTAATCTCAGTATTCTTGATGAACTTAAAACACTTCAGTTTAATTTTCCTGAAATCCCGATTGAAGATCTTGTATTCTGGGCTACAATTAATGGAGCTAAGGCACTGGGAGAAGAAGAGCAGTATGGAAGCATTGAACCCGGTAAAAAACCCGGACTTCTGCTTCTTCAGAATGTTGACCTGCAGAATATGAAGTTACTTCATGATAGTTTTGTGACCAGACTGATTTAATGTTAATTTTGAACCCGGTAACAGGAGATAAAAATGGCCACATTTCTTTTTGATGATATAATATTCGGACCGGTTAAAAGCAGGCGGCTGGGTATCTCACTTGGAATAAATTTATTACCCACAAAAAGAAAAATCTGTAATTTCAATTGTATCTACTGCGAGTGTGGATGGACCAGCGATCTTGAAAAAGCCGTGAGCCAACTTCCCGGTCGTGAGGAAGTTTATAATGCTCTTGAACGGAAACTGTCAGAAATGAAAGCAAAGAGCCAGGCCCCCGATGTAATAACTTTTGCAGGTAACGGAGAGCCCACTCTTCATCCGGCATTTCCAGGGATTATTGATGACAGTATTATATTGCGGGACAAGTATTTCCCAAAAGCCAGAATCGCTGTTTTATCAAACGCAACGACAATTACAAACCCCGGGATAAAGGCCGCCTTGTTAAAAATCGATCAGAACATACTTAAACTCGACTCGGCAATTGATTCCACAATTAAACTGCATAATCAGCCAAGAGTTAAAATTAATGTTGAGGAGCTTATAAATAACCTTACCGGATTCAATGGAAAAGTTATTATCCAGACACTCTTTCTGCGTGGGATACATAAAGGGAAAGTAATCGACAATACTACTCCTGTTGAAATAAATACATGGCTTAAAGCAATTGAAAGAATAAGACCCTCTGAAGTTATGATCTATACAATATCAAGGGATACTCCTGAGGGCGCCAGATTAAACAAAGTACCGCTTACTGAACTAAAGAAAATAGCTGCATTGGTAGATTCTATGGGCATCAAAACACAGGTCTCCGGTTAAGATTGAAGAAAAGTCTCAATATACTTATATGTCCTCTTGAGTGGGGATTGGGTCATGCCACCCGAATGATCCCTCTTGCAAGAAAGCTTCAGGAGATGAATCATAATGTTATTATTGGCTCGGGAGAGGAACATCTGTCATTGTTCCGGTATGAAATACCCGGTTTATCATATATCAATTTCCCTGGTTTCAAACCGGGGTACTCACGATTCCTTCCACAATATCTTTCACTTCTTTTTAAAATACCCATACTTCTGTACCATATAATAAGAGAACACTCAGGATTAAAAAAAATTATTGAGAAATATGCTGTTGATATTGTAATCAGCGATAACAGGTTCGGTCTGTGGAATATGAATATCACATCAGTATATGTAACTCACATGCCACTGATCCCTTTGCCAAAGTTTCTGAAGCTCCTGGAACCCATAGGAGTTCTTTTACACAGGTTAATCATTAAAAAATATTCTCTTTGTTTCATTCCCGATTTACCCGGGGATCTTAACCTGTCAGGCAGATTGTCGCATGGCATAAAACTCCCTGATAATATCAGGTATATCGGGATTTTATCAAGGTTTTTAAACCCAGTGCAGATCCCAAATGAAAATCCGGTAAGCTTTCATCATAACACGGTTATCCTTTCCGGACCGGAACCTCAAAGGGAAATCCTTAAGCAGAAACTTATAACTTTTCTTAAGGACAAAGAGCCTCTGACTATTATGTTTGAAGGGAATCCGGGGAAAAGCGGGGACATAGCCCAAAACGGGAATATTACCTTTTATAGTCACCTTCCTGCTTTCAGGATGAAAGATATTATTGAAAAGAGTGACAGTATCGTTACAAGATCTGGCTATACTACTATTATGGAACTTGTGAGTCTGAACTGCACTGCATTGATTATACCCACACCCGGACAGACAGAGCAGGAATACCTCGCAGAATACCTTTCAGAAAAGGGGTGGTTTTATACTGTTTCTCAGGGTGAAATAAAAGAGGGAATTTCTCTGCGGACAGGAAAGGCCATCTGGCAAAATGAAATAAACAGTCAAAGCGGTATTCTTTTAAATGAAGCTTTAAAAGAAATGCTGGTAGAGCATCATAAAAATTGTTAGTCCAAAAAGTCCTGTGAACAATCCTATCCAAACCTGCTGAGGGTTATGAAGATTAAGTTTCAATCTTGAGAAAAGAACCAATCCTCCTGTAATTATGACTGAGATCAGATACCCTTCTAACGACGTCAACATTTTTAATGAAAGAATTAAAACAAGGCCGATAAGTGCACCTGCTCCAACAGAATGAAGTGAAATCTTCCACCAGAAATTAATCACAGTAACTATAAGCGACAGAAAGAAGGAAGCAAAAATAAACGATTTCAAAAAAACAGGAATGGGGAACCTGAAAATTATAAATGAACTGGCTCCGTAGAGGACAGTAGTAATTATCAAAGGAATATTCCGTTCTCTTCTTTCGCTTAAGGTCCATGAACTGATAATCTTCTTATGAATAAAAAAAGGTAAAACAGAAAGAGGTAATAAGACATTATTAACCAGCATAATAAGAAATAATAATTTCTTCACGTTAAAAGGAAGATATCCATACAAAGTGGGCGCTGAAAAAATGATTGCCATTCCGAAGACAGGCATCAGTAACGGATGAAAAATTATTGCAATTATTTTTGCAAGTGTTTCAGGGAAATCCCCCGGTTTGTCAGTATTGATCATATCTCTCTCCTAAGTCTTGCTACAGGAATATTTAGTTGTTCACGGTATTTTGCGACAGTCCGGCGCGCGATCTGGTATCCCTTTTCCTGGAGGATATCGGTAAGGCTCTCATCTGTCAAAGGTTTGCGTTTTTGTTCATTTTCAATACAATCCTGCAAAATTCGTTTTATTTCTCGTGTTGATACTTCTTCTCCACTATCTGTCTGAAGTCCTTCCGAGAAGAAAAACTTCAGAGGAAATATCCCAAAATGAGTCTGCACAAATTTACTGTTTGCTACCCTTGATACTGTTGAAATATCGAGGCCTGTCATCTCTGCAACATCTTTCAGGATCATTGGTTTTAATCTTGTCTCATCGCCGTCAATGAAGTACTCCTGCTGGTATTCGAGAATAGCATTCATTGTCAATAAAAGAGTGTTTTGTCGCTGTTTTATAGCGTCAATAAACCATCTGGCAGAATCAATTTTTTGCTTCACAAAAAGAACAGCATCTTTCATCTCTTTTTTCTGACTCTTATCTTTGCTGTAAGAATGAAGCATCTCGCTATACGCGGAACTTAATCTGAGTTCAGGTTGGTTTTTTGAATTTAGATGAAGATCAAACCCGTCTTCAGATAGCTCCAGAATAAAGTCTGGAATTATCGGTTGTGAAGTTTTATTAAAGGGATCACTGTAAACTCCTCCCGGTTTGGGATTCAGTCTTAAAACCTCATCAATGGCCGATTTAAGTTCATGTTCTGTAATGCCAAGATGTGCCATGATCTTATCGTAATGTCTTTTTGTGAATTCTTCAAAATATAAATCGAGAATTGTGTGAGCAAGCTTTATTGAAGGCTGCGAATTGTCGCGTTTTTCTATCTGCAGCAGCAGGCATTCCCTGAGGGTTCTTGCACCCACTCCGGCAGGCTCAAGATCCTGAATTATTTTAAGGACCTCTTCAAGGTCGCTTTCAGTAGTCTCAATATTCTGAAGGAAAGCAAGATCATCCACTATGTTTATAAGCTCTCTTCTCAGATATCCATCTTCATCAAGATTACCGAGGATATATTCCCCGAGGATTTTCTGATTCTCAGTAAGATCCCTCAGGCTGAATTGTGATTCGAGATGTTCCTGAAAGGAAAATCCTACTGAAAAAGGTATTTCGGTTCTTTTATCTTCATCTTTACTGTAGTTTTTTGCCTGAAGGCGGTAATCAGGAATATCGTCTTCTTCTATATAGTCATCTATCGTAAATTCATCCTGATCTTTATCCTTTTCGTCAACCTGATCATCCTCTGTTTCAGCCGGGATCTCTTCTTCCTCAGCGCCTTCTTCAAGAGCAGGGTTTTCCTCAAGTTCCTTTTTAATACGCTGCTCAATCTGCAAAGTAGGAACTTCCAACAGCTTGATCATTTGGATTTGCTGTGGTGAAAGTTTCTGCAGCAACTTCTGCTGTAACCTTTGGTTTAACATCCTCTTCTCCTCAAATTATTAATCCGGGATTAAGAATATATCAAAATTCAGCATTCTTAGGTGTTCTGGGGAACGGAATCACATCGCGTATATTTGACATTCCGGTAACGAATAATATTAATCTTTCAAACCCCAGACCAAATCCGCTATGTGGTGCAGAACCATATTTCCTTGTGTCGAGGTACCACCAGAAATCCTTTTCCTGTAACTTCAACTCTTTAATACGCGAAAGTAACTTGTCATATTGTTCCTCTCTCTGAGATCCGCCTATTATCTCGCCGATACCGGGAAACAGAACATCCATGGCTCTTACAGTTTTGCCATCATCATTCTGTTTCATATAAAACGCCTTTATTTCTTTAGGATAATCAGTAAGTATCACGGGCCGTTTGAAATGTTCTTCAACCAGATACCTTTCATGTTCCGCCTGCAGGTCGCGGCCCCAGCCGACCTGGTATTCCCATTTTTTCCCTGAAGCTGTGAGTATTGAAACTGCCTCTGTATATGTGAGTCTTACAAAATCATTCTCCAAAACAGATTTAAGCCTTTCAAGAAGGGCTTTATCAATCATAGTATTTAGAAACTCAAGATCTTCGACGCAGTTATCAAGAGCATATCTGATAAGATATTTAACAAACTCTTCTGCCAGATCCATATTATCAGTAAGATCGTAGAATGCCATCTCGGGTTCTATCATCCAGAATTCAGCAAGGTGCCTGGGTGTGTTGGAGTTCTCTGCCCTGAAAGTAGGTCCGAATGTGTAGATATCTCCTAAAGAAAGAGCGCCAAGTTCCCCTTCGAGCTGGCCGGAAACAGTCAGGTTTGTCTCTTTTCCGAAGAAATCGATATTGTAATCCACTGAACCATCTTCTTTATGAGGCATGTTTTTCAGATCCATAGTTGTAACATGGAACATCTCTCCGGCTCCTTCACAATCACTGCCTGTTATAATAGGAGTATGTAGATAGATGAATCCTTTATCGTTAAAGTACTTGTGAATAGCAAAAGCCATTGCATGCCTGATTCTGAACACAGCACCAAATGTATTTGTCCTGAAGCGCAGATGAGCATTCTCTCTGAGGAATTCCATTGAATGTCCCTTCTTCTGAAGAGGATAGGATTCAGCATCACTTTTCCCATAGAGTTCAATGGCTGAGGCGCTTATTTCGATATTCTGACCCTGTCCCTGAGACTCAATGAGCTTACCTGTAACACCTATGCAGGCTCCTGTTGAAATCTCTTTTAGCAGATTCTCATCAAAAGATGCCGCTTCCACTACAACCTGAATATTATTTATTGTCGAACCATCATTAAGGGCAATAAACTGAATATTTTTGTTTCCCCTCCTGGTTCTTACCCAGCCTTTCACAAGTACATCTGATCCCAACACCGGGTTGGATAACAGGTTTTTTACCTTTGTTCTTTTCATCATAACCAATTAATATCAAAAAAATCGAATGTGCAAAAATAATAAAATGTTAACCGCTAAGGCAGGATGGGTCGCATTTATTTCTTTATGGCACTATTTTTGTACGCCAGTGGCTTCTTATTCAGTTTATTTGACCGTTACCGATAATAATTACCCTATCTGTGAGTTAATTATTATATAAATCCATAAGCATCTAAATTACTCTTCAAACAACCTATTTGCTTTTGGTTTGAATATTGATAAAATCTGAATAACTTTGGATGTAAAATTGTAAACCGTCAGAGCTATGGAAGAAAAGAAGAAACTAATAGTTGTACCATGGGATTTTTCTCATGTTGCTGAACATGCATTGGCGCATGCAGTTAAGATTAGTCGTATGGTAGGCAATGACATTTGTCTTTTGCATATTGTAGATTCAGGTATCAATCCTAAAGCGCTTGCCCAAAAAAACTCCCTCCTAAAACAACTGGTTGAGGAAAACGGTAAAAAATACAATGTTGGTATTCTTTATCATATTTCTAAAGGAAGTATATTTTCTGCAATTGCCGATTATGCGAATGAGAAGGAAGCCAGCCTGGTGGTTATGGGTACCCATGGCATGAAAGGGATGCAAAAGCTTACCGGCAGCTGGGCATTAAAAGTTATCGTTAAATCAAAGATCCCATTCATTGTGGTACAGGATCCTCCAGCCGATCAGGAGAGATATCATAATATTGTCTTCCCCGTTGATTTCAGAGGAGAGAACAAGGAGAAGATTAAAATGGCCATCTTTATGGGGAAATATTTTGAGTCAAAGGTCCATTTGTTAGTTTCCGTTAGCACCGATAAGAACATATTAAAAAAGACAAAAGTTAACTTAAATTTCGGTATCAAATACCTGATGCAAAATAATATAGAATACGAAATCCACGATATGCCTAAAGGGAACGCAGCTGAACAGACAATCGATTTCGCACAAAAGATTAATGCCGACCTGATTCTGATTGTGACAACCAAGAATATTACATTTGCCGATTATATTGTAGGAGCTTCTGAACAACAAATTATTGCAAACAGTTCCAAGATCCCGGTCTGCTGCGTAAATCCAAAAGTATCATTTGCCAACGTAGGACAATTTATGGGTGGCTGGGGATCATAAAAAATGAAAAAATAATATCCGGAATATGTCCATTATAGTACAGAGTGTTTCAAAATTTTATGGCCAACAAAAAGCTCTGGATAATATCTCTTTCGAAGTAAGAACCGGCGAAATAGTCGGATTTATTGGTCCTAATGGCGCCGGTAAGTCAACGATGATGAAGATTATTACCGGATTTATCCCTGCCTCAACAGGAAAGATAAGTGTTAATGGCCTTCCCGTTGAAGGTGATAATCCCGAAGTTAAAAAGCAAATTGGTTATCTTCCCGAGAACAATCCTCTTTACCCGGAAATGTACGTCAGAGAATACCTGGGTTTCGTGGCTTCAATTTATAAGACAGGCTTATCAATTAAAAAGCAGACCGATAATATTATCGAATTGACAGGACTTGCGCCTGAACAGAATAAAAAGATTGGTGCACTTTCTAAAGGATTCAGACAAAGGGTCGGACTGGCACAGGCTCTTATCCACAATCCGGCTGTACTGATCCTCGATGAGGCTACTACCGGCCTCGACCCGAATCAGATTGTTGAGATACGGAATCTTATAAAAGAGGCCGGAAAGAAAAAGACGGTTATGCTTTCAACACATATCATGCAGGAAGTTGAAGCTATATGCGACAGGGTAATAATAATTGATAAAGGCGTAATTGTTGCTGATGAAGAAAAGAGTAATATCTATTCTAAAATTAAACGCCCGAAGCAGGTTATACATGTTGAGTTCGATAAGGATACGAAAGATTCGTCTCTTGCAGAAATTACAAATGTGAAAAGTGTAAAAAAAATCCGGGACAATGTATGGCTGATTGAGGCAGAAAGTGATGAGGATATAAGGCCTTCTCTTTTCAACTATGCAGTAAAAAATAATCTTACAGTCCTTTCGCTAAATAAACAGGAGAGTAATCTTGAAGAGGTCTTCCGACAACTCACTAATGGATAATACTTAACTTGAAAACTTAAGATTATCAGTTAAATTCCCTTATATCTACCCCCCAACCCCCCAAATGGGGGGCTTTATATGGCATTACTCAATAATTTCTGAGCAATTGATTTAATATGTTCAACTGTAGAATCAATTTCCTCAAGAATTTGTTCATTAGTAAAGCGGATTACAGTGATTCCAAAGTCATTCAATATTTCACTCCTGCCTTGATCATGTTCCTTATTTTCAGTAATTTCATGAATATTCCCGTCAACTTCAATTAATAATTTTATTCTAACACTATAGAAATCTGCAATAAAAATATTTATTGGATGCTGTCTCCGAAACTGTAAACCAAGAATTTGATTCCTATTAAGTTTTGACCAAAGAATTTTCTCTGTTTTAGTTTCAGCTTTTCGTAATTCCCTGGCTAGTTTGAAAATAGCCGGTTTAGCGCCGAAATACATTGGATATTCAACACTTACCCCTTTCACTTGACAATATTTAATAGTAGTAAATATAAATTAAATATAAGGAAAAATTCGAAGTATGTTAGGGAAGGAAAGGTATACATTTCCTTAATTCTACCCATTAAATAAACCATGTATTGGACTTCTATCATTTTATAGCCCCCCATTTGGGGGGTTGGGGGGTTAAAGGGGAAGTCAGAGAGCTAAAACAAAGGGATTGGGGGGTTGAAATAAAGAGGAAGTCAGAGAGCTAAAACAAAGGCGGAAGTGAGAAAATCAATCTTTTTGGGTATAAATTTCTTTATCCCCGTTTTTTTTTGTTGCTTTGCATCGTAATAGAATAGTGGAAAGATTTGTGCTGATTGCAACCACAGGAAAAAAATGCTAAACCCCGGACAATCCCCTTTTTACAATCAAACAATCTTCCTATATAATGTTTAATAATAAATTAATAATATTATTATGGGATATTTATTTACTTCAGAATCAGTTTCAGAAGGTCACCCCGATAAGGTAGCCGATCAGATCTCAGATTCATTGCTTGACGAATTCCTTCGCTGGGATCCGGAATCAAAAGTTGCCTGCGAGACATTTGTAACTACCGGACTTGTTGTCTGTGGTGGAGAAGTCCGTACTACTGGCTGGGTTGATCATCAGGAGAGTGCCAGAAGTGTAATACGTGATATTGGATACACAAAAGCTGAATATCGTTTCGATTGCGATTCATGCGGCGTTATTTCCACTATACATGAACAATCAGGCGATATAAATCAGGGTGTTGTTCGCGCTAAACCCGAAGAACAGGGAGCCGGCGACCAGGGTATGATGTTCGGCTATGCCTGTCGTGAAATGGATAATTATATGCCATTAACAATAGAGCTCGCCCACAGACTTCTTCAGGAACTGGCAGCAATAAGACATGAAGGGAAACAGATGAAATACCTGAGACCCGACAGTAAATCACAGGTTACAGTTGAATATGATGACAATAACAATCCTCTCCGGATCGACACAATAGTTATAAGCACCCAGCATGATGAATTTGTTCTGCCAAAAGACAAATCACCCAAAGCTGAACTTGCTGCTGAAAAAGAAATGCAACAGCAGATCCGGAAAGATCTTGAAAAATTCCTTATTCCAAGAGTTAAAAAAACACTTCCTGCAAGAATTCAAAAACTGTTTAACAGCGAATATAAACTAATGGTCAATCCTACAGGCAAATTTGTCATAGGAGGGCCTCACGGAGATACCGGTCTTACAGGTCGTAAAATAATAGTTGATACTTACGGTGGTCATGGTGCTCATGGCGGTGGCGCATTTTCAGGTAAGGACTCATCTAAAGTTGACAGATCAGCAGCTTATGCCGCACGTCATATCGCGAAAAACCTTGTGGCTGCAGGCGTTTGCGACCAGGCATTGATCCAGGTGGCTTATGCTATTGGTGTTGCTGAACCTGTTGGACTGTATGTAAATACTTATGGAACGGCCAGGGTGAAAGACAAAAAAGGCAATACCCTTCGCGATGGTGAGATTGCTCAGACAATAAATAAGCTTTTCGATATGAGACCATATTCAATAGTCCAGCGCTTTGGCCTGAAAAATCCTATATTCCTCCCAACTGCATCCTACGGTCACTTCGGACGTGAAAGTTATTCAAAAAATGTTGATGTTTATTATGAAGTACCCGGAAGTAAGCCAAAAGTCCTGAACGGGAACGGGAAAATGTCTTACCAGAAAAAAGTTGAATTCTTTGCCTGGGAAAAACTCGACTATGTAGATAAGATCAAAAAGGCGTTTAAGATCAATTAGAATTATTATTAAAATGTTGCCTTAACAATCCTCGCGATATTATCTGATCTTCCTAATGTATAGTAATGGATACCAGGGACACCCATTTTGATTAATTCCCTTGATTGCATAACAGCCCAATCTACCCCGGCCTCTCTTGCTTCATCGTCATTTTTGCATTTCTTCACTGCAGAGAAAAGATCATTTGGCAGATCAATATGAAATGTCTGTGGAAGTAACTTAATATCATTCAATGCCGAGATGGGTTTAATACCCGGGATAACCGGAACAGTTATCCCTAACTTTATACACTCTTCCCTGAATCTGCAGAATCTGTTATTATCAAAAAACATCTGGGTTACTATATAACTGGCTCCTGCATCAACCTTTCGTTTCAGATTCTCCATATCCACCAGCCTGTTAGCAGCTTCAAAGTGCTTCTCGGGATAACCTGCCACTCCTATGCAAAAATTTGTAGGATGAGCATTTTCAAGACTATCCTCCAGATATTTACCCTTGTTCAGGTTAACGATCTGCTGTACAAGCTCATCTGCATGACTATGCCCATTCTTCTCCGGAATAAATGCCCGGGTTCCTTTCTGCGGATCACCTCTTAAAGCAAGAACATCATCAATCCCGAGGAACCTCATCTCAATAAGTACATTTTCTGTCTCCTCTTTTGTGAATCCACCGCACAGAACATGAGGAACCACAAGTATGTTGTACTTATATTTGACAGCTGCGGCAAGAGCAAATGTTCCGGGACGGAGACGAACAATCCTCTTTTCAAGAAGGCCATCGGGCCGTTCCCTTAAAAGAGTTTCATTCCGGTGGGAAGTGAAGTTGATATAGGCAGGTTCATACTCCATAAGCCTGTCAATGGCTG
>JADGPT010000062.1 GCA_017882345.1 Bacteroidales bacterium
CGGAAACAAAGTGACTGCTCTAAACTTTCAGAATTGGACCGGGTTTGTGGGACAGCATTATGGCAGGGTACTTTATTTTAATGATCTGAAAGTTGCATCAATTACGAAAGCCTTCACTAAAAGGGACAACATAGCATGGTTTTCATCACACAGTCATACACCTGATGCTAATAATACCTACCAGTACAGTTATCTGTTCAAATATGAAATTTCTCTTCCAAAAGGAACAAGATCAATTACCCTTCCGAAGAATACTAAGATTAAAATTTTCGCAGTTACTGTCGCTGAAAATAAGAACGAAGATGTTGTTCCGCTTCAGTTACTCTATGATGATTTCAGGAGTGATAAACCAGTACAATTGAGGACGAAGGAATATGTCACATCTGATCTGCAACCGCTGAAATATACTCAGAAACCTCTTTTTAGCCAGAAAATTGATGCGAGACAGATGCCAAGGCTAATAGCCTATCTCAAAAGGATTAACACAGATACTGTGATCGTATCAACACCTCCGTCGGTTACCGATTATGCTGATAAAAAATCAGGTAATGGCGTAAATGTGACATATTATGCAACTGGTAAATCAAACAAGGGAATGGAGTACAATAATGAGAAATTTGATCTCTCAAATATTCTTGACTCTCAAGATGGAAGACTTAAGGATACCATTCTTTTTGATAATGGTGAAGGAAGAATTATTGTTGATCTCGGGAAACCGATAAGTATTGAAATGATAAATATGTACTTTGGACAGTTCAGAAACCGTGGTCCACAGATTTTTACAATCTGGTCATCTTTGAAAGAATCTGCAATAAATGGGGACCCTAAGGTTAATGGCTGGCAGTATGTCGGACCTTATGGTCTCTCAGAAAGAGGAGTGGCTTCATCAGGCACATCTTTTGTATTTGATAATAATTTAAAATGCAGATATATTATGTTTCTTACTGATGGGAGCTGGCATGGTACTGAATATCTTAAACAACTTGATATAATTGAAAAGAAGTGATAAGAATCTGATCAACGCAACCTTTTTTTCATAAATTCCATCTTTCTTAAAGAATTACTGGCATTTAAGATTATTATTTTATATTTTTATATTCTCATTCAGGTAAAAACCTTGTCGGAGATAAAAAAAATAATAAAAGGTTGTCTTGCCGGTAACAGGAGGGATCAGGAACTTCTGTACAGGAGGCATGCTGGTAAGCTATTTGCTGTGTGTCTGCAGTATTCAGGTAATGATGATGAGGCAAGAGATATTTTACAGGAAGGGTTTATTAAGATATTTGAAAACCTTGAACATTTTAAACATGAAGGTTCTTTCGAGGGTTGGATGCGCCGGATAACTGTTAATACAGCGCTTGAAAAATTCCGCTGCCGGCATAACCTTTATCGTGTCGATGATATAGATACAATAAAGGAACCCGATGCAGAACCTGATAATCAGGATTATGCAGGTCTTGATGCTAAAGATCTACTCGAAATAATCAGGGAATTGCCCACTAAATACAGGATGGTATTTAACCTTTTTGCAATAGAGGGATATTCGCATAAAGAGATAAGTAAAATAGTGAATATTTCAGAAGGGACTTCAAAATCAAATCTATCCCGCGCAAGGGTTATCCTTCAAAGAAGAGTTGGATCATATACAGGACTTAAGAAGAAAGTAGTAAATGAATGAAAAAGGGGCAAATATAGATCTTCTCTTCAGAAATGGACTCAAAGATTACGAGGTACTGCCGCCACCAGGCGCCTGGGATAGAATTCACTCCGCCATAAAAATAAAATCACGACCGATTATACTTCTAAGGATTGCTGCTGTGGTAACTATTCTATTGACAGTGAGTTTTTTAACTTACAAATGGAGCAGAGAGATCTCAAGTACTACTTCAGTTTCTGCATTATCTTTTAATGTAGGGGCCCCTTCACCTGTTATTTCTGTCCCTTTTGATGATCCTCAGTATTTGACGGCAATAAGAAATAATCAGGTTAGAAACTCTTCAAATTTCAAAATTGAACCTATTAACTATGGCACGATTAGTGATGCAACTGATGTAGCATTTTCTCCTGAACCAATAATGAACATTCAGGAAACTAAAAGCCTGTCAATAGGGAATAATACAACAGTCAGAGGACCGTTGCTGGCACTTCCCAATAGGTCTCAGGTAAATTCAATATACATTCAATATCCTGATCTGCAATATTTACTTGTAAATAACTCCACCATACCTGTGAACAGGTGGTCTATAGCAGCCATGGCTTCACCGACATATTATTCGGGAATAAGTTCGGGGAGTGATCAACTTTCAAACAAGATAATGTCATCGGAACAACCTCTTTTTTCGTATTCAGGCGGCCTCTCATTTTCTTATAAAATCAGTAAAAGGTTCAGTATACAATCAGGTCTTTACTATTCATCTTTAGGACAAAAGGTAGATGGCATAAATTCCTACAGCGGATTTACTCAATTTGTCAATACAAAAGGAGATCATAACTTTGAGGTACTTACTTCAAATGGTAAGGTTTTTACAACCAATCCTGATGTTTTTCTTACTGCTAATGGTTCAGACAGAATACTGACTGCCTATACAAAAGATGTGTTTGACCCTAATAAAGCAAGCCTTCAGCCTGTAAATAGTTCACTAAACCAGAATTTCAGTTACCTGGAATTTCCAGTCATCCTGAGATATAAAATTGTAGATAAAACGATAGGTATTAATCTTATCGGAGGATTATCATATAATCTCTTGGTTCATAATTCAGTATACACTACTCTTGATGGTAAGATATATCCTGTTGGGGATACAAAAGGATTGAATCCTCTTAACTTAAGCAGCTCCCTCGGGATGGGTATGGAATACAATATCTCTGGTAAACTATCACTCAACCTCGAACCAACTTTCAGATATTACCTCAATCCGTTCAGTGTTACAACAGGCTCATTCATTCATCCCTATTCTTTTGGAATCTTCTCCGGAGTATCATATAAATTCTGAGACCTGATCCGACACAAGATTACCCCGAAATTATTTTTCAGGTGCAAAAATGTTACCTTTGCACATTATTTTTAATAACCCGAGTTATTATGATAAATTCAAAAAGGAAAACGGTACTTACTGCTTTTGTACTGACAGGCACAGTTATTATCATTCTTTCAATTGCCCAGAGCTTTAAAGGTTTTAAAAGTAGTCCGGAGGTGGGGGTGCATCATGTAATGGATACGCTATATAATATTAAGTCAATTAAATTGCCTGATGAGGTAACATTTGCAGGCGAGAAAATGCCTCTCGACAACTTCGATACCAGAGAAAGTCTTGAACGTGAAATTCTTACGAGTGCTTACAGACACTCATCCACGATTTTAATTATAATGAGGGCTCACCGGTATCTCCCTCTTATCGAAAAAGTACTGAAAAAGAATAATGTTCCGGATGATTTCAAATATCTGGTTGCAGCGGAAAGTGAATACAGCAATATGGTTTCACCTGTCGGTGCTACAGGTTTCTGGCAGATCATGCCTGAGACAGGCAGGGAAGAAGGAATGGAAATCAATACTGTTGTCGACGAAAGATATGATGTTGAAAAATCAACCCAATTTGCCTGTGACTACTTTCTTAGGTCGTATGAAAAATATGGTAACTGGACACTCGCGGCAGCATCTTATAATGGTGGGAGAGGGGGGATCGATGAACAGATCGACATTCAGCATCAGAAAAACTATTATGATCTGTTACTGAGCGATGAAACAGCAAGATATATATTCAGAGCAGTCGCGTATAAACTTGTTATTACTGATCCAGCGAACTATGGATTTAAGATCGCAATAATGGATCTGTTTCCGGAACTAAAATTCTATGAAGTTAAAGTCGACACGGTTGTAGCCGATTTTTCCGCTTTCGCTGAGAAGTTCGGCACGAATTATAAGATGTTAAAGTTTCTGAATCCCTGGCTTAGGAAACCATATCTGACACCAAAATCAAATAAGGAATACCTTATTAAGATTCCTTCTGAGGGCATGCGGAATATAGAAAAAACAGAAACAGGAAGCTGATCTTTTGATTAGGAGAAGTCAAGATGAATGAGGAGATTAAAGTCCTTGGTGCAAGGGTCCATAATTTACAAAACATAGATGTAACTATCCCGCGAAACAGCCTGGTGGTAATAACCGGATTAAGTGGCAGCGGAAAATCATCTCTTGCCTTCGATACAATATATGCTGAGGGTCAAAGGCGCTATATGGAGACTCTATCGGCTTATGCCCGTCAGTTTCTCGGAGGAATGGAACGACCTGATGTTGATAAGATAACAGGTCTGAGTCCGGTAATCTCCATCGAACAGAAGACAACCAATAAAAATCCCCGATCAACAGTCGGCACAATCACCGAGATTTACGATTTTCTAAGGCTATTATATGCCAGAGCATCCGATGCATATTCTTACGCATCCGGCGAGAAGATGGTTAAGTACTCAGATACACAGATACTTGACCTTATTAAAAGCCGTTTCTCAGGAGAAAAAGTATTTTTTCTGGCCCCGATAGTTAAAGGCAGGAAAGGGCATTATAAGGAGTTATTTGAACAACTAAGACGAAAAGGATTCCTTAATGTTCGCATTAACAACGAAATCAGGGAACTTTCTCCGGGTATGAAGCTCGACCGGTATAAGACCCATTTTATTGAGCTTGTTGTTGATAAATTCAAAGTTGGAGATACATCCGATAAAAGACTCAATGATTCAATCCTTATGTCACTTGATCAGGGCGACGGGGTGATGATGGTTCTGGAAAGCGGAAATAATGAACCGAGGTATTTCAGCCGGCACCTGATGTGCCCGGTAACCGGAATATCATATAATGATCCCGCTCCTCATACCTTTTCATTCAACTCCCCACAAGGAGCCTGTCCTCATTGCAATGGTCTGGGTGAGATATCAAGCATTGATGAAGAAAAGCTGATTCCTGATGGGGAACTCAGCATCAGAAAAGGAGGGATCGAACCTCTTGGAAAATATAAGAATACATGGATCTTCTGGCAGATAGAAGCTATAGCTGAAAAGAACGGATTCACCCTTGATACTCCGATAAAAGAGATTCCTGAAGACGCTCTCCATAAGATACTCTACGGTTCCGACGAAGTACTCAAGTTATCAAATACTCCCCTTGGTATGACTTCGAACTATTTCTTAACCTTCGAAGGCGTCGTCAATTTTGTCGGGAATATTGAAACAATAAGCAGCAAGAAAACCGGAACAAAAATCAAAGACCAATATGTACAGTATAATGTTTGTCCCGAATGTCAGGGTACCCGGCTGAAAAAGGAGTCATTATATTTCAGAATAGCAGACAAAAATATCGGAGAGCTCTCATCAATGGATATCAAAGAGTTATCTCATTTCCTGGCCAACATTGAGGAGAAGCTTACCGGGAAGCAAAAATTAATTGCTTCAGAAATCCTTAAGGAGATAAGAACCAGACTTGGATTCCTGCTTGAGGTAGGACTGGAGTATCTCTCAATGAACAGGGGAGCCAGAACTCTCTCGGGAGGTGAAAGCCAACGGATACGACTGGCTACTCAGATTGGTTCAAGACTTGTAAATGTACTTTATATTCTTGATGAGCCGAGTATTGGCCTGCATCAGAGGGATAACAGGCGACTGATTACTGCTTTGAAACAACTCAGAGATGCCGGTAACTCTGTCATAGTGGTTGAACACGACAGGGAGATGATATTGTCCGCTGATCATGTAATAGATATGGGTCCTGGCGCCGGACGACTTGGGGGCTTTGTCGTAGCTTATGGAAATCCAAAGGAATTGATGAAGCAGGATACTCTTACTTCCTCATATCTCAATAATAAAAGGAAGTTCCACATTCCTGAAGTGAGAAGAGAAGGGAATGGCAAATTCCTGAAACTATTCGGTGCCTCAGGGCATAACCTTAATAACGTGGATGTTACATTACCTTTAGGCACACTTATTTGTGTAACGGGAGTCTCGGGAAGTGGCAAATCATCACTCATTAACCAGACTCTTCATCCTGCCCTTGCAAAGAGATTTCATAATTCAGGTAAATCCCCATTGCCTTACAGAGAGATCACCGGTCTCGAACATCTCGATAAGGTTATTGAAGTAAGCCAGTCACCAATTGGCAAAACACCTCGTTCAAATCCTGCAACATATACCGGTGTTTTTACTGACATCCGGAAGCTTTTTGAGCAGACAACTGAAGCTAAGATACGAGGATTTGGTGCAGGAAGATTCTCTTTTAATGTTAAAGGCGGGCGCTGTGAGGGATGTGAAGGAGCGGGAATGAAAACTATCGAAATGAATTTTCTTCCGGATGTATATGTTCACTGTACAGAATGTAACGGGAAACGGTATAACCGCGAAACACTCGAAGTCAGGTATAAAGGGAAGTCAATAAGTGATGTTTTGGAGATGACTGTTGATATGGCTGTGGAATATTTTGTTAACGTACCATCAATTTATCATAAAATAAAAACACTTCAGGATGTAGGACTCGGATACATCAAGCTTGGACAACAATCCACAACACTTTCAGGTGGCGAGGCGCAACGTGTTAAACTGGCAACGGAACTGGCCAGGCGCGATACCGGTAAAACACTTTATATCCTTGATGAGCCAACAACCGGATTGCATTTTGAGGATGTAAGAGTTTTACTGGATGTCCTCAACAAGCTTGTCGACAGGGGCAATACTATTATTGTAATTGAGCATAACCTTGATGTTGTTAAGATGGCTGATTATGTTATTGATCTTGGCAAAGAAGGAGGGAAGGCCGGGGGTAATATTCTATTCTCCGGATCACCTGAAAAACTTGTAGGGTGTTCTGACAGTTATACCGGAAAATACCTTAAGACAGAACTTAAGGCATAAGAATTTAATTATATTTGAGTCTGTTAACATTTATTGAAACTAAAATGGAGAAACCTGCTGATCTGATTAAAGATGCCTTTGAAGAGAAAACATGGCATGAAATTCACACAACTGATTCATGGAGAGTCTTTAAAATTATCTCGGAGTTAGTCGAGGGTTTTGAAAAACTTGCCCGGATCGGTCCTTGTGTTTCTATTTTTGGTTCAGCACGGACAGCTATTAATAGTAAGTATTATTTACTGGCTGAAGAGATAGCCTTCAAGTTGACTCAGAACGGATATGGAGTTATTACCGGAGGCGGTCCGGGCGTTATGGAAGCAGCTAATAAAGGTGCTGCACGGGGAAAGGGCAAATCTGTAGGTATAAATATTGATCTTCCATTTGAACAGCATGCCAATCCATATATTGATTCTGATAAACTAATAACATTTGATCATTTTTTTATCAGGAAAGTTATGTTCATGAAATATGCGCAGGGTTTTGTGGTTCTTCCAGGCGGATTTGGAACATTCGATGAACTCTTTGAAGCAATAACTCTTATCCAGACAAGGAAGATCGGGAAATTTCCAATAATACTTGTCGGTAAAAAATACTGGAGCGGTTTAATAGACTGGATCAAAGAGGAAATGCTCGCTGAAGAACATAATATCAAAGCTGAAGACCTCAATCTCTTTACACTGGTTGATACATCTGATGAGGCTGTGGATTATATTGTTAAGTTCTATTCGAGATATCTTCTCAGTCCAAACTTCTGATCAGACCTTTCTCATACGGTCCATTTCCCGGGTAGCATCTTTTCGCTTGAGGGTTTCACGTTTGTCGTATTCTTTCTTGCCTTTGGAGATTGCTATTTCGGCTTTTGCCAATCCTCTGTTGTTGATAAATACCTTTATGACAATTATAGTCAATCCACTCTCTTTTATTTTTCTTTCGATTTTTCTTAATTCCCGGGAAGTAAGAAGCAATTTTCTCTCCCTGAGAGGATCATGATTATTAAGATTTCCCCACCAGTATTCTGAAATATGCATACCCTTGATAAAAAGCTCTCCATTGTTGAAGAAGCAGTATGAGTCGGAAATAGTTGCTTTTCCTAATCGAATCGATTTTATTTCTGTTCCCGAGAGAATAATTCCCGACACAAATTTTTCCAGGAACTCATAATCGTGATAAGCCTTTTTATTATTAATTACAATATTTCCTTTGCCTCCTTTCATTCAATACGATTAAGCAAAAAATGTATAATAGATTTTATCGATTAATTTTGTAAAAAGAAAATCAGTTGCAATAAATATCACTACAAAAGTTATCAGTGATGCAATCAGTAAAGGCATTTTCTTATAAGCAGTAGGCGTTAATATCCTCTCAGTTCCTGTCCAGAAGATATACAGGCTAAAGAGAGCTAAGACATTGACAAAAAGAAGAGATTCGAATAAACGGCTTAGTACCTGGCATAGCAGCAACGGCACAACCGAATAGACAATTAACCTGAAGGAAACGGCAAAATTTTTACCAAGGTCAAGTGAATATGTTATTTTATTGAGTATATAAGCAGTAGCATAAACAGTTATATAAAACAGGAGAAAACATTTTATCCCCTCAAATACAGAATAGACCGGGGATAATTCAGAATTTGTAAAGATTAAAGATCCTGCCATAGCCGAACCTGAAACCAGAAGGATTAAAGGGAATAAAAAACTATTTCTTATCACATTGACAGGTTTATTTTCCGAATCAATTGTTTCCCATGCCTTTATCGGATTAAAAATAATATCTTTTACTAAGAAAAGTGAGAACTTGCCAGCCATAAAAATCATATTTGAATGTCGGGCAAAATTAAATAAATTTATGGTATATTGCTTTACTAACCGAAATGATTAAAAATGTGAGTGTGGAGCTAAATTCTATTTATGATTTATTAGTAGTTACCGGGCCCACCGCATCTGGGAAAACTTCCCTGGCTGCAACCATTGCGTATAGGGTAGGTGGTGAGATTATCAGTGCCGATTCACGACAGGTTTACAGAGGCATGAATCTTGGCACAGGAAAGGACTATGAGGATTATCTGGTTAATGGCACACATATTCCTTGTCATTTGATTGACATTGCTGAACCGGGGTATAAATATAATGTATTCGAGTATCAACGCGATTTTAATAAAGTCTATTCAGATCTGAAAAAGCGAAAAACATTCCCGGTCGTTTGCGGCGGTTCCGGAATGTATGCAGATAGTATTGTAACCGGATACAAAATGTTTGAGGTGCCATCTGACAGTGGACTGAGAATTGAACTTGAGAAAAAATCGATAGAGGAGCTTAAAGAGATATTATCAACCTTTAAAAACCTTCATAATAGTACAGATATTGATACCAGGAAGCGGGTAATCAGAGCAATTGAAATCGAACATTCCAGTAGAAACAAGGGAAAAACATACAGTGGGTTTCCGGAAGTAAGAGCTCTCCTGATTGGTATTATGTTAGATAGAGATACACGGCGAAAAAGGATAACAGAGAGGCTTAAACAACGTCTCCAATCAGGTATGGTTGATGAAGTTAAGCATCTTATCGATCAGGGTATAAACACTGACACTTTGATTTACTATGGTCTTGAATATAAGTTTATCACATTTTATCTGACCGGAAAAATATCTTACGAAGAAATGGTGAGGGATCTTGAGATCGCAATTCATCAGTTTGCTAAACGGCAGATGACCTGGTTCAGAGGGATGGAACGGAAAGGTATAAAGATTAACTGGCTTGATGGTGAGTTATCAATGGAAGAGAAGGTGGAGAAAGTGATGGAATT
The DNA here is from genome assembly GCA_017882345.1 of Bacteroidales bacterium. Lineage (GTDB taxonomy): Bacteria > Bacteroidota > Bacteroidia > Bacteroidales > VadinHA17 > LD21. The sequence continues at coordinate 9,694 of JADGPT010000062.1, forward strand.
ATTATTAGTCGAAAGTCAATAAAGGCAAAAGTCCATAAAGTTGAAGGATATTTCAGCCTTTACAGACTTCTGACATTATAGATTTTAAGACTATTTCAAATACGTATCAAGCCACTCGAAAAACTCACGTTGCCAGATAACTGCATTCTGGGGTTTTGTAACCCAATGGTATTCATCCTCGAAGAAAAGCAGTCTGCTCGGAACACCATGTAACTGGGCAGCCTGGAATGCTTCCATGCTCTGAGTATACGGTATCCTGAAATCATTCTGTCCTGTAATTATAAGTATAGGTGTTGTCCACTTATCAACCATAAGATGAGGGGAGAATTTATAGCTGGGAAGATTTTTCCAGTATGGACCTCCATAATCTTTGTCAGGAAACCAGAGCTCCTCGGTTGATCCGTACTCGCTTTCGAAATTGAATACTCCGCAGTGAGCAATAAACGCTTTGAATCTTCCATTATGTACGCCAGCAAGATAGAAGACTGAATAGCCGCCATAACTTGCACCCACTGCGCCCATTCTCTTTGCATCAATGTAAGGTTCTTTCGCCATTGCATCGGTTGCATCAAGATAGTCCTGAATATTTTTCCCTCCATAATCGCCGGAAATCTGTTCTTTCCATTCCTGACCAAACCCGGAAACACCACGACGGTTTGGTGCAAATACAATATAGCCCTTCGCGGCTATCATCTGCATATTCCACCTATATGACCAGAACTGATCAAGTGCCGATTGCGGACCTCCTTCACAGAAAAGCAGTGCAGGATATTTTTTTGCAGGGTCAAAATCAGGAGGATAAATTACCCACATCTGCAGGTCTTTCTTATCTTTTGTTTTAATATATTTCTCTTCAACCTTACCCATCCTGATATTATCGTAGATAGCTTTATTTACAGAAGTGATCTGTTTAAACGCCCCTGTCCTCATATCAATTGTTGAAACTTCAGGAGCCATCGACATTGAGGCCAGTTCTGAAATCAGAACCCCCGACTTTAAATCGATTGGGCCAAGATTATGAACTCCTTCTGTTAACTTTGATACACCTTTTCCCTGAAGATCGGTTTTGAATATCTGAGAAGTACCCATATAAGAACATGTGAAGTACATTGTACTTTCATCATTCCATTTAACAGTTGCTACATCAAAATTCCATCCTTTTGATACCCATGCTTTGGTTCCTTCTTTAATATTGTAAACAAACAACCGGTCGAGATCAGCTTCATAACCATCTCTTTCCATGCTTTGATATGCTATTTTTGAACCATCGGGTGAAAAGACCGGATATCTATCGTATCCCTTGTTATCTTCTGTAATATTAATTTCTTTATCTGTTTCAAGATTATACAGGTAAATATCTGAATTCGTGCTGACTGCGTCTGCTTTGCCTTTAAGTCTTTTGCTTGTATAGGCTATTGATTTCCCATCGGGGCTCCATGCAATTTCTCCTTCATCGAAATAGGGTGCAGTAGGTGATTCAAACCTTTGCCCTGCCATGATATCTTTTCCTTCTGAAACGGCGCTTCCGTTAAATGCAGAAACAAAAATATGGCTATATGAAAAATCACTCCAGTAGTTCCAGTGTCTGTACATAAGATCATTGATAATCCTGACATTGGCTTTAGGAAGGTTATGTTTTTCATTTGCAGTCTGATCTAATTTTACTCTTTTTGTAAAATAGATCTTATTGCCATCGGGAGAAACACTGAAAATCTCAAAGTCATTAATACCTGAAATTACATTGACCGCTGAACCGTCGATACTCATAGAACAGAGTTTCCCTTTATTTACAAAAGCTATTGATTTTCCGTTATTGATCCATTCCGGAGAGCTTCCTCCGTCAGTTGTGAGTTGCACCGGATTACTTCCATTTACTGCAGTTTTAAAGATATTAGTTCGTCTTCCTTCACTCTGAAGATCAATATCTGTAACAGTGTATAAAACAGTTGAACCGTCGGGAGAAAGAGCAAAAGATCCGAGCCGTCCGAATTTCCACATTATTTCAGGAGTCATCACTCCACCTGCTTTTTCTTCAGAAGTCAATTGATTATTGAACTGTGGTGAAGCTTCTGATATTACCGGAGCATTTTGTTTGCATGAAGAAGTAATAAGCAGTGTCAAAAGAAGTACCGGCAGAAGATATCTTTTCATGATTTATAGTATTTTAAATAATATTATTTCTTGAGGGCTAAGGACACTTTAGCTTTCAGTTCATCATATAATTCCGGGTTATCCTTAAGAATCTGTTTGACTGCATCGCGTCCCTGACCAAGTTTGGTTTCTCCATAACTGAACCATGAACCGCTTTTCTTTATAATTTCAAAATCGACTCCCAGATCAACAATCTCTCCAAGCTGCGAAATGCCTTCACCATAAAGTATATCGAAATCAGCTTTTCTAAAGGGAGGCGCCAGCTTATTCTTCACAATTTTGACCCGTGTCCTGCTGCCTATTATTTCTTCACCGTCTTTAAGCTGACTTGTCCGGCGAATATCTAATCTTACAGAAGCATAAAACTTCAATGCATTACCTCCGGTAGTAGTTTCAGGATTACCAAACACCACCCCGATTTTATCCCTGAGCTGATTAATGAAGACACAGGATGTGTTTGTTTTATTGATATTTGCAGTAAGTTTTCTTAGTGCCTGTGACATCAGTCTTGCCTGCAGACCCATCTTGGATTCACCCATTTCACCCTCAATTTCGGCTTTTGGAGTAAGTGCGGCAACAGAGTCAATAACAACTATATCCAGTGCCCCGGACCTGATTAGGTTGTCAGTGATCTCAAGTGCCTGTTCACCGTTATCAGGTTGAGAAATAAGCAGATTTTCAACATCTACACCCAGTTTCTCAGCATAATTACGGTCAAAAGTATGTTCCGCATCGATTATTGCTGCGATACCTCCATTCTTTTGAGCTTCAGCAATAGCATGTATAGCCAGTGTCGTTTTTCCCGATGCTTCAGGACCGTAAATTTCTGTAACCCTTCCGCGTGGTATTCCGCCAATACCCAGCGCAGCATCAAGCCCGATTGAACCTGTTGAGATTACCTGGATGTTGTCGATTGCATGATCGCCTAACTTCATTATTGTTCCCTTGCCAAAGTCTTTTTCAATTTTTCCAAGAGTAACCTCTAGCGCCTTAAGTTTCTCTTTATTTATTTCTTTTCTTTCTATGATCATATAATTGGTTTTATTGATTGTATATATCGAAAATCTGTTTAGCGTGCCCGCCGGTATCTACTTTTGTGATTATATTTTCTATTATTCCTTTCCCGTCAATAATAAATGTTGTTCGGATAACTCCTAAAAAGTTTCTTCCATACATTTTTTTTTCTCCCCAGACACCGTAATCATTCAGAATCTTTTTTGAGGTATCGGAAATAAGTGGAAACGGAAGAGCATATTTATCAGCAAAGCCCTTATGCGATTTTTCAGTGTCGGGGCTTACTCCGATAACCGCAAAACCTTTCTTTAGAAATGTGTCCAGGTTATCACGCAGATTGCATGCTTCTGCGGTACAACCTGTAGTGTTATCTTTCGGATAAAAATACAAAACCACCTTTTTACCGGTATAATCACTTAGCTTTACGGTGTTGCCATTCTGGTCGATACCTTCAAAAACAGGGGCCTTCATGCCCTCTTTTAATTGTATCATGGTTATTTATTTTGTTATTATGGGTAAATTTACGAAGTTTGAATTGTAATTTGCAAAAAATCAGCCAATTGTTATTAACATAAATCTTATTGCAAAGAATCAGAGCTCCTAAGTAAAGTGCTTAAAATTAACTATTTGCTAAATATGATGCAGGTATGAAATTGAAGAAACAGATAATATTGTTTTGCCTGATTGGGGCTATTACAATACCTTTTAACAATCTTTTTTCCCAGAATATTCAAACGAAACCTACACGTCAATCCTCCTTTGAAGCATTTTCACAGGGGAAGTATGAAAAGGCATACAGTGAATTCAGGGTACTCCTTCTTACTTATTCTAAAGATCCACTATATAAATATTATTCAGGAGTTTGCCTGGTAAAACTGAACAAAGATCCTGGTGAAGCAACCAACCTTTTACAACAGGCTCTTCAGGGAGCTGCTGCTGCGAAGACATTACCTGCTGATGGATTATTTTATCTCGGACGTGCTCAGCAAATGTCGGGGAAATACTCAGAAGCTGCTGTATCATATAATATGTATACGGACCGGGTTGGGAAAAAAACTTCAAGGGAAATGGGTGTCCCGGAATTCTTAACACAATGCATTCAGAAAAAGGGACAAGTTGCTGATTCTGAAATAAAACCAGTTGAAATATTAAAAGAATACAAAGCGGATTCCAGTTTGACAGGGACAAAAACTGAGATTAAGGAAGCAAGTCAAAAAACTTTTGATAAAGTAACAAATAACAAAGTAAATCTACCTGAGGGTTACGAGAAGATCCTTGGTGAAGCTCTTGAATTTCAGTCTAAAGCCGATTCTGTCTCCGCCATTATAAGTAACCAGAAAAAGGGAATAGAAAAACTTTCAGGCACTGAAAAGTTGTCGGTAAAAGCTAAGATACTTGAGAATGAAAAAATTGCCGCATCCTTTCAGAACAGAGCCGATCAGAAATATCGCGAAGCAGCGATTGCAATGAATCCTCAGCAAGACTCCACCCTCCATTTAAAAAACCCTGTCCGACAACCTGAATACAAAGTTGGTAAAGACTCTATTATTAAGGCTGATGATAATATAATTAAAGTATCTGATAAACAATTAAATACAGCTAAGGCGGTTATTCCTTCCGTCAAGCAACAGGTGGAAATCTTTACCTTGTTCGAAGTGGTGGCTAAGCCTGCAACAGATCCTAAAGCAAAGTTAATAATTGATCAGGAGGTACCTGCAGGACTTATTTATCGTATTCAGATTGCTGTCTTCCGCAACCCGGTTACACCTGTGTTTTTTAAAGGGCTCTCACCGGTTTATGGCTTTAAGATAGCAGGAACTGATAAAACCATTTATTATGCCGGAATATTCCGGAAATCTTCAGATGCAGGTAAAGCTCTCGCAACTGTTAAAGCCAAAGGATTCAAAGATGCCTTTGTTGTAGCAATGTCGGGAACTAAACGTGTTTCGCCCGACAGATCAGCAATAATGGAAAAGGAGTGGAGCAATAAACCATTAGTCACCATCGAAAAGACTTTATCTGAAACTAGAGTAGATACTATTCCTCCAACGCTGACATTCAGAGTAGAAGTAATCAGGTCATTAAAACCTCTGAAAGAAGATGTAGTTGAAGAAATCAGGAAATTAGCCGGTAACAGGGGTATGGATATTGTAACACTTGAAGACGGGGAAATTGATTATTTAATTGGGAAATTTATTACTTTTGAATCGGCAACAGAATACACTGACCTCTTAAAAAGGAATGGATATCGTGAGGCACAGGTGGTAGCATGGCTTGGTAAAAAAGAGATACCAATAGAAACTGCACGACAACTATTTGATCAACTGAAATGAAGGAAAAAATATTACATAAGGATAATAAGCTGAAAAGAGGAAGTGAATCAGGCACTCTGATACTTTACAATGATGATGTAAATACTTTCGAACATGTCATTAAATCGTTGGTTGAGATATGCGGCCACGACTCTGTCCAGGCAGAGCAATGTGCTCTGATTGTCCATTTTAAAGGAAGCTGTGAAATAAAATTAGGTGTTGTAGAGGTGCTTAATGCTATGAGCAGATCACTGAATGCCAAAGGACTTAATTC
>JADGPT010000230.1 GCA_017882345.1 Bacteroidales bacterium
TATTATTATCAGAGTGGATTTCATTAAGTATAATATTTATTGATTTTTTCTATTCCCAGTTATCTGTTCGAAATGATGATGCCGGTAAACCTTCGGTGTTGAAAAGATCACCGACAATAAAATCTTTAAAAGCATATCTTACTGCAACAGGTTCATTAACTGATGGACAAAAGATAGTTATTGCCTCACCTGTAATAAAAGCTTTGGCAGGAAAGAACCGCTTATTTGCCCCTGCAACTTCAAAACATGTTAACTCTTTTCCATATGAAGTAAGACCGTTGACTGCATTGTTAAATGTAAGTTTTACTACCTGACCGGCAATTGTCATTTCCTTAAGGACTGGTCCGGAACTCGCAAATCCGGTTTTTCCATAAGTATTTGCAAGGGCAAGAAACGCAAGACGGTCTGAACCTGCTTCTTTATTTGCAGGGTGAATACAATCTTTTTCACCTATATCCATTATAGAAGCCATACCAATATTAGGAATCGCAGTTGATGCCTTCAGCTGAGCTTCACGCAGAAAAGCAGAGTTTAATCCTGTCGGGCCATAGTCGAACGGAGCTATCTGAATGTAGTAGAATGGAAAATCTGCCACACCCCATACTGAACGCCAGTTTTCGACCATACCGGGTAACAACTTTACATACTGATCTGCTTCATTACGGTTCGATTCACCCTGGTACCATATTGCTCCCCTGATACCATAACCAACCATAGGATTTATCATTGCATTAAATAATACAGTAGGAGTTTGTGGCGAAAGTGTTCCCTGCTGGTTTTTATCAGGTAATTTAATAAAATCGAAGTTTTTGAATCCTGCTTCACTCATCCAGGGTTCAATACGGGTGCCTCCCCAGCTTGTATTGATAAGTCCTATCGGGACTTTCAGAGCTTTGTTCAGCATTAATCCAAAATAGTAAGCAGTTGCACTGAATTCACTTACATTTTCGGGTTCACAGTTTTTCCAGCTTCCTGAAAAATCATCAAGTGGCTGGAGACTTGAAGCCCTTTTCACGGTAAATAACCGGATTGAATTGTTTGATGAAATTGCAATGGCTTCATTCGATCCTAAAACCGGCTGACTCATATACCCTTTCACCGGCATTTCCATATTTGACTGACCTGAACAGATCCAGACTTCACCTATCATTACATTTTTCAATTTCAAAGTTGTACCATCGCTGATAATTACCTCATAAGGTCCGCCTGCTGACGGAGTAGCAACCTTAAGTTTCCATTTTCCGTCACTACCGGCTTTTGCATTATAACTTTTATTATTCCAAGAGGTTGTAACTTTAACAGTAGCATTTTTTGAAGCTATCCCCCAAATTGCAGCATCTGTCTGTTGCTGCAAAACCATATTATCACCAAATATTGCTGGTAGCTTTACCACACCATAAATTGTTCCGGAAGAAATGACAAATACTATCAGTAAAGTCATTAAGAGAGAGAAAAAACGTTTCATATTTATATTTAATTAATTGATTAAATGCGAATTGAATTTATTATATTTCGGCTTCCCACGTTTGCAGATGGTATGAATTCAATATTCCTCCAGTCGATGAACAGAGAAAGTACAATCACAAAGAACACTAGGTAAGTTATTTAACAGCAGTTAGCCATGCCTGTGCCATAAGTTGTGCTCCGGCGAGAGTAGGGTGAACACCATCGCCTGTCCAATAGGCTCCGGGAGCCTGTTTTTGAGCTTCATCATAAATTCTTTGGTATGGAATAAAAATTGCTCCGAACTGATCTGCAATCTCTCTTGCTGCCTTTTGGTAACCATAGAATTCAGGATACCACTTATCGTCGACAGCTTTAACTCCACGCACAGCAAAAGGCTCACATATTACCAGCTTCACATTCGGAAGAGTCTTCCTGGTCCTTACAAGAAGTGCAATATAATCATGTCTGTAGGTCTCAACAGTCCCATTGTATTGACCGTTAAGCTTATGCCAAATATCATTCACCCCTATAAGTATACTTAAAATGTCAGGTTTAATATCGAGGCAATCTTGATCCCATCTTTCAGCAAGTTGATAAACTTTATTTCCAGATATGCCTTTATTAAATACTTTCAGATTGAGTGATGCGTGTTTTTCCAGAAGCTCAGCGCCAGCCAGCATTGGGTAGCCTGATCCAAGTGCTCTTGAGTTATTAAAACTTGTATCTTCCTTATTTCTGCCGGAATCTGTAATTGAGTCCCCTTGAAAAAGAATAATATTATCCTTCATTAATGAGTTCCTCTTCATTGCCGCCGACACCATTGATGCAGAAAGTATTTCCGGAATGCTAACTGCCATCAATCCACCCAGAGCAGCTTTCTTTATGAAGTTACGTCTGTTGTTGTTTCCGTTTTCCATTTTTTGTTGTATTTGATATTTAGTTTATTATTAGTATCTTTTCTTGCTTTTCTGAAAAAACTTAACGTTCTCATTATTTTAGATTATAAATTTACTTCTTTTTGAAATATAATTTTAAGCTAATCTATACGTTTCTTATTAAATTTCCGTTTTTATAATACCTGACCCCATGAAAAAGACAACTCATTTGCTTATCAGATCACTCTTATTAATCTGTTCACTCATCCTGACATTGAAAGCTGCCGGACAGACTGCGATGCCTGATGAACTGGTAAAAAATCCTCTGAAAGAACAACTTAAGTATCTCGAGGATAAGACACGAATCTATGAAACCTACCGGGCAATCAGGGAGGATATGTTTCAAAAGATAAAAAATAATGTAACAGATACTCTTTCGGCGGCTAATAGAAAAATTACAGGGTTAAATAAAACAACATCAATATTAAAACATACTATCGATTCACTGAGTACTACACTTGAAACGACTAAAAGCAATCTGGAGGAAATGACCCGGACGAAAAACAGCATCAAAGTAATTGGACTGGACGTAAACAAGTTAACCTATAATAAACTCATGTGGACAATTCTGGTCGCATTGGTCGCTGCATTGTTAATGGGATTTCTTGCTTTTAAACGGAATTTATCGAACATCATTGATACCAAAAAAGATTTTCAGGAGCTTAAAGTTGAGTTTGAGGCCTATCGCAAAACCTCCCGGGAAGCCAGGGAAAAATTAACTATGGACCACTTCAACGAAATGAAGAGGCTTAAGGGAGGATGACGGCTCTTATTTTTTGAATTCAATTTTAAAACCGATTACCTGCCATGACGGCATATTTGCCGGCTTTTTTATTACCAGAGCTTCAGCTGTTTGCTTCCAGCTGATCTTTTCTTTACTGCCAACCATTGCGACTGAAGTAATCGCCGTGTTGACTGGTTTCGAGGTTTTTGCCAAAGATTTAATCATGATATCGGCTTCGGGTTTTCCCAGACAATATGCATAGAGTACGTTCCCTTTTGTTGTAAAACGGATATCCTTATAGCTATAGCCGAAGTTCTCATCGAATCTGCCACGTTTTTTTACCGGGTTATCGGAAGGTTTCTCACCATAGATTTTCCATGGACGCGATCCATAAATTCCTTCTCCGTTAGCTGTTGTCCATACCCCGATTTCTTCAAGTATCTTTAGCATATCAGGTTCAAGATCCCCTTCCGGAGTTTGCACCACATTAATCAAAAGATTGCCATTCTTACTTACAATATCCACAAGCATCTGAATCACTTCTGTAGATGTTTTATATTTCTGTCCGGTACGATAATACCAGTCTCCAATTGATGTGTCTGTTTGCCAGGGGTATTGACTGACTGTGTCTTTCACTCCGCGCTCAAGGTCCTCAACCCACATACCTCCTGATTGTTGTTTACATGTATAGACAGCCTCAAGTTTTCCATTATTTTTGGTCATGTCCTGATTATAAAAATGGGAAATAAGGGTGCGCCCAACATTTTCGAAAGGCATTTTGCTGTCAGAATAAAGAAGATCGGGCTGGTAATTATCAATCAGTTCTTTAATGCTCCTGTACCATTCAAACTGAAATGCAGGGTTGTTGGTCAGCCAATCCTTATCATCTGCCGTAACTTTGGCGTGATACAGGTCCTGATAATCCAGATTTGCACCATCATAAGGGACACCTGCTTTTGCACCCTCTTTATCAGAACCATGGGCTGCCTGAAACCATGTAAAACTGGCTCCGAGATGTTCTGAAACGCCGAATTTCATGCCCTGTTTTTTTGCAGCCTGTTGCCAGATTCCTACGACATCCTTTTTAGGACCCATGTTAACT
>JADGPT010000231.1 GCA_017882345.1 Bacteroidales bacterium
GTTTCGCTTCCTCATCAACTACATTTTTAAAGTCTTCAAGCTGCTGCCTGATATCTTTGGTTTTTTCTTTTTCTGCCTGTGACTCTTTAATCTGCCGTATAGTATTCTCAATCATCCGGTTAGATTCTTTCAGCAGATTCTGAGCCTCGTCTTTGGCCTTTGAAATGATTTCTTTCCTGAGAGTCTTCGCACCCGAAAGCTCCATATCATACTCAGCCATAAGCTCTTCCAGCCTCTTCTCCTGTTGCCTGATACTCTGTCGTTTAGTCTCCCAATATCGTTTGTCGCGGGCTATATCCTTAAGATGTCTGTCGTAGTCAATATTTTTTACTCCGGCTTTTCCTGATGCCTCTTCAAGTATCTCTTCAGGTAAACCTATTTTCCGGGCGATCTCAAATGCAAATGAGCTCCCTGGCTTACCAATTGTAAGCTGAAAGAGAGGTTGCATAAGATGATTATCAAAAGCCATTGCACCATTTACGATACCATCCGTCAGGGATGCGAAATGCTTCAGGTTTGTGTAATGTGTTGTTATTACACCAAATACTTTTTTTCTGTTCAGCTCACCAAGAATGGCTTCGGCTATAGCGCCGCCGAGCATCGGCTCCGTACCTGTTCCGAATTCATCTATCAGGATCAGTGTTTTCTCATTACCGTTTTTAACGAAATATTTCATATTGATAAGATGAGAACTGTATGTACTTAAATCATTATCAATACTTTGTTCATCACCTATATCAATTAAAATATTCTTAAAGATCCCTGTTTCCGATCCTTCAGCAACCGGAATTGTCAACCCGCACTGAAGCATATACTGAAGTAGTCCAACTGTCTTTAGACATACAGATTTTCCACCGGCATTCGGTCCGGAGATCAGTAATATTCTGTCTCTCTCATTAAGAACTATTTCCAGAGGAACCACTTTCCTCCCTGCCGACTTCTCAAATGTAATTGCAAGCAGAGGGTGGATCGCCTTTCTCCACATCAGATATGGCTTATTAACAAGAACAGGTCTGATAGAATGAAGATAGTTGCCAAGAAGCGCTTTTGATCTTATGAAATCTATTTCACCGAGGAACAAATTAGATTCAATAAGATCGTCTATGTAGGGCCTGACATTATCAGCGAATGCCGTTAGAATCCTGACAATCTCCCTTCGTTCCTCATATTCAAGTTCAATAATATCATTGTTGATCTCAACTATCTCTTCAGGTTCTATAAAAACTGTTTTTCCTGAAGCAGACTGATCATGAATAAGGCCCTTGATCCGTCTTTTATCATAGCTACTCACAGGGATCACTCCTCTTCCATTTCTTAATGAAACAGAAGTATCCGAATCAACAATCCCGTCCGACTGAGCTTGTTTAAGAATAGCATTCAGCCTCTTTGTTACATGAATACTTTTCCCGATAAGCTCAGCTCTGATCTCTTTTAAACGGGGGGAAGCATTATCCTTAATAACTCCGCGTTTGTCAATAATTCTGTCCGCGGCGTCAAGCACATAAGGATAAGTTTTTACTGAACCGCACATTGACTGCAGAACAGGATATTTTGAAGCATCTTTATTCCGGAAGAAATTCAGAATTGTCTTGACTGTTTCAAGTGAACGCTTAAGGTCAAACACCTCCTGGACTTCAGGAAACGCACCTTCAACCCTGATCTTATTAAGACAATCAGAAATCTTATAGTAGTGCTCTGACGGAAATGAAACTTCAAATATTAATAACTGCTGAAATTCATAAGTTGCAGATAATATGTGAGATAAATGTTCGAAATCCTCAATGAATTTAATATTATCCACCTTTTCGAGCCCCATAGGACTGAGACATTTTTCTCTAAGCAGAGTTCGTATCCTGTCAAAACCTGTCTTATTTTCAAAATTTTCGGGATAAATCATAATAAAAGATAAAAGACAAAAGTATAAAGACAAAAGTAAAGACAAAAGATAAAAGTAAAGACATGTTATGTCATGTCCATTGTTCTGCAAAGTTAATTATTGTTAAATCATATTGACATACACTGATATTGGGTTTCATTTTTTTCTACATTTGAAACTTGTGAAAATAACCTTTAAAAACTGATCCATGAAAATCAAGAAAATCTCAATCGCTTTACTTATGCTTTTCCTTTTGCCGACATGGTTATTGTCGCAGAGCGAAAATGTTGACCTCAGTATGATTTATAAAATCAAACAGGAAGGTTTAAAGAATTCAAGTATAGAGGATCTGGCATTCTGGCTTACTGATTTTGTAGGTCCCAGACTTACAGCCTCCACGGGATACAACCGTGGAAATGAATGGGCAAAAAAGAAAATGGAAGAACTTGGCTTCCAGAATGTCAGAATTGAAGCCGCAAAGGATTTCAGCCGTGGTGGCTGGGATAACCTTAAAACATATTCAGCAATGACTGCACCATATTATACAAACTTCGCCTGTAACCCTGTTGCATGGACCGGGAGCACTAACGGTTTAGTCAAAAGTGAAGTTATTCTCCTGGATGTTAAAGCAGAAGGTGATCTTGACAAATACAAAGGAAAAGTCGCTGGGAAAATAGTTCTTATGCCGTCCACAGCAACTTATGAGGTTAGTTTTGAACCTCTTGCAAACCGTCTGACTGATGCTCAATTAAAAGACCTATCAATGGCTTCCTCAGCTAATAATGGAAGAAGACCGCCATTTGATCGTGACGCTATGATGGCTCAAAGAGCTTTGCGATTAAAAATATCTGACTTTCTCAAAAGTGAAGGCGCTGCAGTAATCCTTAATAGTTCAGGTACTTTCAATGTTCCAAGATCAAATGGTTCAAATTATAAATCAGGTGATAAAGAACCTGTTGCAGAGTTGAATCTCCCAATTGAAGATCATGGAAGAATGGTACGTCTGTTACAACACAACATTGCGGTTGAGATGGAGATAGACATACAAAATAAATTTTTTAACAGTCCTGCCGTTTATAACGTAATCGGCGAAATACCGGGTACCGATAAGAATCTGAAAAATGAAATAGTCCTTCTGGGTGCGCATATTGATTCATGGAATGGTGGCACAGGAGCTGCAGATAATGCATCCGGTTGTATTGTAATGCTGGAAGCTCTTCGTATACTTAAGAACCTGGATGTTGCTCCGCGCAGAACAATCAGGGTTGCTCTCTGGGGCGGTGAGGAACAAGGCTTATTCGGATCATCGGGTTATGCCGAAAAATATCTTGCCGATCCGGTAACAAAAGAGCATAAACCCGGCTACGACAAGTTTGCAGCATATTTTAATATGGATAACGGATCGGGTAAATACAGAGGTATTTATTTGCAGGAAAACGAACTGGTAAGGCCAATTTTTGAAGAGTGGCTGAAACCTTTCGAAGATATGGGCTGTTCTACCATCACAATAAAAAACACTTCCGGAACCGATCATCTTTCGTTTGACCGTATCGGATTACCCGGATTTCAGTTTATACAGGATGAAATTGAGTATGGCCGTGGTTATCATACTGTAATGGACACTTATGAAAGACTGGTTATGGCTGATCTTAAACAGAATGCAGTAATCACGGCTTCATTTGTTTATAATGCAGCAATGCGTAATGCAAAATTGCCATATAAACCTGTCATGAAGCCCATGCAGAATGCTGATCAGGGACCAAGAATGTAATAAAATGTTGTAGGGAACGGTCGCGACAATTCCCTGTAAATTTTTTTTATTCCTGCGTTTTATTCATGTCAACATCCTTCATCGACAGCTGAATACGTTTTCTTTCGGTATCAACGGCAAGAACCTTCACCATTACATGCTGATGAAGCTTCACAACAGTCGATGGGTCAGTAATATATGTTTTACTCATATTTGAAATATGAACAAGACCATCCTGTTTGATCCCGATATCTACAAAGGCGCCAAATTTTGTAATATTTGTTACAATACCCGGGACAATCATACCCTCGATAAGGTCTTCCATTGTATGCACATCAGCGAAACTGAACTCTTTAATTTTTGATCTTGGATCACGTCCCGGTTTAGCCAGCTCATTAATAATATCTTTAAGGGTCGGCAGTCCGGTGATTGGGGATACGTAGAGTTCAAGCTTTATCTCTTTTCGTTTATCCTCATTGGTGATCAATTCCTTAAGTTCACAGCCAAGGTCTTTAGACATTTTTTCAACAACATGATAACTTTCGGGGTGAACAGCGCTTGCATCGAGTGGATTCTCAGC
>JADGPT010000232.1 GCA_017882345.1 Bacteroidales bacterium
GCAAGGGACAAAACCCTCAAAAATTCCTTTCAGGCACATGGTTACCGCTGTGCAGATCGCTGATGACAGGGGTTTTGATTATCTTCTTACCGTTTTGAAACGTACTGATTACGATACTTCTGATGTAGAAGCTATCAGGCAAAGAGCAAATAATGCAAGGAACTGGCTTGCTAAATATGCTCCCCTGTTTGTTAAGTTTAAAGTCCAGGAGAATATTCCACCACATGTAAAAAGTTTCACAAAAGAACAGAAACTTGCACTCGCAATCCTTGCTGATGAAATGGAGCATGGAATGTCCGGTCAGGAAATCCATGATAATTTATATAAAGTAGCCAGGGAAACAGGTCTTGATGGAAAACAGGTTTTTGAGACTGTATATCTGGCGCTTCTTGGTTTGAAGTCCGGGCCCCGGGCAGGCCATTTCCTTGCATCCCTGGAGAAGGATTTCGTTGTAAAGAGGTTCAAAGAGGCAAGTTTGTAAAAAATCATAATTATGATACTGCTTATTTATGTTCGCAATTTTACGAACATCATCTATAAGTACTATGTAAGATTTATTATCTCTGAGGAAAGTAGAAATATTGTAACTACAATTTACTTATTATATGATAGAAGGAAGGAAAATTTCACGGCCAATAAAGTGGATGGTAATATTTGTTATACTATTATATTTTGTCAGTATTGCCGCCGCCTATGATGGGCTCGAATGGGAAAACGGAATATCCGGAACCCTGAAGCAGGATGGGGTAATTTCATTTATGGGTTATTCGGTAAAGGTTGTGGCTTTTAGTGCTCCTGTTGAATCAGATAAGTATAAAGAGATACCGATTGAACCAGTCGAACCTTTTGTGGGATTAAATATTTCCAATAATGGTAGTTTTATAAATTCAACGTTTCTGGGAGAAGGGGACTCATTTATATCTGATGACGGGGAATTTAAGGTTGAAGTCGAAAAACTTCCTTCAGGTTTATCCAAAGATTGGTTATATGAAAGTTACAACCCATGGGTTATATTAAAATTAAGCCAGAGAGGAAAACCACAATTAACAACGACAATTAACGCTGATGATGAATATGTATCTGGCCAAAATACTGAGATCATTGCAGAGATCATATTGAAAAATACTGGAACAGCCGCTATCAATAATGTTGATCTGGACTTAGGTACGGAACTTCCCTTATTAAGAGGGAATTTAAAATATCATTACGATACTCTCAAGAAAGGAGAAGAGATCAGTGAAACCGTTACTTTTTCAACACCAGTTGTTACGGATCTAAAAAAATTTAATATATTTGTGAACTCCAGCGGATTTGATGTCAAGGATATTTCTTATAAAACGACCCAATTAAAAACGATCCTGATCGCCCCATCATCCCAGCAAGCCCCTTCCCTCAGTAAAAGTACGAACGCAAAGGCTTATTTGAAAGACCTGATCATGGTCACCATTTCTTTTAAGAACAACGCTATTTATGAACTCAAAAATGTCAGTATTGTGGATTCTGTTCCAAAAGGATTCAAGCAATTGAGCAATAATTCTCTTAACTGGACAGTTAATGTCTCTCCAAATGGAGAATGGTATTTTCGTTATCTTTTGAAACCCATTGAAGCTAACAGTAAAGGTGTTTTATTTCCCTCCACGACCGCTGAATTAAAAATTAATAATGAATACTACATGATCCAGTCAAATAGACCCGAGACTATAATATACGGACCAAGGATCGACCTCAGTAAACAGGCAGATGTTTCTGAAATAAATCCGGGTGATGCTGTGACTGTTACAGTAATTGCTGTAAATAGCGGGAGCACACCCTCAATGGTCACCATCAAAGACGATTTACCTGCGGATGTTACACTCATAAGCGGCAATACAACCCGCGAAGAGTATCTAGAAGCAAACAAGGATATAAGGTTTAGTTATACTATTAAATCAAATTCTGATGGACCAATTAGACTCCCTCCTGCTACAGCAGAATTTTTTGAATTAGGTTCAAAAGGTACAAAATTAACTACGATGAGTAAAGAGCTCCTGATAAGCATTAGGCCGCCGCCAACCCCAACGCCAACACCTGAACCTACTGCTGTCGAAATACCAGTTAATTATACTGAACCGGGAAATGTAACGGGAAATCCAGGACCCGCAGTTAATATCACGAAACCGAACGAACGGCCTGTTATTGCAGGATCCGGAAATGAAACATATGCAATTGAAGGTAATGATATTTTGAATTTTCTTCTGGGGTGCAATGAGATTAATGGCAATGACTTGCGAACAAATATGACATCCGATGTTTGCAGTTCTGTACTTGCAGGTGGTTCCTCTAGTGATGCCAGCTCCAGATGAAAATATCTTAAGACGCAATTAAAAGGAACCGTGTGTTTCTTCCATTTTCTTTTGTATAAGTTCTTTTAATTCTCCGAGATTTCCTTTCTTTGCGCTTACAGGGACGATCTTATCCAGCCATTGTCTCCAGGGAGGCGACATGCCAAGCCTTTGTGCTATCCCGTCAAGTACTATATCCTGATCTTTCACTTTATCCATTTTGTTAGCAGCCACTATCACATCTATGTCCAGTTCATTGAAGAACTCGAAAAGCTCAACTTCCACGGGTATTTCATTTCTCTGTGTCCACCTGTCCACAATTTCTGCGAATGATGTTGTATTTACGACCATAACTCCAAGCAGGATATTGGAAGCATTGTCTTCTATATAATGAACAATATTATCCTTTATAGCTTCCTGGCCTTTCCTTGTTACTTTGCTCATGTACCCGAATCCAGGCATATCGGTAATTTGAATATTCTGATAAGGTATGCGGAGGGGCTTTCTTGTTACGCCAGGAAGTTTTCCTACCGGGACTTTTTTTCCAGTAAGCACCCTGATCAGAGTGGATTTGCCAACATTTGATCGTCCTACAAAAATTATCTCTTTCATTAATCAACTGCATCATCAAGGTCATATAAAAATGCTTCCCGCCCGTTCCAGGGGGTGGCATGATTTTATATATAAAAGGAGGTACTCATTTGTTCCTGCGTTCACTTAGCGCCTGAAAACCGCAGCAAATAGCAGTATAATAATTCCTAAAAAGATATCGAATCCCGGAGTTATGGGGGTGGGAGATGGTTCCAGGGGAGCTATTGGTGATGAGGTTGCGTGTGGCAATGTCGGTTCTTCGGATTTCGTTTCCTGGATATTTGGTGTTAGAGTTGGAATCGCGTTATTTATCGACCTGTTTATCGCTGGATCAATCACTGTTATTACTGGACGTCCGGATTTTATCGATGAACGCGTCATACCCCTGTACTCCACGCCTGTGTAGTTAGCTATAGCTGCAGGTAGTTCAATATTTTCTCCGGTATTTATTCTTATGATATAGCTAAATCCTATTGGAGTATTTAACTCCAAAAATGTCGAATCAAGAGAAGTTGAACCGCTGACAAGGCTCACATTCTCAGGAATAAAATCTTTAACTTCAGTACGCGTTGCAATATTTCCGATATTCTGAACACTTACTGTCACTATTACATCTTCACTGATATTTACAATTTGTTTATCTAAAGTTTTGTTAATTATTATTTTTGGCCCATTTACAATAACTGTAGAGGTATTCGAAGAAATATTATATTGTTTATTATTGGCTTTGAATTGGGCATTAGCTTCCGGAAACGTAAATCCATTGATATTTGTTTCCAGGGGTTTGATAGAATATCCTATGTCCTTCCACTCGCCAGGCTTCAGTACCGGAATATCCCAGGTCAATGATGAAATGGATTTTAATTCAAAATTTGGATTTATAGTATCGGTTAAGATAATTTCGGTCATATCCTGTGCGCCATTATTTGCAATGTTCAACCTGACCATAATTATGTCATTGAGATATATGCGATTCTTACTGAAGGCTTTGCTTACTGAATAATAATTTTGTTTCGGGGAGACTGTAATGGAAACCGATCCTCCTGATCTGTATTCCAGGTCTTTAACATCAAAGCTCTTTATATCTGCACTCAAATTATACGTTTCCTGATCCACTACATCAGGAACTAAGAATACAACTTCATAACTTTTACTCTCACCTTTTTTCAATTCAATATATAATTGATGGAGCTGCCCCGGATTTCCTCCCCTGAGATAAAGTTCATCTGCATTCAGGATTAAATCAATATTCTTT
>JADGPT010000233.1 GCA_017882345.1 Bacteroidales bacterium
GAATAGCTGAAATTATAAAAAATTATAACTAATCAGTCGGAAGACCGAAGACTGAAGTCGGAAAATTGTTATTACTTCTGACTTCCGGCTCCAGTATTATTGACACTTATCAGATACAATTGTCTCAATTCAAGATTTCAGATTACATTTTCAATTTACCTGTGTTTCATAACAAATGCGTCCACCTCAGCACAGAAAAATTTCTTATCCTGTAAAATCATATTATGTCCGCTACGAGGTGATATCACCATTTTCTTATCTGTTGAACTTATACGGTTAAAAAAATCTTCACCTAATGCCTTTGGACAAATGAAATCATATTTCCCCCATAGCACCAATACAGGAATTGTAACTTTGTTCAAAGATGATGAAAATTGTGATATTGCCAACTCCTTATTAAAATTCGAATCTTCTAGATAGATCAGGTTGCTAAGCATTGCTGTAAGAGGATATTTATCAGTAACTGCATATTTTAAAACCTGAGAAAAATAATTAACGTACTTAATGCTATCAATATAGTTTTCTGCCACAGATGCATAATCTTCCAATTGTTGTGATTCTTCGATATTAAAATTACCAGTATGGATATTACAATAGCTTATAATCGGTTTCCATTTGTCAACATGCCTTTTTTGTGAAACCTGATATTGTCCAACTGTAAGTAACATCTGTCTGGTAAGGGTATCGTTCAATGGATAATTATGGCTGCCATCAACATTTATAAACCCTTTTATCATGTACTGATAATCTGAACTGGTTACAAAATCTGCAGCAATGAGCCCACCGAAACTATGCCCGAGTAAAAACAAACTCATATTCTTCCCATATCGGAATTTAAGTACCTGTATCACTTTTTTCAGATCTTCAACCATCTGATCAAGATTCAGGTTCCCTCCATTACCCGACCCCTGAGAGGCCCCTGCATCTCTTTGATCCCAGTAAACCATGGCATATTTGTCTTCCAGATTCTGACTGATATATTTTGTGTTATAGAAAAACGCGCTGGCTCCGGGTCCACCATGAATAATTAAAATGTAGGTGTTGCTTACAGTATTTCCTTGTACCATAACACGCATTGAAGCTCCGGCATTTTCAACGTAGAATACTTCGGAAACGTTTCTGGAAAAAGTAATTTTCTCCTTCTGACATCCGGAGAACAACAGTATAAGGCTAAAGAGAAATAATTTTCTCATTTTTATTTTAATATTGATTCCTTAGTTACATTACTTTTTATCCTGCCTGGCATATATCTAAATCCCAGCTCCAGAACCGGTCTGAAATATATGGTGCTGTTATATGGGAACATTGAAAGAAGATTCATCTTTGCGAAGGTTGAAACTGGCAATTGCCTCTTCATCGAAAAATCATACCCAAAACCCCCTCCGACTGTTATTAGCGCATAATTATAACCTGCATTTCTGATAACAGAAATAATCCCATTGTCATCTACCTTGTAAGTTGTTCCTCCAAGAAAGGTCCTGCTGTAACCAGGGCCAACGGAAAATTCAGAAATAAAACCGCTGGATTTAGTTCTTCTCATAACCCATTCTGCAGTCAGGTATAAATTATCATGAAAATAAGGATGATGGTACCAGCTTAGATTTCCGGTAATAAACCGACCTTTCGTAAAAGATTTTTCAGTTCCGCGCTTTTTTAATCTTTGAATATTTATTTGTTGAAAGGGAAACTCGATACCAGTACTAATGCCTGGATAAATCAGAGAACTATTGTAGGAAAGTTTAAGATTTAAATGACGGTCAGCCAATTTTTTAATTGAGTCACTCTGTGCCTGACACAATGTACAATAGATAATTATTAATATGGAAATCCCGGTTTTCAACATATCCTTTAAAGTACAAATTTAGTGCTAATTCAAACATCAGCCTGCAATTATTAACAAATCTCATCAGAGTGATTAATATCTTTGTGTTACTTTACGAATTACTTTTTGTTAAAGTTAAAGCATTTCAGCCTGTTATGATTAAAACATTGTTGCTTATCGGCTCAGGAGGATTTCTGGGGAGCATATCCAGATTCCTGGCATCCCGCTTTCTGCAGAACAATTTTCCATCTGCATTCCCATTCGGGACTTTCCTCGTTAATATTTCAGGTTGCCTTCTTATCGGATTAATTTATGGATTCTCTGAAAGAAGCTCGCTGCTAACGCCAGGGTGGAAAATGTTTCTTGCAGTCGGCTTCTGCGGTGGCTTTACTACCTTCTCTACTTTTGCGAATGAAAACCTTGCACTTTTAAGGGACGGTGACTTCTTCCACTTTATTATATACACCGGACTCAGTGTTTTCCTTGGTATAGGAGCAACCTTTTTGGGAGTTATAATAACTAAAATATAGTATTGCCATGAAACCTGATGAAAAAGCCCAACGGTTAAGAATTTATATAAGTTCAACCGATAAATTTGAACACTCACCACTTTATGAGGTAATTGTATATGCTGCCAGATCCTTTGGATTAACGGGAGCTACCGTTCTTAAGGGTATAATGGGTTACGGTGCCAGCAGTAAGATATACACTGATAAGCTATGGGAGATTTCAGAAAAAATGCCTCTTGTAATTGAAATCATCGATGAATCTCATAAATTAGAACCATTTCTTGATCATATCAAACCGTATTTTGAAAAAGCAGGAAAAGGTCATCTTATAACACTGGATGAGACTACCGTATTAATGCACAAAACAGGAAACAAGAAATAATTTGAAAATTGAATAACTCTCAAAATTTCAAATTGATTAACATTCTCACAGCCTGATAACCAAAGTATAATCCAATAAAGCAAAGGATAACAGCCAGGCTTTTGACAAAAGCCGAAATAATCTTAATATTTATGCGTGTGCGGAATCGCACAATCAGGAATGCAAGCAGATAAAACCAGATTATACTTCCAACTGATATGAAAAATGCATAGCAAATACTTATAGCAAGATGAAAAGAAGCCGGAAATATGGTTTGGTCTGCCTCATGATCTCTGTTTTTAAGTATTGGAATCTTATCAAGTTTCTTAAGCGCTAAACTCTGGGAGTTTTCTATCTTTTTGCCCTCAATACTACCTATCTCTTTTGCATTCTGATCAATTTTAACAGCCAATCCGCCAGTTTGAAGGCCAAGAGCTGCTATAAATGAAATCACTAACAAGGATGATGTTAACCAACCGATAAATAGAGTCGGATTAAAGAAGTTAATCATAAACCCGGTATAAAAAGCTCCTTTCTCCTTTTTATTAATCTTCTCAATAATATGGGTTTTATCCTCAAGATGTTCAATATCGATTTTTGTACTGTAAATTTTATAACCCAGATAAAAGAGCAGTAATGAACCAAATGAAAATATATAAGGGATGACCGGTTTGTAAAAGGAATATAGTTTTGTCAATCCGAAGACTGCAATAAATACATACGTAAAATCGGCAAAAGATGCTCCTAAATTTACCAGGTTACAGTAACGTAATCTCCCTTTGAGAGCATTTGTCGTAATAAGAATGCTGATAGGACCTGCTATTGGCATTGAAAAAAGAAAGCCAGCCAACAGACCGGCAATAGACATGGTTATGATACTTTCTGCCATTACACTTTGTAGTTGTGTTGCAAAGATATAAAATATTTTTTCTTAAGCCACAGAGGCACTTCCTGCTAAAAATGAGTTTTTCATATCAAATTAAGAAATCGTTATAAAATTTATAGAATACAGATCGTATTTCATCTCTGATCCTCCGGAATTCAAGCATAATGAATTCCTCCGATCCGGTAGCCTTTGATGGATCTTCAAATCCTATATGTAAGCGATGTTTCACTTTCCCGGAAAAGAAAGGACATGTTTCATTAGCGTCATCACAAACAGTAATAACATAATCCCATTCTTCGTTCAGATAAATGCTGACATTTTCAGGTGTGTTATGACTGATGTCGATGCCGGCTTCTATCATAACTATTACTGCCCTGGAATTAATCTTTGATGTGGGAAATGTTCCTGCTGAAAGGACTTCATTTCTTTTATCGAACGACTGAAGAAATCCCTGGGCCATCTGACTGCGGCAGCTATTCCCGGTACATAAAATAAGTATCTTCATATTCTTAATACTTTGAAAAGTTGAAAGTGAGCTAAAGTTTAGAGTGCCTAAAGTTACTGAAAGTTGTACC
>JADGPT010000004.1 GCA_017882345.1 Bacteroidales bacterium
TCCCATACAGGTGAATAAAATATCGCTGCCCGCAGTATTTCCGGGATTACCGCCAACTGATGTGCAGAAACAATATTCATCTGAGTTATTACAGCTGAATCCAAATACTGTCACCTGTGATAAACGGTTATTGTAGATTTCGTCTTTATAATCCCAGTTGAAAATTGAACTCAACTCTCCTATTCCTACAGCATCGCATGGTCTTACTCCCCAGAGGATCACTCCCGGAAGATTTTTAAGATCAATTCCTTTGACAGACAGTCCCTCTTTACTCTTTGAATAATCGAGGATTTTTTCGGCACGTGGAAAAGCAATATCTTTCGATGACTCGGAAGTCTGAATATGCCCTGTAGAAATCCCTGCAAAACTTTCTGCATCCCTGAATGTGGTTTTCCCGTTTTTCAAGAAAGGAGCATAAATTTTTTTACTGTTCTGCTTTAAGATATCGAAAAGCTTTTCCAGTGAGTCTTTCCTGACTAATCGCTTATCAATATTCATATCTTAATGTATAAAATTTTCTTTATCATCAGGTTTATATGTTGACATGAGATGATCGCCTTTCAGTGAAGGCTGATAACCACCGAAGTGTTCCTTTGCATCTTCCAGCATTTTCTTTGTAAGCAGGTTAATCGGAATAGAAAGCGGACATGCATTATAACACGCATCACAATCTATACAACGGCCTGTGAGGTGGATCGCCCGCATAATATGCCACTCGAGGTTTCCAAGTTCATGTGAAGGAACTGGTATCCACTGAGGCTGGTTAAAATCAACTGTACACCGGTGACAATAGCACATTGGACATGCGGCACGGCAGGCATAACATTTAAAGCATGGAGCCAGCTCATCGATCCAGAATTTCCACCGTTCAGCCTGGGTCATTTTTCCCAGCTTGTCAAGCATCTCTTTGTTGCGTACATCGATTTCGATCTGATATTGATGCACAAATGTCTCAACTTCAACGAGATTAGCGAATTCAATTAATTTGCTTTCAGCTGTAATGCCAAGTACAAGAAGATTATTATCATTTACCTGAAATTCGGAAGCAAGTTGAATTATACTTCGCATCACAGGTAAAGTGGCTGCGATAGCCATTTTTCCCTTTTCTTTTATTTCCTTTTTGGTAATATAGACTGCAAGGTTCTGAACACAACGACTGTCAAAAATTAACTTACCGGCATCTTCTGCTTTTTCGACAAAAAGCGCTCGTGTCTTATTACCTGTACCCTGCTCATAACCAATCACAACCTTAACTGCAGAGGTTTCTATAAGCTCTTTAGCACGTTTAATTAAATCAACCATGGTTAACCTCCTTTTCAGGATATTTAGCAACTTTTTTATAATCCGTATAAGGTCCTTTTGCACGGATTGAGGCAACTGTGGAATTTACAATATCGGCCCATTTGGCTCCTTCGGCTGCCGATACCCAGGAAAATTTAATACGTTCTGTATCAATTCCCGTGAAATCGCATAACGACCTGAACATTATCCATCTCCTCCTTGCATGAAAGTTACCAGAGGTATAGTGACAATCGTTGGGATGACAACCAGAGACGATTATACCGTCTGCACCCTCATCAAAGGCTTTAAGTAACAACATATAATCTATACGTCCTGTACACGGAAACCTGATAATGCGAACATTTGAAGCATATTTGATACGGCTGGTACCGGTCAGATCCGCTCCGGCGTACGTGCACCAGTTACAGACGAAAGCAACAATTTTTGGTTCAAATTCAGTCATCAATACTAAATATTAATATTCATTTAATAGAGCCATAACTTCTGTATACATCTGCTCGTGTGTATAGCCCTGTATATCAATTGATTTTGTCCTGCAGAATGCGACACATGTACCACAACCCTGACAGAGTCCGGGATTTACTTTTGCTATTGATTTGATAACTTCACCATTGCGGTTTTTGATCTCTTCCTTCTCAATCGCCTGATAAGGACAGGCAGATACACAAAGGAAACACCCCACACATGATGAATAAACCGGAGCAGCCTGACGGTTGACGACAGCAATAATAGGTTCGCGGGTAAGCTCATCCTGTGAGAATAATCCTGCTACCTTAACCGCGGCGCCCGATGCCATAGCTACTGATTCGGGAATGTCACGTGGCGCCTGACATGCACCGGCAAGAAAGATACCTCCCGTATTTGTTTCCACTGGTTTCAGTTTGGGATGTGCTTCCGCAAAGAACTTATATGGATCGTAAGATATATGTAATTTTTGTGCAAGTTCTTCAGCGCCTTCATTGGCAACTCCAGCGGTAGCCAGGACAACCATATCTGCTTCAATTTCCACAGGCATTGCGTTCAGGAGAGTATCGACACCATTCACGATTAACTTGCCATTTTTTTCGTAAATTTTTGAAACCCTTCCCCGTATGTAGTTAACACCATCATCTTCAATTGCTCTTCTGACAAATTCCTCGTACATCTTTCCTCCTGCCCTGATATCCATATAGAATACGTAGGATTTTCCGGAATGCACTTTATGCTGATACAACATAGCATGTTTGGCTATATACATACAGCAGATCTTAGAGCAATAAGGAATACCTTTTGCCGGGTCGCGCGAACCGGCACATGCCAGGAATACTATTTTCTCAGGGATCTTACCATCAGATGGTCTCCTGATCTCCCCAAGCGTTGGACCTGAAGCTGATGCAAGCCGTTCAAACTGAAGTCCCGTAATAACATCCGCATATTTACCATAGCCATATTCAGGGAAGAAATCAGGCTGTTTTACAGCGAATCCGGTAGCAACTACAATTGCACCGACTTCAACTTCAATAATCTGATCTTCCTGGTCGAAGCGTATTGCCCCGGTAGGACAAACTTTTTCACAGATCCTGCACTTACCTTTAGTATAGTAGGTGCAATGAATTCTATCGATCACAGGTTTATTTGGAACGGCTTGTGGAAAAGGGACATAAATAGCAGTCCGGTTACCAAGTCCTTCGTTGAATTCGCTTGGTATTTTCTTAGTCGGACATTTGGTAGTACAAAGACCACAGCCGGTACAAAGTTTTTCATCAAGGCTTTTTGATTTCTTCCTTATCCTGGCTTTGAAATTACCTATGAATCCCTCGAGACTTTCAAGCTCGGCATAAGTATATAATGTTATATTCGGATGTTGAGCCACTTCTACCATCCTGGGTGTCAGGATACACTGCGAACAGTCGAGTGTGGGGAATGTTTCCGACAGCTGCGACATGTGGCCTCCTATTGAAGGGTCTTTCTCAATGAGTATCACTTTATGGCCGGTATTTGCGATGTCAAGGCTTGCCTGAATTCCTGCAATACCGCCTCCAATCACAAGAGCGGTCTTTGTGACAGGCACTTTTATTGAACTAAGCGACTGGTTGTATTTGACTTTTTCAACCAGTATCCTTACCAGGTCAATTGCCTTTTCTGTAGTGGCTTCTCCTTTTTCGTGAACCCAGGAACAATGTTCCCGGAGGTTGGCCATCTCACACATATAAGGATTTAACCCTGCTTCTGCACATACTTTTCTGAATGTAGGCTCATGCATTCTTGGCGAACAGGCTGCTACAACTACCCCGGTAAGCCCCTTTTCAGCGATAGCGCTCTTTATAATACTTTGTCCGGGATCGGAACACATGTACTTATAATCAACGCTGAAAGCGACACCATCATATTTGCCAACAGTTGCGGCAACCTTTTCACAATCAACAGTTGAACTTATATTCTCCCCGCAATGACAGACAAATACTCCAATTTTTGACATATAATTGCTTGATATACTTATTAATAATTAAACTGATACTTTTACAAAATGCCTCTGAAGGCCCAGCGCCTTCCTGTCGAGACCAATAGCAAGACCGATAGCCTGGGTTATATAAAGTACAGGAATATCAACTTTTTCACCAAGATAAGCGTTTATCGCATCGCGGCGCATATCGAGGTTCGAATGACACATCGGGCAAGCAACTATGATGGCTTCTGCGCCGCGGTCTTTAGCGTCGCCTATTATCTTGCCGGAGAGTCTGCCAACAGAGCTGGTTCTTGAAACTGACAATCCGGCTCCGCAACATTCCGTTTTGAATGCCCAGTCAATAGGAGTTGCTCCTGCTTTTAACATCAGTGCGTCCAGGGACTGAGGATCTTCCTCACGGTCAAATTTCAGTATCTCATGTGGTCTTACCAGAAGGCAACCATAATAACATGCCACTTTATGATCAAATGGCTTTACCACCCTTCCTTCAAGGTTTGGTATGATATATTTGTCGAGCATCTGAACGATGTTTAATATACTCACCGATCCGGTATATGCAAGATCATTTGCTTCAGTCACTACAGCTTTTAGAGCCGGGTTTTCTGATAGCTCATGTTTCGTTACCGTTAACCTGCTGTAACAGGCTGCACATGGAACAACTATTTCCGTCAATCCCTGCTTTTCAGCAAGAGAAAGTATCCTTGCAGGAAGCGCCAGAGAAAGTTCTTTATTCATGTTATGGGCGGCTGTTGCCCCGCAGCAATTCCAATCTTTAATTTCCTCAAGATGGATATCGAATGCTTTTGCAACGGCAAGGACAGACTCAGCGTATTCACGTGAGGATCCTTTAAGGGAACAACCTGGATAAAATCCGAGAGTCATATATTTAGTTTTTATTCTTTTTGTTAGCTTTTCTGAAAATTGCAGCGACACCTGACCGATCCTTTATTAACTCAGGAATAATATTCAACTTGCCACGTTTCATCATTTTGGGAGCGAGAGCAAGGTCATCGAGAATTTTTAATGTTCTGGCTTTATAGTCAACAAACAATCCAATTTCATAAAGTCGTCCGGTATATTTAATTGAGTCCAGAAAAGATTTATGAAAGGCAATAATTTCTTTTGCTTTTGGGTTAGATTTTTTTTCATTTAATGATTTTTCTCTGAGGAAATCCATCATTTTGGGAATATCAATACTCATCGGGCAACGGGCAAAACACATTTCGCAGGTAAGGCATACCCATATTGATAAAGATCGCAATACTTTATCTTCAAGGTCGGGATTTCCTGTCTGCAACATCCTCATAATTACACTAGGGGGATAATCCATCTCTTCAGAAAGAGGACAGCCTGCTGAACATTTTCCGCATTGGTAGCAATGACTCACCTTAACATCAGTATGTCCCAATACTTCCCCTCCCAGTCCGGAGATTCCGGAATGATGCGTATCTGAACTCATAATTTTTCTATTTATGCTGAATATGAATTATAATTATAATAACATACAAAAGTAACTATTATTGCAGTTCTAATAACATGAAAAAAGTCATATTAAGAACTTATAAAATCACTGATTTCCTTTTCAGATCGTAACATGCATCTAATCTGTGAAATAAATAACAGCACTGATTTCAGTTATGTGACAAATATCATTAATATCATATGTTAATCATTTCACAAAACAAAAAAAAAATCTATTTTTGTGCGGCTTTAACCGAAACTAATTCCGTGTTGTATGAATAATGAGTGGTTAATCTTGTTTTTTCTTGTAGGAGCCATTTTTGTAGGATTAGTTCTGATCTTCTCAGGGATAGTAGCTCCAAAATCAACAAATCCCCAGAAATTTGAACCTTATGAATGTGGTATCCCTACTGAGGGTGTTACCTGGCTTCAGTTTAATGTCGGGTATTATCTGTTTGCCATACTCTTTCTGGTATTTGATGTTGAGACAGTCCTGGTATTTCCCTGGGCTGTGGTGATGAAGGAAACAGGGATGGCTGCTTTTATCGAAATAATAATATTCTTTTTCATTCTGGGTTTAGGATTATTATATGCCTGGAAAAAACATGCTCTTATATGGGAATAAAAGGAATGAAGAAAGAAGATTTCGGGGATAATGAAAGCCTCGATCTTCTGAAAGAATCAGGATCCAATGTTCTTTTGACAACTATTGATGATGTAATTAACTGGGGCAGGAAAAACTCTTTATGGCCTCTCACATTTGCAACAAGTTGTTGCGGCATTGAAATGATGGCTGCCGGAGCCCCCAGACATGATTTTGCAAGATTCGGTATGGAAGTTTACAGAGCCAGTCCCCGTCAGGCTGATGTTATTGTTGTTGCCGGAACTATTGTAAATAAGATGGCGCCGGTATTGAAACGTCTATACGACCAGATGGCAGAACCAAAGTATGTTATAGCAATGGGTTCATGTGCAATTTCGGGAGGTCCGTTTTTCTTAAATTCTTACTGTGTTGTTAAAGGTGTTGAACATGTGATACCGGTTGACGTCTATGTTCCGGGATGCCCTCCCCGTCCGGAAGCATTATTATATGGTATGCTTCAGCTTCAGCGAATGATCGAAGCACAAACTATGAAATCGAGGAAGGCAAGGAATTCTTCTCATGATTCAAAATAAGACTCTAAATATTCAGAAATCTGATTATCAATGGATAAAATACAACTTGGAGAATATATTAAATCTATAGATCAGGATCTCGGGATCAAAGAGGGTAATCAATATATTGAAGTAACAGTCCCTCCTTCAAAACTGCATTCATTAGCTAAACAGCTGCGGGATGATAAAGAGGCACAATTTGATTTCCTGTTTTGTCTTAGCGGTGTGGATTGGGGACAAGATCTGGGAGTAGTTTATCACCTTCGTTCTACAATCTACGAACATGTTGTAGTTATAAAAACACGGACTTCTGACAGGGAGTATCCTCAATTTGATTCTGTATCTGATATATGGAAGACTGCTGATTTTCATGAGAGAGAAGCATTCGATCTTCTTGGGATCAGATTTACAAATCATCCTGATTTGAGAAGACTCTTTCTTGACAGTTCATGGGGCTTCCCGTTAAGGAAAGATTATGTTGATGATATTAATATTGTGACCAAGTAATCTATGGAAGAAAAGGAAAAAAATATTAATCCTGATGAACAGCAGGAATATGTTATTAACATGGGACCACAACATCCTTCCACTCATGGTGTGCTAAGGCTTGTGGTTTCACTAAAGGGTGAGATTGTTAAAAACATAGAGCCTCATATCGGATATATTCACAGGGGCATTGAAAAGATGTGCGAGAGTATAACATATCCACAGATTATACATCTCACTGACCGAATGGATTACCTTTCTGCCCATATAAATAATGAAGCAGTTTGTCTGAATGTTGAGAAAGCGCTTGAGATAGATATTCCCGACAGGATAAAAGTGATCCGTACCATAATGTCCGAACTCACACGTATTCAGTCACATCAATTGTGGTGGGCTTCATTCGGAATGGACCTGGGAGGATTAACCTGTTTCTTTTACGGTTTACGGGACAGGGAGAAAATTCTGGATATTTTTGAGGAGACTTGCGGGGGCCGTATGTTAGTCAGCTATAATTGCCCGGGAGGTGTGATGTACGATATTCATCCAAACTTTCAAAAAAGAGTAAAAGATTTTATAAAATATTTCAGAAAGATTTTACCAGAATATGATCAGCTGCTCTCAGGGAATGTGATTTTTCATGAACGTAGTAAAGGAATTGGAAAATTATCACTCGAAGATGCTATATCTTATGGCATTACCGGACCTACAGGCAGAGGATCAGGATTCTCATGCGATGTCAGGAAGCATGAGCCTTATAGTGCGTATGACAGGATAACCTTCAAGGAAATACTTCATACCGAAGGAGATACATATTGCCGTTATATTACAAGAATAGATGAGATGTGGGAGTCGATGAATATTATTGAGCAACTTATTGATAATATTCCTGAAGGTCCTTTTGCAGTGAAAATGAAACCTATCATCAAACTGCCTGAGGGTGAGTATTATCAGAGAGTCGAGACAGCTCGCGGTGAATTGGGGGTATATATTATCAGTGACGGGAATAAGAACCCGTATCGTGTAAAATTCAGGTCACCTAACTTTGTGAACTTATCTGTATTTAATCATATTACAAAAGGTTTCAAGATAGCTGACCTGGTCGCAATCGGAGGTTCACTTGACCTTGTGATTCCGGATATTGACAGGTAAATCAAGATAAAAGACAAAAGTGAAAATGCAAAATGCAAAATGCAAAATGCAAAAGTAAAAAGACAAATGCCGTATACCGCAAACCGCAAACCGGAGAACTAAGACAAAAGTGAAAAATTAACCGTTAAATTATATGCTACCTGATATTGTCGCTCTGAATACTTCCCCTTCGCTATCAGTTCCATGGTGGAAAGTCGTCTACGATTTTTCCTCTCTTACTGAATGGATCGACGCGAGCCTTCACAACTATATGTCTCCCTTCTGGACTTCTATTACAGAGATGCTTATAATAGGAGTTTTGATACTGTTGTTCTATGCAGTTATCGGACTTTTTCTGGTTTATGCAGAAAGGAAAGTATGTGCCTTCATGCAGAACAGACTTGGACCTAACAGAGTCGGCCCTTTCGGGATTTTCCAGACCATTGCTGATCTTTTCAAACTTCTTTTCAAAGAGCTGATCCCAATAAAGAATGCCGATGGATTTCTCTTTAACCTCGCTCCTTTCATTGTTATTATAGCATCATTTATGGCAATAGCTGCTATTCCCTTTGCAAAGGGGTTGCACGCTATTGATCTCAATATAGGAGTATTATATGTTATGGCTGTTTCAGCTATGGGAGTTATCGGAGTGTTGTTAGCCGGCTGGTCGAGTAATAATAAATATTCCCTGATTGGGGCTATGCGAAGTGGAGCACAGATTGTAAGCTATGAATTATCTGTAGGTCTGTCAATTATTACAATTATTATTCTGGCAGGATCAATGCAGTTATCGGTAATTGTTGAAGCTCAAAGAGATGGATGGTTTATTTTCAAAGGTCATATTCCTGCATTTATAGCTTTCATAGTTTTTCTTATTTCCAGTACAGCCGAGACAAATCGTGGACCATTTGACCTTGCAGAAGCGGAATCAGAACTTACGGCAGGATACCACACTGAATATTCAGGTATAAAATTCGCCTTTTTTTTCCTTGCCGAGTATATCAACATGTTTATTGTTGCATCGATAGCTGCAACAGTTTTTCTTGGAGGATGGATGCCATTTCATGTTGGTCACTGGGAAGGTTTTAACTATATTATGGATTTCATTCCGCCTTTCATCTGGTATATAGGAAAAACATTCTTTGTAATCTTCCTTATGATGTGGTTCAAATGGACGTTCCCCCGACTGAGAATTGATCAGTTACTTACGCTGGAATGGAAGTACTTATTGCCGATCAATCTTGTTAATGTATTGATTATGGCATTTATAGTCCTTATGGGCTGGCATTTTTAATTGTAAAAAACAATAATTATTTATCTCTGAATGAGAAGCATAATAAATTATCTGAAGGAAATAATATTTGGGGTATGGTCACTTCTGAAAGGTATGAAAGTCACAGGATCATACTTCTTCAGACCAAGTACAATTGTGACTCAAAAATACCCTGGCAACAGGAAAGATCTTGTCATGTTCGACCGTTTCAAAGGGGAAGTGGTTATGCCTCACAATGAAAAAAATGAACATAAGTGCACAGGTTGCGGCATCTGTGAAATTAACTGTCCAAATGGTACAATTGAAATTATCACAAAATCAATTATTACTGAAGATGGTAAAAAGAAAAGAGCAATCGATAAACACATCTACAGATTAGGTATGTGTACCTTTTGTGCTTTATGCGTAAAGACCTGTCCTTCAAATGCACTCGCCTTTTCTCAGAAATTTGAACATGCTGTATTTAATAGGGCGCTTCTGATAAAAACATTAAATAAACCCGGTTCACAACTAATGAAAGGAGTTGAGTGATGGCCTCTAATCAGATTATGTTTATTCTTTTTTCCGCGATGATTATTGTCTTTTCAATCTTGACAGTTACCAGTCGCAAAATCCTGAGAGCAGCAGTTTATCTTCTGTTTGTTCTGGTGTCAACATCAGGGCTTTATTTCATGCTGAATTATCAGTTTCTTGCAGCTGTACAGCTTACTCTTTATGCAGGCGGGATTGTTGTTCTGATCATCTTCTCAATACTTCTGACAAGTCATATAAGTCAGAACTTTGAATCTTCAGGTTGGAAGAAAAATATATTTTCAGCAATTGCAGCTTTGACCGGAGCTATACTGGCTATAATAACGATTCTGGAGTATGGCTTTACAGCAAGCACCGAGGCAGCACAACAGGTAGATATGAGATTAATCGGAAAAAGCCTTTTGTCAGTTGATTATGACGGATATGTACTTCCCTTCGAGGTAATATCGATATTACTTCTTGCAGCGATGGTTGCAGCAATAGTGATCGCAAAAAAAGGAGCTCCAAAAAAGATCGTGTTACCAAAATTAAATCAGGAATAATATGAATTCAGGAATACCAATACAATATTTTTTGATTCTGGCAACTCTAATGTTCTTCACGGGAGTTTACGGCTTCCTGACACGCCGGAATCTTATAACAATACTCATGTCGGTGGAACTGATTTTAAATTCAGTAAATATAAATTTTCTGGCTTTCAACAGGTACCTATATCCACATAAGCTGGAAGGTATGTTTTTCAGCCTGTTTATAATTGCTGTTGCAGCTGCCGAAGCTGCAGTTGCAATAGCTATAATAATTAATATATACAGACGGTTTGCAACGATAAATGTAGAAGAGGTTAATGAAATGAAATTCTGATTGTTACAATAATAGGAAGCTTTTAAAATGATAAATTTCAGTTATACAATTTGGATTCCCCTGTTACCTTTCTTAATGTTTCTTCTGCTGGGATTGGCAGGGCATAAGCTTAAACCAAAGCTCTCGGGTTTACTTGGAACAGGTGGATTAGGTCTGATTACAATACTATCCTATGTAACAGCATTCAAATACTTTTTTACCAGTGAAAAGGTAGATGGCGCATATCAGAAAATTATAGCTTCTAATTTTACATGGCTTCAGTTTACTGATAAGCTGCACATAGATATAGGTGTATTGCTTGACCCTATTTCGGTTATGATGCTTGTTGTAATAACTACTGTTTCATTCATGGTTCATATATACAGCCTTGGTTATATGAAGGGTGAAAAAGGGTTTGAACGTTTTTTTGCATTTCTTTCTCTATTCAGCTTCTCAATGCTGGGATTGGTTTTAGCAACGAATATTTTCCAGATGTATATCTTCTGGGAACTTGTTGGTGTCTCTTCTTTCCTGCTTATCGGATTTTATTACCAGAAACCATCAGCAGTAAGAGCTTCAAAAAAAGCATTTATAGTTACGCGATTTGCAGATCTCGGATTTCTTATCGGTATCCTGATTTTATCATTTAATACCAAAACATTTGATTTCATAACTCTCACTGATCCAATGGGAACAGCCATTGCTCAGGGTGGCGGTATTGCATTCCTTGGCCTTTCGGTGATGACCTGGTCTATGATATTTGTATTTATGGGGGGTGTTGGTAAATCGGCAATGTTCCCATTCCATATCTGGCTTCCTGATGCAATGGAGGGCCCTACACCTGTTTCAGCCCTTATCCATGCCGCGACCATGGTTGTAGCAGGTGTATATCTTGTTGCAAGAATGTTCCCGATATATGCCTTATCAGCACCGGTAGCGCTCAATGTAGTTGCGTATGTCGGAGCTTTTTCTTCACTTTTTGCCGCTGTCATTGCCTGTACACAGACTGACATTAAAAGAGTTTTAGCTTATTCTACCATATCGCAGATCGGATATATGATGCTTGCGCTGGGAGTATCCGGTTATGGCGGACATGAAGGTTTAGGATACATGGCATCAATGTTCCATTTGTTTACACATGCAATGTTTAAAGCATTGCTCTTCCTGGGAGCAGGTGCAATAATTCATGCTGTTCACAGTAATTATATGACCGAAATGGGCGGGCTTCGTAAATATCTGCCGATCACTCACATTACTTTTTTAATTGCATGCCTCACTATTGCAGGAATTCCTCCATTATCGGGGTTTTTCAGCAAAGATGAAATACTCGCAGCCGCATTCCATAGTAATAAACTTCTGTTCGCGGTCGAATATGCAGTTGCCGGTCTTACGGCATTTTACATGTTCAGACTTTACTTCAGTGTTTTCTGGGGAAAAGATACACACTATTCTCATGAACCGCATGAGGCTCCTGCAACGATGACCATACCTTTAATTATACTTGCTGTCGGATCGGTAGTAACAGGATTTATTCCATTTAATAAACTGGTTACTTCTGATGGAAAGATCTTCGAAAGTGAACTCGAATTGATGATTGCCATACCTTCGGTATTGATAGGTTTACTCGGAATTGGAATTGCATATATTATGTACAGGAAAGAAAGTGCAGTACCCGATAAACTGGCAGCAACATTTAAGTATAGTTATAAATGGGCTTACAATAAGTTTTACATGGATGAATTGTATCTTTTTATTACAAAAAAGATCATCTTCAGATATATAGCAGAGCCGGTTGCATGGTTCGACCGCCATGTAGTTGATGCTACAATGAATGCGATTGCAACTGTGACTCAGGGTGTCTCTTACAGAATAAGAGGATTTCAATCGGGTCAGTTACAGAAATATGCTTTTGTTTTCATTACAGGGGCAATAATGCTGTCGATATTATTTATTTACCTGTGGAAATAACTTATAATTTAGAAAAAGAGTTTTAATTATGGATATTTTATCACTGTTTGTACTAATTCCGGTCTTAACAATCACTGCTATCCTGCTTTTAAAAGATACGCGCCAGGTTCGTCTGGTCTCAGCTTTTGGAATGGGGCTGCAATTATTAATGGCTGCTGTTCTCGTATACCTTTATCTTTCTG
Organism: Bacteroidales bacterium; assembly: GCA_017882345.1. Classification (GTDB taxonomy): domain Bacteria; phylum Bacteroidota; class Bacteroidia; order Bacteroidales; family VadinHA17; genus LD21. Next base: position 12,773 of record JADGPT010000004.1, read on the forward strand.
CCCGTCACGCCGGGAATATTGATGAGATGTTATTTGTAAAGGACTATTTATGGTTTAAAAGTCTTAACATTCATTACGCGGTTGGTGTAGATGGTATATCTGTTGCAATGATATCACTCACCTCACTGGTCGTCTTTGCCGGGATCTTTGCATCATGGGAGGTTGAGATTCTCAAGAAAGAATTTTTTATTTCTCTGATTCTTCTTGCAACAGGGGTTTTTGGATTTTTTATCTCGATCGATCTTTTTACAATGTTCATGTTTTATGAACTGGCAGTTATTCCAATGTATCTGTTAATCGGAATCTGGGGCAGCGGACCAAAAGAATATTCAGCAATGAAACTGACTCTCATGCTTATGGGCGGATCTGCGCTTCTTCTTGTAGGTTTACTCGGAATTTATTTTAATTCTTCCCCTGACAAAAATCAGCTTACATTTAATATTCTTGAGATTTCAAAAGTCGTGATCCCACTACCTGCCCAGAGAATGTTTTTCCCTCTGACATTCGTGGGATTTGGTGTACTTGGTGCATTATTCCCTTTTCATACATGGTCGCCTGACGGACATGCCTCTGCGCCTACTGCAGTTTCAATGTTACATGCAGGAGTTCTAATGAAACTCGGAGGATACGGCGCTTTCAGGGTAGCTATTTTTCTTATGCCTGAAGCAGCTCATGAATTATCATGGATATTTATTATTCTTACTTCTATCAGTGTCATTTACGGTGCATTTGGAGCCATTGCACAGAAGGACCTTAAATATATCAATGCCTATTCCTCAGTTAGTCATTGCGGCCTTGTGCTTTTTGCTGTACTGATGATGAATCAGACAGCTATGACCGGAGCAATAATCCAGATGATCTCACATGGTCTGATGACGGCATTATTCTTTGGTCTTATAGGGATGGTCTATGGCCGTACTCATACCAGAATGATATCGGAGATGGGCGGATTGATGAAGGTAATTCCATTTTTATCTGTTTGCTATGTAATTGCAGGTCTGGCCTCTCTTGGTCTTCCGGGACTAAGTGGATTCGTCGCTGAGATGACAATTTTCGTCGGCGCTTTCCAGCATCCTGAGCTATTTTACCGTATTGTTACCATTATAATCGTTTCTTCTATAGTTATTACTGCCGTTTATATCCTGAGAGTAATTGCAATTTTATTACTCGGTCCAACTACAAATGAGCATTTTGAACATCTTCCGGATGCAAAATGGTTTGAAAAAATATCGGTTATAACTCTTATAGGGTCAGTAGCTGCAATTGGGCTGGCACCTTTCTGGCTTTCAACAATGATTGGCACAAGTATGCATCCGATTATTGAAAGGATTCTTGCTCTTAACCCATTTTGATCTGTCTATTTATTAATGTTTTGGATAATATTAAAATATGAGCCTAGGTACTTTTTTAATAATGCGTCATGAACTGTTGCTGATTGCAGCAGCTCTTATAGTATTGATTGCTGAGATATTCTGGAATCCTGATAAAAAAAGCAGTATAAGTCTTTTTTCAATAATCCTTTTCGGGGTTATAACGATTATTGGCTTCCTTCCTTCTCCTGCAGGACCACTCTTTGGAGGAATGTATGTTTCATCCGGAACCCGGCTTCTTATGAAGAATATTCTGAATATAGGTGCGCTAATTGTATTTATTCAGTCAGTTACATGGCTTAAAAAAGAAGAGAATTCCGAAAAAATAAGCGAGTATTTTCTACTGCTCATTTCAACCCTTGTCGGAATGAACTTCATGATTTCAGCCGGTCATTTTTTAATTTTCTATATTGGAATTGAGCTGGCTACAATTCCAATAGCAGCTCTTGCAGCCTACGATCGCTATAAAAACAAATCCGCTGAAGCTGGTATTAAACTTATATTAACATCTGCATTATCATCTGGTGTTATGCTTTATGGCTTATCAATGATCTATGGAACTACAGGTACCATGTATTTCAGCGAAGTTGCTTCACTCTTTGGAAATACAAGTCTTCAGATACTCGGGTTTATCTTCTTTTTTGCCGGAATGGCTTTTAAAATATCAATCGTTCCTTTCCATCTCTGGACAGCCGACGTTTATGAAGGGTCACCAGTAAATATAACATCATATCTTTCTGTTATTTCGAAAGGGGCAGCCATATTTATTTTAATGATTATCCTTTTCAAAGTTTTTCCAATTATAATGGGTACCTGGCAGAAAACAATTTTTGTTACTTCGGTACTCACGATGACTATTGGTAATCTTTTTGCAATTCGCCAACAGAATCTCAAGCGGTTCCTTGCATTTTCTTCAATCTCCCAGGCAGGGTATATTTTATTGGGTTTGATTGGAGGAAATCAGCTAGGGATGGCTTCGGTAATGTATTATATCCTCGTATACATATTTTCAAATCTGGGTGCTTTTGGTGTGGTGACAGCTATTTCAAACGCCACAGGAAAGGAGAATATCGATGATTATAATGGTCTTTATCAGACTAACCCAAAGCTGAGTCTGATAATGACTCTGGCATTGTTCTCTCTTGCAGGGATACCTCCGGTAGCAGGATTTTTCGGAAAGTTCTTCTTATTCACGGCTGCTGCACAACAAGGATTCTATCTTCTTGTACTTATTGCTGTTTTGAATACAATCATTTCATTATTTTATTACCTCCTGGTAGTAAAAGCTATGTTCATTTCAAAAAATGAAAACCCAATTGGATCATTCAGAAGCGACTTTTCTACACGATTTGCATTTGGGATTTGTGTAGCCGGTATTGTTGTTACCGGATTTGCAAGTGTTATTTTTGAGGCGATAAAAAATTTAAGTTTCGGAGTCTAGGAAGGGCTCAGAGCACAGTGAAGACTGCAAGACTGTACAAAGACAAAAGACAAAAGTACAAAGACAAAAGTAAAAAGGCAAAAGTGAAAAGGCAAAAGTGAAAACCAGACAAGAGGAACCGCATGCCGCAAGCCTCAAGCCGCAAACCTTAGTATTAAGACAAAAGAGAAAGATATGGCACTAAATAATGCAAAACATATTATAGGAGAGATTGATGGTATTCGCTGTACGATAATTGAGACCGGCGCAACTTTAGAGCGTATTGCTTTTCTTACCGATCTTCTGAGTTTCAACAATCTTGAACCAAAAGATATGAAGGAAGTATCAGCTTCCCCCGGAGAAGAGGTAAAATATACAATTGGTGTTACAGATCTTATCTTTAATCCGGTATTTGCTGTTTATGAACGGCAATTAAAAAACAGGGAAGGAACATTTGTTACTCCCGGTTACTGGAAACAGGAATGTATAGAATGCGATCCAAGTTACTGGATGAGAAGAAAACCTAAGTGATTTCACGAAACTGCCCAAAAGGTTTCTGATTGTACCTGTTGTACTAGCCTCATTTTCATATCTGTTTTATTCAGCTTATAAGGATGTTAAGGACCGGACTTTAAATGAATTTAACTTACAGCAGTCTACCCTCGCGAAACAAGCTTCCAGAGGTATCGAAAGCTACTTCATCTACTATCAGCGTGAACTTTTGTTCTTATCAAAGCTAAAGTATGTTTCAGAATTGGAAGATCAGGGAAAGGATCTGTTGGCGGATTTTTATAATAACCATTCTGACCAGATAGAAGCCATCAAATGAGAAAGCCTTGATCATGGAAAAGAAATATGCGGGCAAAACAATATTGATTGCTGAGGATGAAAAATCAAATTTCGATTATCTGAAGATTCTGCTTACCAGAATGAATATCAGGGTTTTATGGGCAAAGGATGGTCGTGAAGCTGTAAATCTCTGTGAAACAGACCCTTCGATCGATCTCGTATTAATGGACATTAAAATGCCACTCTTAGACGGTTATACGGCAACCAGGATTATTAAAAAGAAAAGACCGGAACTGCCAATCATTGCCCAAACAGCTTATGCAATGATTTCTGACAAGAAGGAAGCTGATAAAGCCGGCTGTGATGGTTATCTGTCTAAACCAATAAGAATTAATCAAATAGAAGAAACTTTAGAGATTTTTTTGTAAAAGAGAGATACAGATAGCGACAGGTCTCTGTCTTTTACAAAAATCACATACTGTCATTATTCCAGATTTCCCATGATTTTTCTGCCTGAGAATGCAGCATTTTGATTCCACTTATTATGGAACATCCCTGCTTCACTCCCATCTTAAGAAAAGATGTAAGTTCCGGATTATAAACCAGATCAAACAGAATATGATTCCTGTTTAGTGTTTTATAATTGATTTCCGGCATAGTCCCTATGTTTGGGAACATACCCAGTGGAGTAGTATTTATTATCAGTTGGTTGCGTTCAAGAATTACGTTATCGACATCAGAATATCTTAAAACGTCAGGTTTTCTGTCTCTCGAGACCAGGCTCACTTTCAATCCAAACTTCTTAAGGACATAACAAACTGCCCTGGAGCTTCCTCCGGTACCAAGAACCAACGCGTTTTTAACATCATCTCTGATAAAAGGAAGGAGAGTATCTTTTATTCCGGTAACATCGCTGTTATATCCATGTAACTTTATCTGTCCGTCAGGTCTGCTTATCTTCACGACATTAACTGCACCTATTTCTTCAGCCTCAGGATTGATAAGATCCAGAAACCTGATTATCTCTGACTTGAATGGTATGGTTATATTTAGTCCGCACAGATCTTCATCTGAAGAAACTAATTCCAAAAAGTTATCAAGGTTTTCTAATGGATAATTCTCATAAGAGCAATCCTTTATATGCTCAGAAAGAAATTTTTCAGTAAAGTATTTTTTGGAGAAAGAATGACTGAGAGGATATCCAATGAGTCCAAATTTTCTCATTTTCAGATGGTTATTGATTTAGGTAGATGAACTTCATAAGAATTACCTACTGTTTCAATTCCTCAGGAAGAAACTGAAAAAAGGTATCACCGCGCAGTCCCAGCCGTAATGATTCCAATGGGATTATTTCAGCAGGCGCAATATTTCCAAGGTTGACATTAGCTCCAAAATGTTTTATAAACCAAGCCTGTTGCGATTTTAGAGGAGCCTCCCATATAACGTTTTCCAGTTTAACGTGCTCCGCGATTCCTTGTATTATTTTATTATTAATAGAGCCATCCTCGTTATAGATACCGGTGGTACCGGATTCTCGTGCTTCAGCAATAACTTTAACCGATCCGGCAATTAATTCAGCTCTCATCATGGCAACCCATTCATCGGGGGTATAAACAACATCTTTTTTCTTGGAACCGACTTCTGAAATGACCGTTCCTCTTTCTGCAAGCCTGGCGATATACTCTAGTTTTCTTTTATGTTCAATGTCGTAAGACCCGTCAGAAACTTCCACCAGCTCGATTTCGTTTTTATCCAGAAAATCAATGAACTCTTTAAACATATTTCTTACAATGAATGCTTCAAAAAGAGTCCCTCCAAAGTATGGTATAACACCTGCTTTCTTATACATCACGATCTTCTTTTCAAAACCGGGAGTGATAAGTGACGTACCAAAGCCAAGTTTTACATAATCGGTGTACTCGCTTCCAACAGACATAAAGTCTTCTGCTTCCCTTATACTAAGCCCCTTATCCATCACCATAGTGATACCTGAATTTCGTGGTTTTACGGGTCTTTCGGGCAAAAACGGAAGCAGTTTATTCATATTAAGGTTATATTAAATAAAATTTCAAAGGAGCTTGTTATTACCGAGGAGCTTTTTAATCTTCCTCGTAAATAACTCATAAGGAAAGATCTCCTCAAACTCCGGGAAGAGTTCGTTATCGAGATTTAATGCAATTGAAAGATGACGATAAGCTTTTTCAGTTTTCCCGGAATGCAGATAGAATGAAGCCAGCAGATAGTTGATGCCGGGTACATCGCCGGTAACTTTGTAAGCATGTTCGAGGTAGGGAAGCGCTTTCAAAAAAAGTCCGTCTTTAAGAATAATAGTACCCAGGTCTGCCCAAACTTCATCATAATAAGAATCCAGCTTAAGCGCTTCTCTGAAACACCTTAATGCTTCTTTTTTCTCCCCTTTGGAATAATGAGCTTTCCCAAGTAAGTACCAGATTTCAGGATTTTCATCGTCGAGACGAACCGCTTTTCTGAAGAATATCAGACTGTCCTCAGTATTTCCGGTATTCAGGGCAATTACACCAAGCCCAAACCATGGATCGGCATACTCAGGAGCAAGAACTATTGCTTCCTGGTAATATTTACGAGCCATGGTTACTTCTCCTATCTTTTCGTAACATTCTGCAAGATAAGTCATTGCCTCAAAACTCTCTGGCTCGTTTTCAAGGTATTCATGGTAGACCGGAATTGCTTCGGAATACTTTTCCAGGTTACTGAGAATATTCCCTTTATTGAAGATAGCAAAAGTATTCTGCGAATTAATAGCCAGTGCAAAATCATAGGCTTCCATCGCTTTATCGTACGACTCCAGTTTATTATAAATTATTCCAAGATTGTACCATGCGCTATCTGAAAATGGTTCTTCTTCAAGGTATTTCAGATAGTATTTAATACTGTTCTCATAATCCTCAATCTTATCATAAGCATAAGCCATATCATATAGGTGAGCCTTGAATTCCGGTTCAAGATCAATGAGCTTCTCCATATATGGGATCAGATGCACATAATAATTAAGATTTTGTAATACAGAGGTTATCGCGAACAGGATATTTTCTACATCTTCTGTGTCCAGAGTCAGTGAATAATCAAACATTTTTTTTGCACCCTGTATGTCTCCAAGCATACCATAAGCTGTACCCTTGGCTATGAATATTTCATGGTTTCCGGGTTCAATGCTTTCCAGTTTCTTTAGTAACCTCAGCGCCTCAACAGCTCTTCCCTTATCGAGAAGTACTCTTGCTTTTCTTAACTGTATTGAAACCGAATTTGGATGCTGTTCACTAGCTAATGTTGCTGCTTCAAAAGCCTTTATTGAATTATTACTTTCAATATAATAATCTATAATTGTCTCAAATTCAATAACATCAAAAAAATAATTTTCATTATTTTTCTTCATCCTTTCAAACTTCTGCACAGCATGCTTCACATCTTCTTCATAGGAAATCCCAAACTTATCATCTTCCATGGCTCACAAAAATATGAATACAAAATTAATACTATTTTTAATAAGGATGTTTTCATATAACCTCAATTATTAACATTTTAACATTTTTTTAAGCATTTGATAAAGAGGTAGGTACAAATGAAATGCTTTTAGAGCTATTTTTTTTATAATGTAGACGCAACCTGCAGCTATAAATAATCATCTATTAATTGTAAAACCAGGAAAAACTATATAAAATCAAACCCTATTTACCGTAGAATTAACCTAAATTCTAGTTTTGAAGAACCGGGCGACCTCCCGGTTTTTCATTTTATATTAATATCTTTGTTTATATACCTCCTTTAATTACATCCGCATGAAAAAATCAGGATATATAAATTTTATAATCTCAGGGTTAAGTATCTTATTTGTTATAGTTTGTTTTACCGACTGTAAGAAAACTGAAAATCCTATAAAATATCCAAAAGGTACGTTTCCTGATACAGTTATTAATATAGCTGATATTAACTCCCCCTATGACGATTACAATCTTGCATTGTACCAGATTGGCGAATATTTGCCAATAATATTTTCAAGCAACAGGAAAAGTTCAGGTGGTCAGTTTGATCTCGAACAGGCAGGTATCTCCATATTATTTGATCAGACCTCCGGCGCTTTTGGATTTGGGGCTAAAATGACTACTGACGCATTCCTCGACAAATTAATCGGTAAGGCAAAGACCCCGGGAAATGATTTCGGGCCATACAGATTATTCAGTAAAATTGACGGTTTCGAATATCTTTTGCTCTCTTCAACAAATGCAGCTGGAAATCTGGATCTCTATTATCTTAAAAATCAACCGGTATCCGGTACTTTTCTTCCAGAGATTACTGGACCGTTGCCAATTACACTTATGAATACAGGCTTTGATGATGCATATATCTGTTTTAATCCGGAGCAGGATACTGCTTATTTTTCATCAAACAAGGAAGGAACCTTTGACATTTTTTTCCTGAAAAAACCTGCAGAAAAAGATCTCTCATCATGGTTCAATCTTGATTATTCACTGCCGGCAAAGGTTGACAGTATAAATAGCTCAGGTGAAGATAAATGTCCGTTCATATTAAAAAAAATAATGGTATTTGCTTCTAACCGTCCCGGCGGCCTTGGTGGTTATGATCTTTATTATTCTATATTGAAAAATGGGAAATGGGGCTCTCCTGTTAATCTTGGGCCCCGGATAAATACTTCTTCAGACGAATACAGGCCGGTAATTGGTTCTTATCCGGAATTCACCAATAAGTATCTTATGTTTTCTTCCAACAGACCGGGTGGTAAAGGAGGATTTGACCTCTATTTCACGGGAGTGGATTTTCCATCAAAATAATGAAGGTATAGGGAACTTAAAAGTTCAATTTCTTTTTGCAGCGATAATTGTGTTTCTCAAAAGCGAAACTCTCGTCATTGGCCCTACACCTCCGGGGACAGGAGTGATGTACGAACATTTTGGGGCTACTCTCTCAAAATCAACATCGCCAACAAGTTTAAATCCCGACTTGGTGTCAGGACTGTTAATGCGGGTGGCTCCGACATCTATTACCACTGCTCCCTCTTTCACCATTTCTTCTGTAACAAATCCGGGAGAACCTATTGCAGCAATAATTATGTCGGCCTGACAAATAATATCCTTAATGTTTTTTGTGCGGCTATGCACAACTGTTACAGTTGCATCCATTCCTTTCTGGGAAAGCAGAATACTTACAGGACGGCCAACTATATTACTACGGCCTATTACGACACAATTTTTACCTGAAGTTTCAATGCCATATCTTTTTAAAAGTTCGACTATTCCATAAGGAGTGGCGGGCAGATAACCAGGAAGTCCGATAACCATATTCCCAATATTAACCGGGTGAAAACCATCTGCATCTTTTCGCGGATCAATAGCTTCAATTACCTTATTCTCTGATATATGTTGTGGTAGCGGTAACTGAACGATGAATCCATCTACATCAGGATCGTTGTTAAGTTCGGCGATTTTTTCAAGTAAAACATTCTCTCCAATTTCACTCCCGAATCTTATAAGCGTTGATTTGAAACCGACCTCTTCACAATCTTTTACTTTGTATGCAACGTAAGATTCGCTTGAACCGTTGTTACCTACCAGAATAGCAGCGAGATGAGGTATTTTTTTCCCGCCTGACTTTAGTATTGCTACTTCTTCAGCGATCTCCTTTTTGATTTCAGAAGCTACTTTCTTGCCATCGAGGATCTTATACATGTTTAACTTTATTTTTTGCCCATGAGTCGCGCCGCATTTCCACCTTTTGTCATCATCTTCATCATCTTTTTGGTTTCATCAAACTGTCTCAGCAGTTTATTCACTTCCGGAACACTAGTCCCGCTTCCGGAAGCAATTCTTTTCCGTCTGCTGCCATTTAGAACAACAGGATTGATTCTTTCTTCAGGTGTCATACTTCTGATAATTGCTTCTATACCTTTGAATGCGTTATCATCTATATCCAGATCTTTTACAGCTTTTCCTACACCCGGTATCATTGCCATCAGGTCCTTGACATTACCCATTTTTTTTATCTGCTGGATCTGGGTGATAAAATCGTTAAAATCAAACTGGTCTTTTGAGATTCTTTTCTGGAGTTTCCTTGCCTCTTCCGAGTCGTATTGTTCCTGTGCTTTTTCAACAAGAGAAACAATGTCTCCCATCCCCAGAATTCTATCTGCCATTCTCTCAGGGTAGAATATATCGATAGCCTCCATCTTTTCGCCTGAACTTACGAACTTAATAGGCTTGTTAACCACCGACTTAATGGAAAGCGCTGCTCCTCCCCTGGTATCACCATCGAGTTTTGTCAATACAACTCCGTCAAAGTCAAGTTTTTCATTGAATTCCCTCGCAGTATTCACGGCATCCTGTCCAGTCATGGAATCAACAACGAAAAGTATTTCATGTGGATTTACTGCATCCTTAACAGATGATATCTCTTTCATCATCTCGTCATCAATGGCAAGACGGCCGGCAGTATCAATAATTACAACATCGTACCCTGATTTTTTTGCTTCCTTCACAGCATTACGGGAAATAACGACCGGGTTCATATTTCCATCTTCAGAATAGACCGGGACTTCTATCTGAGCGCCGATTATCTTTAATTGTTCTATTGCGGCAGGCCGGTAAACATCGCATGCAACCAGCAAAGGATTTTTCCCTCTTTTGGATTTTACCCATTTAGCAAGTTTTCCGCTGAACGTTGTTTTTCCTGAACCCTGAAGTCCCGCGATAAGTATAACAGATGGGTTGATTTTAATATTAAGATCGGTCTTATCTCCACCCATCAGGTCAACCAGTTCATCATGAACGATCTTGACCATCATCTGTGATGGATTAACCGAATTAAGTACCTCCTGCCCTATTGCTTTCTGCTTTACGGTATCAGTGAATTGTTTAGCGATTTTAAAGTTTACATCTGCATCGAGCAAAGCCCTCCGGACTTCCTTAAGTGTCTCAGCAATATTTATTTCAGATATTCTGCCCTGTCCCTTTAAAAGTTTAAAGGATTTCTCCAGCCGTTCACTTAAATTTTCAAACATATATTTTTCAGGTAAATAGTATAAATAATATTTTACATTCTCTCCGGCATTTCAATACCTAACAGCCACATACCCGTATGAATAATCTCACTGGTGACCTTTGATAAGATCAGTCTGAAATTTCTTATTTCTTCGTCATCTTCCCCCAGGATTGAAAAATCGTGATAAAACTGGTTGTATTCGCGGGAAAGCTCATAACAGTAATTTGCAATTAATGCAGGGCTATAACCTGCAGCTGCTGCTGAAACTGTTTCAGAGAATTTACGCAACAATTTTATCAGTTCTATTTCTTTGGGGCCTGCTTTAACTCCCGAAAATAAGATGTGTTCAATATTTATTCCCATCTGCTCCGCTTTCCGGAATACCGATTTTATTCTTGTATAGGTATACTGAATAAATGGCCCGGTATTCCCATTGAAATCAATTGATTCAGCAGGATTAAATGTCATATTTTTCTTTGGATCCACTTTAAGTATGTAATATTTCAGGGCGCCCATCCCTATTTTCCTGAATATATCTTCTTGCTCTTCGTCAGAAAAATCAGATAGTTTACCAAGTTCCAAAGAGACTTCCTTAGCTGTCATCTGCATCTCTTTGATGAGGTCATCTGCATCCACGATTGTCCCTTCGCGTGATTTCATCCTGCCTTCCGGAAGCTCTACCATTCCGTACGAAAAATGGATCAGTCCATCAGCCCATTTATAGCCCATCCTTTTCAACAGAGCTTTCAGCACCTGAAAATGATAATTTTGTTCATTTCCAACAACATAGATGTTCTTGTCAAATTTAAATTCATTGTGCCTGTTTACAGCTGTTCCGAGATCCTGAGTCATATATACTGCGGTACCATCAGAACGAAGTAAAAGCTTCTGATCCAATCCATCCGGTGTCAGGTCTGCCCAGATCGAACTATCATCATTTCTGTAAAGAATTTTATCTTTTAATGCTGTGAGAACAATATCTTTTCCAACTTTATATGTATCTGATTCGTAGTAGATTTTATCAAAATCTACTCCAAGCTTTTTATATGTCTCATCAAATCCTGCATAAACCCAGGAGTTCATCATTTTCCATAATCCGAAGACTTCTTCGTCACCAGACTCCCATTTAAGAAGCATATCGCGGGTTTCTCTCATGAGGAATGCAGCGTTTTTTGCCTCGGCTTCGTCCATCCCCTCCTTCACAAGTTTCTCAATCTGGATCTTATAATTCTTTTCGAATAAAACATAATATTTTCCTACAAGGTGATCACCCTTCATGCCAGAAGACTCGGGAGTCTCTCCGTTTCCAAATTTTTGCCACGCCAGCATCGATTTGCAGATATGAATTCCACGGTCATTTACAATATTCGTTTTTACTACCCTGTGCCCGCAACCGGATAAAATACGATAGAGCGAATAACCGAGAAGGTTGTTCCGTATATGTCCAAGGTGCAAAGGCTTATTGGTATTGGGTGAAGAGTATTCAACGAGAATTGTTTCAGGTTCAGCCACCTGACATTCTTCCAGGTGGCTTTTTTCAGATGCTAATTTTTTGAAGAATTCGACCCACCAGGCATTGGAAATTTCCAGGTTAAGGAATCCTTTTATGACATTAAACCCTGAGACAGCCGGGAAGTTCTTAGTAAGATACTGTCCTATCATTTCACCTGTCTTTTCAGGTGTATTTTTTGAGAAACGAAGGAGTGGAAAGACAACAAGAGTAAAGTCGCCTTTGAAATCTTTTCTGGTTTCCTGAATCTGGATCAGGTCATCTTTAACTTCGCTATTGTAAATAATTTTAACAGCTTCTTTTATCTTTTCTTTAAGATTAATCTCCATCTTTTACTTAACAAATTTCAGGTTTCAAAGATAACATTTTAATATATTGATTTACAAGAAAACATGACCAAAAAGGGCATCTTATCGAACAAGCGAAATTCAGACCTTTATGCCAACCTATTTAAATCTTTGACAACCTGCCTTTTCTTTTTGATAAAGAGAAATACTATAATTAAAAACTTATTATATATTTGAATATGTTTATTTATTAGCTTATCATCATTAATATATTAAAAAGGTGGAGTTGAAAAATTTATTTATCGAACCGACTGCCAAGACACCACAGGTTGATTTAAATTATCCTTCTGGCGAACTTATCATGTCTGGAAGGTCAATCCCTGAGAATGCAGCGATCATTTATGAAGCTGTATTGAAGTGGGTCACTGAATATATCAAAAATCCAAGACCTACTACCAACCTGCGTCTTAATCTTGAATACTTTAATACCGCATCAGCTATCTGGCTTGCAAAAATTGTTCAGACACTCAGCTCAATAAAGGAAAGTGAGTATACCCTGATGATACACCTTTACTTCAATATTGAAGATTATGATAATATGGAAGCTGAAGATATCAAGGATGAACTGCAACCCATTATCTATTTGATCGGAGTACCCACAGTTAGCCTGGGAATTAAAATTTACGGTACTGATGACAAAGGAGAAATAATTAAAGAGTCGATGGTTCTTATTTAATCTCCCCTCCTGATTTTTGTCTATAACCTTTTATTTCTTCAATTTTTTGGCATAACTTTATTTCGCCAATTAATTTTAATAGTCATGCAAACAGTATTCATTGTTTTGCTTTCAATATTTACTATCATGGAAACATTTTCCCAGAACATTACAACTGACAGGCAGCCGGTTGCAGCAGGAAGATTTTATCCGGCTGATAAAGAAACGCTTACAAAAGAGATTTCTCAACTCTTTGAAAACTGTAAAAAATCACCTGCTCATTGGAAGGTGAGAGCAATAATAAGTCCGCATGCAGGCTATATCTTCTCCGGGAAAATTGCTGCAGCAGCATATTCAGCAATTCCTAAGAATGTGGTATATAAAAATATCTTTATTATCGGATCAAGCCATGTGATGTATTTTGATGGCGCTTCAGTATATAATACCGGTGATTATATTACACCACTGGGAAAAGTTTCAGTAAACAAAGAAATTGCAAATAAGCTTACTCTGAATAATAAAGTTTTCGACTTTCCCACAAATGCACATCTTAAGGAGCACAGTATAGAGGTACAATTACCCTTTATTCAGTACTATTTTAAAGATATACCAGCTATTGTTCCTATAATCATCGGTACTGATAACGAAAATACAGTAAAAAAGATCGCCGAGGCCCTCAGACCATGGTTCACTCCGGAAAATCTTTTTATTATAAGCAGCGACTTTTCACATTATCCTGCCTATAAAGACGCTGTTGAAACCGACAATTTAACTGCAATGGGTATTATATCAGGCAATCCAAAGACATTTCTGAACACCCTTAAGAACAACTCTTTAAAAAATATTTCAGGGCTCGCAACAAGCATGTGTGGATGGACTTCGGGTTTAACACTTCTATATCTTGCAGAGGGTAATAATAAACTTGAGATCAAGCTTTTAGACTACTGTAATTCGGGAGATTCCCCCAGCGGCGGTAAAGATGAAGTAGTTGGATATAATGCTATGGCGATGATTGAAAAAGAGAAATCATCAACATCTTCGGATGAGACCGATAATAGTTTTTCCATCTCTGCTGAAGAGAAAAAACAACTTTTTACAATTGTTAAAAGCAGTATAAGATCGAGGCTCTATGATAATAAGCCCTTTGTTATTGATGAAAAGTCGATTCGTGATAATCTTAAAAAGCCATTAGGTGCATTTGTCACTTTAAAAATTAATGGCGCCTTAAGAGGTTGCATAGGAAGGTTCATATCTTCAGAACCTTTGTATAATGTTGTTCAGTCTTCCGCTTTATCCTCCGCGTTTGAGGATCCGCGTTTCTCCCCGCTCACAAAAGCGGAATACAAAAATACAGACATTGAGATAACTGTACTTGGACCATTAAAAAAGATCAACAATATAAATGAGATAATTCTGGGCAAGCATGGGATTTATATCAAAAAGGGACAACGTTCCGGTACAATGCTCCCACAGGTTGCAACTGAAAATGGATGGACAGTTGAGGAATTCCTTGGATTTACTTCAAGAGATAAAGCGGGTCTGGGATGGGATGGTTGGAAAGATGCAGAAATTTCAATCTATGAGGGGGTTGTTCTTGAAGATAACCAGAAGTAACTATGTATTATGTTATTAGCACGAGCCTTACTGTAACACTCTTATATTTAATTAGTTACTTTTTCTACAGGATCGGTTACTACTCCCTTCAACTTCATAGGAAATTCTGGAACCTGGTGCTTGCTTTAGCCTTCATTCTGACGGCTACTGCAGGCGTGTTTATTGCTCTCCAGATAAACTATAAATGGAACATTCCTTTTATCAAAGAAGTACTCAAGTGGCATGTTGAATTTGGAATTGGACTGGCAATCACCGGGCTGTTTCATTTAATATGGCATCTGAACTACTACGGAAAGTTATTTATTAAAACAACAGGGAATCCTGAAAACCAAGAGGAGTCAAAACTGACCTCCACCGAAATACAGATCAATCTCTTTATTACCGGTTTCGTGAGTTCTTCCATCCAATTACTGCTGATGAGAGAGATAATGAATATCACCGGCGGATACGAACTTATTACAGGTTCATTTTTAGGATCGTGGCTCATAGGTTCAGCTATCGGAGCCGCATTAGCAGGTAAATCGACATTAAATGACATACGAAAAATAAACCTTATTTTCTCTTTGAGTCCAATCATTTCCACGTTATTGATGCTTTTCCTTTCGCGGGTATTCTTAAGTCCGGGTGAAACTCCCTCATTCCTGGCAGCATTGATTTATACCCTGATAGTACTGATTCCTTTTTGCATGGTATCGGGATTCACTTTCATCAAGTTGATTACAATAGCCGGTTCAAAAAATAACTTCGTGCCGGGAAAAGCATTTTCAATCGAAACTACCGGTGGAGTATTATCGGGTATAACTATATCTCTTTTAACAGCCGGGTTACTCGGTACTTATAAATTACTGCTGCTTATAATATTATTGTCTGTCACTTACGTATTAATAACACATTTTATCCAAAGATCTAAATCAAAGATCTCAACTAAATTTTTCATTCTCTTTTTAAGCGCCCTGATTATATTTTTAAATCCTGATGTATTTTTCAGACAGATCTTACTCCCCGCAGTTAAAGTTACAGGAACAGAAGATACTCCCTATGGCAACATAACAAAAGGTGAATACAGAGGGGAAGAAAGCATGTATTATAATCAAAGATTATTGGCTTATAATGATGATGTAACTGAACGGGAAGAGGATATTCACTATGCCATGCTTCAGAGTGATTCTCCAGAAAAAGTTATTATAATTTCCGGATCGCTTCAAACTCATCTTCCCGAAATCTTAAAATACCCGGTCAACAACATTACTTATATAGAAAGGGATCCCTCACTGGCTAAGTACCAATCTCCGGCTGTTGACAAGATACCCGGTAAAGTGGTTATTGTTAATAGTGATGCTTTCAGATATATCAGGAACTCCCATGAGTCAGCAGATGTAATTATTCTGCTTGTTCCGCCTCCGACAACATTGCTTATTAACAGGTATTATACTACTGAATTCTTTACTGAGGTGAAGAAAAGACTTAAACAAGATGGTATTTTTATGTGTTCCCCCGGACCAGGAGACAATTACCTTAATAAAGAATCTTTAAATCTTTATTCATCAATTTATAATAGCCTTGCAGCCATTTTCAAAAATGTAAAACCAGTTTTAGGGAATAAACTATATTTCATTGCCACTGACAAGACAATCTCATTATCATTCTGCCAGCTGGCCGATAAGAAAAATATTAAAAATGTTTATGTAAATTCCGATTTCCTGGATGATGAAACAATAAATAAGAAGTCAGAGGAAGTAAATGCGCTTATTGATCGCGGAATAAAACAAAACAGATCAGCCTTTCCTGTTGCCAGTTTCCATTTCCAGTCGTATCAGTTCAGCAAAAACCTCAATGAGAAGATACCAGCAATAATCTTAATGTTTATTGTCTTCGCATTGCCAGTGACAGCAATAAAAAGAAGAAATATGCTTATGTATTTCAGCTCTTCAGCTCTTGCAGGATTTGAAATAATCATTCTTATTTCTCTTCAGCTTATGGTAGGAAATATGTACCAGCTTACCGGATTGATAATTGCAGGGTTGATGACGGGTCTTGCTGTCGGTTCAGGAATTAATATCAGATTCCTGAATACTATTTCATTAAGAAACCAAGTTATCTTCCAGATAGTATTTTATATAATTTTTGGCTTGAGCTATAATTATATGATAGAACTAAAAAGCGGTTTGATGTCAGTACTCGTGATTATCCTTTCAGGTTTTTTACCCGCATTAATTACAGGTCGCATCTTTCGCCAACTTACACTTAAAACAGAAGGGATCTCTGATTCACCTTCAATATACAGCGCTGACCTTGCAGGTTCTGCTTTTGGCTTTATCTTTATTTCAGGATTTGCTGTACCCGTATTTGGGATTCAGGGTTCTGTTTTTTTATTATCCCTAATGATTTTTGGTGGAATTCTATTTGGCACAATAAGGAACAAATCGTAGGTTTATTATTAATTGGCATAATTCTTAAAAGTATAATGAGTAAGAAAGAATGTGATCTCAGCAAACGTGATTTTCTTAAAAAATCACTGGCTCTCTCAGCCGGTTTGATGTGTTTCCCCTGCCAGTCAATGTTTTCAGAAACGGCATCTGATGAACAGAGCATTTACAAGAGAATTGCAATGTTCCAGGAAGAAACAGCAAGGGGAATAATGTGCAGGATCTGTCCTAATGAATGTGTTCTGAAAGAGGGAGAACTGAGCAAATGCAATAATCGAAAAGTTCATGACTCAAAGTTATATACGCTTGCATTTGGCAATCCTTGCTCAGTCAATGTCGATCCTGTCGAAAAAAAACCGCTTTATCATTTTCTTCCTGGTTCAAAAGCATTCTCTATTGCAACAGCCGGATGTAACCTGGTGTGTCTGAATTGTCAGAACTGGACAATATCACAGACCAGTCCTGATAAAACAAGAAATTATGATATGATGCCGGAAAAAGTAGTTGAAGAATGTATTAAAAACAACTGCAGTTCAATAGCATATACTTATTCTGAACCGACCTCTTTTTATGAATATGTTTTCGAAACAGCTACTCTTGCAAGAAGTGCCGGTTTAAAAAACATCTTCAAATCGAATGGCTATATAAATAACGAACCTCTTAAAAAGCTCTGCAGCGTTATTGATGCAGCTAATATCGATCTCAAAGCATTCAGTGAAAGCACTTACCTGAAGTTAACCGGAGGAAAATTGCAACCGGTACTCGATTCGCTTAAAGTTTTAAAGGACATGGGGATATGGCTTGAAATAACTAATCTCGTTATTCCCGACTGGACTGATAATCTGGATGATATAAGGAATATGTGCAGGTGGTTAAGTGATAATGGGTTTAAAAACACACCATTACATTTCAGCAGGTTCTACCCTCTTCATAAACTTGAACAATTGCCTCCAACACCTGTTGAAATATTAAATAGCGCCTTCAGGATTGCAACAGAAGAAGGTCTGAAATATGTATATACCGGAAATGTACCAGGAAATGAAATCTCGAATACCAAATGCCCGTCATGCAACTCCACTATTATTGTCCGGCAGGGTTACCGGATCTCTACAAATACCATAACTGCCGGGAAGTGTAATAAATGTGGAAGTACAATCGAAGGGGTCTGGAAATGAAATTCTTTTTCGTTCCCCCTGGGGCGGGGTGAACGGAGAAAATCAAAAATTATCTATGAAGATGAAAAAATCTGAAGCAAAGGGAAGGATAGATATTCTCAGGAAGAAAATTGAAGAACATAATAATAGATATTATGTTTTAAATCAGCCTTCAATTTCTGATTTTGAGTACGATATATTATTAAATGAACTTGATACTCTTGAGAAAAAATTCCCGGAATTCATAAGCGAGAATTCACCTACACTTCACGTTGGCAGTGACATTACAAAGGAATTTGAACAATACGAACATACATACCCTATGATGTCTCTCGGAAACACGTACAGTGAAGGAGAGCTCAGAGAATTTGACAGCAGGATACATAAGACAATCTCACAACCTGTTGAGTATGTATGCGAATCGAAATTCGATGGAGCGTCAATCAGTATAATTTATAAAAACGGCTCCCTACTAAGGGCGGTGACACGTGGTGATGGCAATAAAGGTGATGATGTTACTTTAAATGTAAAAACGATCAGAAGCATTCCGTTGAAAATTACTGGTAAGGTTACACCTTCGGATTTTGTGATTAGAGGCGAAATACTTATGCCAAGGGCAGTATTCAACAGGTTAAATGAGGAAAGACAAAAAGCAGGAATAGCTCCATTTGCCAACCCCAGAAATGCTGCTGCAGGTACTTTAAAGCTTCTGGATTCCAGGATTGTAGCCTCAAGATCTCTCGATTGTATGGTTTACTTTCTTCTGGCTGAAGATCTACCTCATAACAACCATTATGATAATCTTATGGAGGCGGCAGGATGGGGATTCAGAGTTGCCGGTAGTATACGACTCTGCAGGAGTATTGATGAGGTGCTTCAATTTATTTCTTATTGGGAATCAGAACGGAAAAATCTTCCCTACGATACCGACGGTGTTGTTGTTAAAGTCAACTCAGTGAGTCAGCAGCAGGAACTTGGGTTTACAGCAAAGTCACCCCGCTGGGCAATTGCCTATAAATATAAAGCGGAAGAGGCCTCTACAAGGTTGTTATCAGTTACATTCCAGGTGGGCAGAACAGGAGCAGTAACTCCGGTAGCAAACCTGGAACCGGTGCTTCTTTCCGGATCAACCGTTAAACGGGCAACCCTTCATAATGCCGATCAGATCACAATGCTTGATCTTCATCTTAATGATATGGTTTATGTTGAAAAGGGAGGCGAAATAATTCCTAAAATTGTGGGAGTTGATCACTCATACAGAAATGAGAACAATAAGAAGATTGTCTTTATTTCGAACTGCCCAGAATGCGGAACAGCACTTATTAAAAATGAAGGTGAAGCAAATCATTTTTGTCCTGATTACCTCCATTGTCCTCCTCAGATTAAAGGCAGAATTGAGCATTTTATCAGCAGAAAGGCAATGGATATCGACGGATTGGGAGAAGAGACTATCGATCTCCTGTTCAACAATAACCTGATAAGAAATATATCCGATCTTTACGATTTAAAATTAGAACAGCTGGTACCATTGGAGCGTCTTGGTGAAAAATCTGCAGCCAATATTTTAAAAAGCATCAGGAAATCGATTGATACTCCTTATTTCAGAGTACTTTTTGCCCTTGGTATCCGACATGTAGGTGAGACAGTTGCAAAAACCATCGCCGGAAGATTCAGGACTATTGATGACCTCATGAATGCGAATGCGGAGCAATTGACAAGTGTCTATGAGATCGGACCTAAAATTGCTGCAAGCATTGTTACATATTTTTCTGATGGAGATAACCTTGAAATGATTAAACGGCTCAAATCAACCGGCATAAGATTCAGCAATGAGAATAAAACCATACTGAAAGGAAACGTCCTCGATGGTAAAATAATTGTTATATCAGGTGTTTTCCAGAAATACAGTCGTGATGAATATAAAGAATTGATTGAAAGGAATGGAGGTAAAAATTCAACTTCAGTTTCCCGGAGTACTACCTTTATCCTGGCCGGAGAGAATATGGGCCAATCCAAAAAGGAGAAAGCTGATGAGCTTGGTGTTGCAATGATTAGCGAGTCAGAATTTCTAAAAATAATCGGGAAATAAGATCTTCGCTCCTCTTAATTTTAACAAAAAACTGTTAGGTTTGTAATATGGAATTATTTAGAAATATCAGGCTAAAAATCGGAGATGCTATCCTCAGGAATAAGATAGCCAAAACAAAGAGAAAAACATCCTATTCAAATATAGACCAGGTAAAAAATATCGGGATTGTCTGGGATGCTTCAAAGATTGATGATTTTGCATGCCTATCCAGATTTTGTCAGAAAATGACCGAGAAAAAAACTGATGTTAAAATTTTAGGATATTTCCCTGGGAATAATATACCTGATAAATACACAGCGATCAGATATCTTTCAATTATTAAAAAAGAAGAATTAAACATTTTCTATCATCCTGTATCAGCGGAATCCAATACCTTTGTCAGCAAACATTTTGATGTACTGATTGATATTAATTTCAAAAAACTGTTACCACTTCAATATATTTCATCAATGTCACATGCCGGACTTAAAGTTGGTTTATTTGAACCTAAAATAAAAAATACTCCCTTCGATCTTATGATGGAAGTAAAAAGTCCTGTTAATGTTGAAGATTATCTGAATCAGGTAATACTTTATCTTGGAATGATAAATTCGGGAACTGTTAAAAAAGTTGATTAATTATGAAGGATATTAAAAAATTCAAAGGTACCGGAGTTGCTATTGTAACGCCTTTTAAAAATGACACGAGCATTGATTTCGCAGCTTTGGGACGAGTGGTAAATCATGTAATCAACGGAGGTGTAAACTATATAGTGGTCATGGGGACAACCGGAGAGTCGGTCACCCTCACAAAGGATGAAAAGAAAGCCATTATCTCTTATGTGGTTGAGGTAACTGATAATCGCGTTCCGCTGGTAATAGGAATCGGTGGAAACAGCACACAGGAAGTAATAAACTGTATAAGGCAATCCAACCTTTCAGGTGTGGATGGAATTTTATCGGTGGCGCCTTATTATAATAAACCAAACCAAAAAGGACTCTTTCTGCATTTTAAGGCCATCGCGACCTGCAGTCCGGTTCCGGTTATAATATATAATGTACCGGGAAGGACATGCAGTAACATCTCAGCAGATACCTGTATCGAGCTTGCTAATGAGTGTGAAAACATTGTTGCTATAAAAGAAGCATCAGGCGATATAGCACAGATTATGAAGATAATGAAAGGAAAACCTGAAAATTTCAGTATGATTTCGGGTGATGATATGATGACTATCCCAATCATTGCATTAGGAGGATCAGGTATCATTTCCGTATTGGCAAATGCATTCCCTGCTGCAACAAGTGAACTAGTCTCCAATGCTCTTAAAAGTAATTATAAATCAGCCCGTGATGTACAGCTCCGATATCTTGAAATTATAGAACTGCTATTTATTGATGGTAACCCTTCAGGAGTAAAAGCTATGCTCAGCATAATGAATATCTGCCAGAATAACCTCAGACTTCCACTGGTACCTGTTAACAGGACGATCTACACAAGGATACAGAAAGCAATTGAAGAAGTAAACAAAAGCTGATCAGACATTGACACCTGCACCCGGGACTCCTGCCTGCTGCAACCCGTGACAATTTTTGTATTTCTTCCCACTTCCGCAGGGACAAGGATCATTTCTGCCTACTTTTTTATCAACCCTCACCGGTTCTGTCTTCTTATTCTTATCCTGTCCGCCACCGCCAGTGCTGCTGTATTGTGAAAAATCGCTTTTAGATGTTCTCATATTGCTCATGTCTACCTGTCGTTTTCTCTGAGCTTCCTGTACCTGCTCAGGGTCCTGCGTAGGTATATGTCCCTTCATGAGTGTACTCACTACGTCCTTATTCACTTTTGTGAGCATTGTTTTGAACAGCTCGAAGGATTCAAACTTATAAATAAGTAATGGGTCTTTCTGTTCGTAAGTAGCATTCTGAACAGATTGTTTAAGTTCATCCATCTCTCTCAGATGTTCTTTCCAGGCATCATCAATTGTTGCCAGAACAACTGTTTTTTCATAAGCCTTAGCCAGTTCTCTCCCTTCAGATTCAGCTGTTGCCTTAAGGTTAGTAACAACCTGAAAAACCCTTACACCATCTGAAATAGGTACAACAACATTTTCATATACATGCGACATTCTATCATATACATCTTTCAATACAGGATAAGCCTGAGCTGATATTGATTCAACTTTTCTTTTATATGTATCCAGTACCTTAGAATAAACCGTCTCAGTCACCTGCGCTGAATTAG
Source organism: Bacteroidales bacterium (assembly GCA_017882345.1). Classification (GTDB taxonomy): domain Bacteria; phylum Bacteroidota; class Bacteroidia; order Bacteroidales; family VadinHA17; genus LD21. Next base: position 35,396 of record JADGPT010000004.1, read on the forward strand.
CTTTTTTGAATTCCTGATCAGGAACTGGCGAATCCATTGAAAATGAGCGGATAAGATCAAAATCAAATCCCTCAAAATCTCCATCACCATGATAGATATCAACCAGGTTTTCAGTGACATCGAACATCATGTTGGCAATGTCGACACTTAATCTTTCCCCAAGGAGAGCATGTCGTCTTTTCTTGTAAATGACTTCTCTCTGAGAATTCATTACATCGTCATATTCAAGAAGTCTTTTTCTTATTCCAAAGTTATTTTCTTCTACCTTTTTCTGTGCCCGTTCGATCGATTTAGTGATCATTGAATGCTGAATCATCTCACCATCTTTCAGCCCGAGTTTGTCCATTATACCGGCAATTCTTTCCGATCCAAAAAGTCTCATAAGCTCATCTTCAAGAGAAACAAAGAATTGTGATGAACCAGGGTCTCCCTGTCTTCCCGAACGACCTCTCAACTGCCGGTCCACTCTCCTTGATTCATGTCTCTCTGTACCTATAATTGCAAGTCCACCGGCCTTCCGTACTTCTTCTGTAAGCTTTATGTCAGTACCACGTCCTGCCATATTCGTTGCAATTGTGATGGTACCTGTTTTCCCGGCTTCTGCAATAATCTCTGCTTCACGTTGATGCAGTTTTGCATTCAGTACATTATGCTTCAGACCTTTCATCTTGAGCATTCTGCTTAGTAATTCAGATATTTCAACGGAGGTTGTACCCACAAGAACCGGTCGCCCGAGACGATTCAGCTCAGCAATCTCATCAATTACAGCGTTATATTTTTCCCTTTTGGTTTTATATACCAGATCTTCTCTATCAAGTCTTATTACAGGTCTGTTAGTCGGAATAACAACAACATCGAGTTTATATATATTCCAAAGCTCTCCGGCTTCTGTTTCTGCAGTACCCGTCATCCCTGCAAGTTTATGGTACATTCTGAAATAATTCTGCAGAGTTATTGTGGCATAAGTTTGAGTAGCATCCTCGATTTTCACATTTTCTTTTGCTTCGATTGCCTGATGAAGGCCGTCTGAATACCGGCGTCCTTCAAGAACACGACCAGTCTGTTCATCGACAATTTTTATTTTACTATCCACTACAATATACTCAGTATCCCGGTCAAAGAGCGTCCAGGCTTTAAGCAATTGTGTCATAGTATGAACCCGTTCTGATTTAACTGAATAGTCTTGCAGAAGCTCATCTTTAATCTTCAGTTTCTCATTATCGGAAATATCTGATTTCTCAATATCGGCAATCTTGGAACCAACATCAGGAAGAATAAAAAAGCTTACATCTTCAACAGAATCTGCAATAAGGTCAAGACCGTTTTCAGTAAGTTCAATTGAGTTTGCTTTTTCGTCTATAATAAAGAACAGGGCATCAGTTGCCTTAGGCATATCCTTGCTGTTGTTCTGCATGTAGAAGTTCTCAGTCTTAAGCAGAAGTGATTTATTGCCCTCCTCACTCAGATATTTTATCAGAGCTTTATTCTTTGGAAGACCTTTATATGCTCTGAGAAGCAAGAGTCCTCCCTCATCATTTTTATTCTCGGTAATAAGCTTTTTTGCATCAGCAAGTATCTGAGTTACAAGTTTCTTTTGTGCTGATACCAGTTTATCGACCTTAGGTTTCAGATCATCGAATTGTTGGGTATCGCTTTTGGCAGTTGGTCCTGAAATAATTAGCGGTGTACGGGCATCATCAATAAGTACTGAGTCAACCTCATCAACGATCGCATAGTGGTGTTTGCGTTGAACAAGGTCTTCCGGATTGATTGCCATATTGTCCCTGAGGTAGTCGAAACCAAATTCGTTATTTGTTCCAAAGGTAATATCAGCATTATAAGCTTTACGTCTTTCCTGTGAGTTGGGCTGGTATTTATCGATACAATCTACAGTCAGACCATGGAATTCATAGATTGGCCCCATCCATTCCGAGTCGCGTTTAGATAGATAATCATTAACAGTTACAATATGCACACCCCTGCCGGCAAGTGCATTCAGGAAAACAGGCAGAGTGGCCACAACTGTTTTTCCTTCACCTGTTCCCATCTCTGAGATTTTCCCTTTATGAAGAGCAACACCTCCGATAAGCTGAACATCATAATGAATCATGTCCCAGGTGATCTCATTTCCTCCGGCAATCCACTTATTGCTCCATATTGCCTTGTCGCCTTTAATAATTATACTTTCTCTGGTGGCTGCCAGATCTCTGTCATATTGTCGTGCAGTGACTTCCAGAAAGCTATTCTCTTTAAATCTTTTTGTAGTCTCTTTAACAATGGCAAAAGCTCTTGGTACAAGCCGATCCAGTGTTACTTCAAGTTTTTCATTAATCTGTTTTTCAATTTTATCTATATCATTGTATATCTCTTCTTTAAGGTAAACATCCTCCTCCATTTCGGCTTTTTCCCTTAGCGATCTGATCTCATTTTCATCACCTTTTAAACTTTCAAGTATCTCCTTTCTGATCTCTTCTGTCTGGTCCCGTAATCCGTCATTTGTCAGACCTTTCAGTTTTTCAAATTCCTGATGGATCTTATCGATAGAAGGATTAATTTCCTTCAAATCTTTTTCATATTTATTACCCAGAAAAAGGCCCAATACATTGTTTATAATGCTCATTTTAAGGTGTTTTACAGTTTTCAAAAATATTCAGCAAAATTAGCTTTATTTTCCGGAAAAAGAATTCCAAAAAACCAATTTATGCAAAAACCCCGCCATTTTTGCGGGGTTTTACTTTTTATTTTATAAGAGTATACTTAATAGTCTTTATCCCGTCATTAAAGTATAAGATAATAATGTACAGCCCTGACGGATAGCTTGATATATCAACTAATGTTTCAGTGGATCCGGATATCCTTGCATCTATCAGACAGATACCGGAAGAATTGAACACCTTGTATTGTAACGGTTTATAATTATCCTGATCCTGAATATCGGTACTTAATTTTATAAGTCCCTTACCCGGATTTGGATATAATTTAACCGTATGATTGGTTATTTCAGTGATTGCATCAACCAGAGGGCTGATTTTCAAATCCTCAATAACCCATCCCCATCCATTGCCAAATGGATCGGAGTATAACCTGAATCTTACCAATAATGTATCTCCGGCAGAAATTTTGTCAGATGGATGGTAAAGAAAAGTGTGCTTTTGAAGCATGGCTTCAGTTCCTGTAAATGTTGAGTTGTTCCCGACAATACTACTATTATATGCTGTTTCCCATGATGAGAATAATCTGCTGTCGTATCCGTCTAAAAGATTAAACCATGTCTTGCCAAAGTTTTTTGAACCTTCCACAATGACATAATCATAAAAACCAGATGATCCGAAGACAGATCCGGCTTCTCCTGGTTCAACAAGAACAAGTTCATTGAAGCTGAATAGCATACCGGACTCATTAAATATAAGGGGATGTCTTAGAATCGAAGTGTACTCAATACTTTTATTGTTATCTTCCGGACTCTCATAGGGGTGTTTTGTATTAAGACCATATTTACTGAAACCGGTTGGCTTCGTAATTGTAAATCCAATATTAAAGAAGTCGGGTGCAGTTGTTGAAAAATCAGTGGAATACTTCGGGAGTGTTGAAGAGACTCCCTCAACAGGTATTGATAGAAAACCTGATTTCGGCAACATCGCAATATTCGGGGTCATAGCTTTGTCAACGGCAAATATTTTATACTCTATTGAATCATGTCCTTTTAAGGATAAGGATCTGGCATTAAAAACAGCGCTGTAATTATCGGGTTTCCCCTCTTTCAAACGGATAAATTTTGAAGACCCCATATTTATTTTGTATTCAACATAGACTGAATCTACGCCAAGATTATCAGTTACTCTGGCATTGAACTTTATGGAATCAACTGTCTGTAAATAATAAGCAACCGGAGTATGAGTTATTACCGGTTTAACGGTATCAATTCCAATAAAAATATGATAACGGTTATTTTTCAGACCGGGAAAATCTTTAAATACGGAGGGAGATCTGTACGTCCTTAGAAAGTAATCCTCAACAAAGAAATAATATTGCAATTCCGAATTATATGAAGGGATAGTAATCGTAGTATTATAGCTGTCGTTGGAAGTTGGTGAGGTAAGGTAAAGAGTGTCGCTTGTCAGAAAGTTATTAAAAGAGAATACAACCCCAACCCTGTTATGATTATAAGTAGTATCTGATTTAATGATTGCAGAGAGTAAAACCTGAGTGAGATGTGCTTCTGAATCAGCCATCGGTTTGTGAATTATTCTTGTATTGATCCAGCCAAGATCACCAAGTATCGAAAATGTGTATTTGCCGGGATCATGGAGTGCCTCTCCAAGGTCAATAAAAGGAGTCATCAGTGAATTTTCACGCGGAGTTGTCGTTGTATCGAGATGGGAAATGCTTGATCCTGCGTCCCAGGTGGAGGGAGCATATAATTTGGCTCTTAAGATTGAATAGTGTTTCGAATCTGAATAATTTCTTAACAGAGGACCATTAAAATAAAGTTGATTTCCAATAAGCTGACTCCTGAGGTTGGTTGAATTATTGAGGAATTTCAAAGTATCAGTTAATCTGTTCCCATTGGAGTTTTCAACAAAAGTATCGTATATCATTGGAACAGAATTTATTCCCCACGATCCAGTTGTTCCATCGGTGTTAAAGCTGTCAAAGAAACCCAGTCCATGGCAGATCTCATGGAGTGCAACTGTAATAAGATCGTATTTCTGGGCAGGTACTTGTCCGTCAGTGCCAAGATACCAGTTTATTGAACTGTTAACTGCCAGTGATATATCGCCCTGTAAATCAGCGTTAAGACTTACTCCTGTTATCTTTTCAGCCAGCGCGACAGGGTAAAGCGACAATGGGTCCAGGGCATCAATGGTCCATCCTCCGGCATATCCTGTGATTGTTGAATGAGCCAGCACTCCTGCAGTAGAAATTTTCTCCCAGCTCGCGTTAACGGTGAACTTTGTATCGGCCGGAAGCAGTTTTTCCAATATTGAGGCGGCATACTCCATTGCAGCTTTTGCCTGAGTGGAAAAGCCAGTATAATAGATAATTATAGATCCTCCGTTCTTTGAACCGGCCTTTCTGAAGAATTCGGCAGGAGGCGGAATGTAAAATTTATTCACCTTATTGCTGGCGTAACAGACTCCGGTTACAGATGAATTCTTAATCAGGTCCTGTGCCATGAGAGGAAGAACCGGATTAAGAATCAGAAAACAGGCAAAAAGAGAAAGAAGTCGTCTCATGGATTAGTCACCGGCACTGTTTAAAATTTAAGGTAAAACATTTATCTTTTCTGTATAACAGACTGCTTTGTGTTCATGAGTAAGAAATTTCAGGTTTCTTTTTCAATATTTTTGATGTTATTGGTGAGATTAATTAAGGGAGATTTAAGTAATATCAAGATTAAACGTTTTCTTCATGTCCTTTAGAATGGGATATTTATTCGTGAGATAATTAAGCTTTTGTTCATCAGAATATAAAATTTCACTTGATTCGGAAAGGTCCACTGTTGTTTCAATTTCTATATCTGACATGATGAACCTGTTTTCAAGAAAACTTACGAGTTTTGGTCTGTAATTTAAAATAAATATATCCTTTTGAGCAGCATTACTGAGATGGATTTTTATTGTCTGATCATTTTCCAGTTCAGGTCTGATCGATTTAAACATGCTTACGATTCTGGTACCCTCTCCTTTCAACTTATCCGTAAATTCCAGCCAGGCTGATTCGAAAGCCTGTGGAGTGAATACATCCTTAGGTTTTAAATGAACTTCAGGATCATTCAAAACAGATTTCTCTTCCTGTTTATTGGCTGGCAGGATATCATCTGAAATGATTTCTTTTATTGAGAATGTTTTGGATGGTTTTTCGATAACAGGATCATGCTTACCGGAAGTTAATTCCGTATTAATAACCCTTTTTTCAGGAGGTTGAACCTCCTGGCGCAAAATCTCTGATTTTGAAGGGAGATTCAGGTCTTCTTCCTGTTTTTTTAATTGCCCGGTATCAGACTTTTTTTTTTCTGAGGGCTCTGTTGCTTCATTCATTAACCTGCACAACCTGATGAGTGAAAGCTCTATGTGCAATCGTGGATTCTTACTGCTTTTATATGTAAGATCGCAATTATTTCCAATCTCTAATGCTTTGAACAGGAAATCAGCAGGGCAGTTCCCTGTCTGTTGAACATACTTTTTTTTAATTGCAGGTGTCGCTTCGAGCAGACGTAATGTAGAGTCATCTTTGCTAACCAGGAGATCACGAAGGTGACTGTTGAGTCCGGATATAAAATTATGACCGTCAAATCCTTTCTCAAGTACTTCATTAAATGTTAATAATATCGAGGAGATATCACCGGTCATTGCAGCATCGACGCATTTAAAATAATACTCATAATCGAGCACATTCAGATTATCAATTACATCCTTATATGTTATTGTTTTTCCACTAAGACTGACTATCTGATCAAAAATTGATAGCGCATCACGTAAAGCTCCATCAGCTTTCTGCCCTATAATATGAAGCGCTTCCTCTGCGGCAGATATCCCTTCATTTTTAGCTACATACATCAATCTGCCAACAATGTCTTCAATCCTTATCCTGTTAAAATCGAATATCTGGCACCGGGAGAGAATAGTTGGAATTATTTTATGCTTTTCTGTAGTGGCAAGAATAAAAATAGCATGAGAAGGAGGTTCTTCGAGTGTTTTAAGAAAAGCATTGAAGGCTGATGCAGAGAGCATGTGAACTTCATCTATTATATAGATACTGTATTTTCCGATCTGTGGAGGGATCCTTACCTGGTCGTTCAGGCTTCTTATATCTTCAACCTTATTATTAGAGGCAGCATCAAGTTCATGAATATTAAATGATCTCGATGAATTGAATGACAGACACGATTCACATTCATCGCAAGCCTCGAGGTTCTCCCCCAGGTTGCTGCAATTAATTGTTTTGGCAAAGATCCTGGCGCAGGTCGTCTTCCCAACGCCCCTCGGTCCGCAAAAAAGATAAGCTTGTGCAAGATGGTTGTTCTTAATAGCACTTTTCAGCGTATTTGTAATAGAATCCTGACCAATTACCATATCAAAACTGGCAGGACGGTATTTCCTTGCTGAAACAATGAAGTTTTCCATAAATTACTGACTCTTGATTTTCAAAATTCGTGAAACACAAATATAGACAAAAAGGAAAAAGGAAAAAGGTAAAGGGAAACAAAATCCATTAAACATAAAGGTAACAAAGATCTTTTTGCCCCCATAAAGTATTGCAGGGTTTAGTTGAAAACACTAATTTCTGATTTTTTCATCACTTAATTTTTGAATAAAGCAAAATAGTTGTACTTTTGCGAGCCAAAATCATATAACTAATAAACAAATAATTACTATGTTGAATCAGTACGAAACCGTTTTCATTGCAACTCCCGTTTTATCTGAGAACCAGATGAAGGAAGCGGTACAGAAATTCAAGAAGGTCA
>JADGPT010000234.1 GCA_017882345.1 Bacteroidales bacterium
GTAATGCATTGAGTGAGCATTATAGAAGGTCTTGTATATTTTAGCTTTTTTCATTATTCATCATCCTCTTATGTTGCCTCTGATGATGAACAGGTTCAGGTTCATCGTTACAAACACATAAATGAACAGGACTTTGACACCGAACACAAAACCGTCTGCGGTCAATCTTTTCCCATGTCATAATTACGTTTCCTCTGCGGTACTCCTTATCCTGCTGGAATTTTATATTTTCATTACATAATGTTTAAGATACTATTTAGTTTTGCACACATAATGCGGCATTAATTATCAAGGGTTTGGATGGGCAATAATCCAAATTTTATCACCCAAGCACTTCCGATTTCCCATTTTTGACTCCATATCTCCCATTTTTCTCGAAATGTATCTCGGTCGGGTTTTGTTAGATGCAAGTTATTTACCTAACACGTACCCAACAGTTTCCAAACTGTTCCCCCCGGAAGAACGGCGGGAATTTGTGGAAGTAAAGTCCCAGTATTTGAAAGAGATTATAGCCAAGGATTTCAATTCATTTAGCAGTGCCCGAAAAGTAATACCCGATAATAAAACCACGGAGAGAAGGCTTTAATTACAATCGAAACAAAGGAATGATGAAAGCAATTATGGAAAACGAACCTTTTAAAATAGTTGAAACGATTATATCGGATATGCAGCAACCATGACATTTGATCTTAACAAAAGAGAATATGGCGAATGGTTCGCGCCATTTGAGCAGGAGCTTATATTTCTCAAAAAAGAGGAACATATCGGATGGGTAGAATACACCAGTGACAATACATTTAAATTGAAGCTCTCCCCGTTTTATGGAGAGTACCGGAAGTATGAATATATCGTGGCAGACCCCAAAAAAATGCCTCCGCAGAACAAATGTATTGAAGTAAAACCCTTCAAAATAATCCATGATCCGATCTTTAATAATAAAAGTCTGTATGGCAAGTATCAAAATTACTGTATCATTGACGGATTTAACGATTATAAAATCAGACTGCCAAAACTGAATATAGGGTATAAAGATTTTCTATACCACTGCTCTTCAAGTTGGCTGAATGCAGAGGAAGATAATCTTGATACAATGTTAGCGCTGCAACTGGTTTCTTGTCCTTCATCTTTCTATGGGGTCGGAGGGATCGGAGCTGCGGCAGCGAAAATCTCAAAGGGTAAACTATCAACAGCAATAATTCCTGAATTAAATAGTACCTATAAGACCATAGTAGCCGAAAATTTTCAGACTATGAACGATAAATATATGTTCAATATGGCAAAAACATCTACGGACAGGAAACAGATAAACCACATACGCCAAGTCAATTTGCCAGAGGTAAATTATTGTTGTCCTTGTGCAACAATGAATGAAGCGCAAAAGGTGACTGAAACAATACCAATACAAATTCCCATGCTAGTGAAAGGTGCGACATACCTGAACGCCAGCAAGCTCGCTGAACCGTATTTTGTGCTTCAATACCAACTGACAGCTTTGATGCACACACCAACGTTCGGGGACAGTAATTCAGCGCTTAAAGAGATTGAAAATAACATCAAGCTAATGTCATCGTGTGATCTTCCATTTAACTTTGATGCGAACACTGTCAATAAACTGGCATTGGCTTTTAATCGACTTTACTTAAAAGAAGATAATAGCGACGTAAAAATAAATGAGGCGATTAAAACCTTCTTTACCTATGCGAAGGACTGGAAACCGTATATTAAAGAAAGCGCAGCAACCACGAAATTTCGAGGTACTTATAGCTCAACTGATATGCTTATCAATTTTTCCAATGATCATCAAAAGTTCTTAGTTGAACTGCAAAAACTACACGATGAAACAACCGAAAAGTGGGTAGCGTGGGACGAATTGAAAACTAAATTCGCTGAGAAAAAATGGCATGTCCTTGAAGAGATCGCCACAGAACTTAACAATTTGGGCTTTATTATTCATCAGCATAATTTTTCACAAATCAGGAAAGTGGATATACTCTAATCCCTCTTTTCCTTTAGGTTTCCCCTGCCCCAGCAGGCGCACACTCCCACACCCGCAGGCGCGCTGTTCCTGAATGGGAAGATGCATGAAGATGACTCATAATTCAATCATTTCAGCGACTCTGTTCCCTCGAAACCGCATTGCATTAACCCTGCATTCCCCACTGTATTGCAATTTATCATTTGAACGTTTTGTGACGTTCAGGTCTTCGAATGCTCTTGTTCAGATTTTCTTAACAAGCTCTCTCCCGAATGCATACAGATCACGCGGATGCCTTGAAGTGATAAGATTTCCGTTCACAACAACTTCCTTATCTTCATACAGGGCACCGGCACATTTCAGGTCATCCCTGATACCTATGTAACAGGTTGCTTTCCTTCCTCCCATCACTCCTGCTGAAATAAGTGTCTGGGCGCCGTGACATATTGCCCCCACAGGTTTATTCTCCCTGAAAAAATATCGTGCGATCTCAAGGGCTTTTTCTTCAAGCCTGACCTTCTCAGGGGCTTTTCCACCGGGAAGTACTAGCATATCAAATTCTTCGGGATCCACTTCATCAAATGTCATATCTACATCTATTGAATAACCATATTCCCCTGTAATTATTCCTTTTTTCATGGACGCAACCTTCACGATAACGCCTTCTTCTTTTAACCTGTTAAGCGGATAAAAAAGCTCCTGGTCTTCAAAATTATCCGCGCTTAATATGAGTGCCTTCAATGCAATTCCTCCCATGATATGATATCTACCTCCCATGAGATTAATCCTTTTACGGGTAGATTTGTCCGTTAAGGTTAATGTCCAGATACCTTTTCGGGTAAAAATCATAACTACTACGTCATGATATTCAACAAGACCAGTCGCTCGATTGTGGAATTTAGTCCAGCAGCAATCATTTATGTTTTGAAAATACCCCAACATGTCTGTAGACACTAACGTTAGTATTTATTTTGGCGCCTTTGGCCCCATTATGGCGTCTTTGGCGTATTAGAATATATGCTGTACCTTTTCATGTTATTCTGATCTTTTCTCCGGACCAGTGTTCAGCGCTGCCCGTCCTTTAGCTGTGAGACGATATTTCTGCTTGCTGCTGCTGGGTTTTTCTGGAATCGTCAATTCAATCAATTCTGCTTCCAGAGCAGGGTGAAGGTGGTTGTCTCTAAAAGTAGGTCGATGCTTAATTCCCAGAACACTGCGCAGAGCACCGGAAGATTTATCCCCATCTTTAAGTGCTAACAACAACCTTCGAACCGAATCATCAGACTGGGTCGGTAACTGGGTCGGTAACTGGACACCTACTTGGTTCTGGCCATGTTCAGTCTCTGGTGGCAATACCAATAGATTTGTCAGAAGAATCCTGGCGAAATAATTTCCGGACACTAAAAAAAAAGTTTCATATCGAAAAAATTAATATAATGTAAATATATCATATGGTAAAATATAATAAGGGATCATTATGAAGAAACTTGATATCAACCAGCTTGACGATAGCGATGAAGAACTTGCCGAAATACTCATTTCCTCAGGCCTGAGCAGGCCAGTTGCCAGAACCCTGGCATATCTTAAAAAAGTGGATACGGCTACATCTGTTGATCTTGAGAGGGGAACAGGATTACGCCAGCCTGAAGTCAGCATAGCAATGAGGCAGTTAAATCCGTTTTATTGGATCGAAGAGAATGAAGAAAAGAAGCCAGGCAAAGGAAGACCGAATAAGGTATATTCGCTGAAAGTTGGATTTAAGGATATAATCCATTGGTCATCGGTTAAGGATTTCTGATCAACAAAACATCTCATAAAATATTCAGTACTCACTCTTTTTTGTCATTATCTTTGAGTTTCCACTTGAAATAATCGTGATATATCGAAGTATTTATGCTCTATGCATGCATATATTACTTAAAAATTCTAATTTTACTGTATTAAAATTAGAAAGAGGATAAGGAGCATGAAAAAGACCAAAGAACCCAACACAGAAATCCCCCCTTATGAACCAGATATAATAGAGAAAGATCTCTGCACACTTTTCCCACAAGAATGGTTGAAACAAGCAGCTAAAGAAACTGGCCTCATAAAAAGAGAACGAAAAGTAACAGCAGTGGAAATGTTTTGGGTACTTGTTAATAGTTATGGAGTTCGCCTTGCAAGAAATCTT
>JADGPT010000063.1 GCA_017882345.1 Bacteroidales bacterium
AATTTACCAATTGGCAGTTCTGTTATCATTAATTTATCTGGTGATCCTTTTGAAACTATAATTGGTCCAACAAATTTAATAGGAAGTTTTAGAGGAACTCTTACTATGAAACTAAATAAGGGGGATGTAGTAAATGCTTCTGTACTGCAAAATAATGGATACCCCATTCCATTTAATTTTGCAGGTTCTTTTTCCGGCTACAAGGTTTATTGATGTAACCCCTATTATTGGTATAACCCCTCCGGGGTTGATTGTATTCCATTATTGATGTAACCTATTATTGGTATAACCCCTCCGGGGTTGATTTTTGACCGGGGAACATTTCCATTTCAGATCGTGCCATGTCGATTGGAGATTCCTCATTCCGCTACGCTTTATTCGGAATGACAGGTCATTTTTTTGTTTAGGGGAAGAGGTGGAGGTTCGCCCCGGCGAACCTCCACCTCTTCCCTTGTTATGCCCCCCAATGCACTGTCATCCCGAGCGTTAGCGAGGGATCTCCTTATCCCATAATGGTACTATTATTAATGTAACCCCTCCGGGGTTGATTGTAAATGGCATATATTCAATCAAATAAAATCAATATTAATTTCTTTGGGAAATGAAAAATAAACCACGGAGCGGAGGAGCGGAGCATGGCCATCTATAATTGGCTGCAAATTCGCAATGATGCCAGAACCGCGGAGCGGTTCCATCAATAATAGGATGCGATATCAGGAATGATGCAAGAACCACGGAGTGGTTCCATCAATAATAGGGTTCCATCAATAATTACGATCGGCAAATAAAAATTTCATAAAAATTCTAAAAGGGATACATGATTAATTGAAAAATAAATTGTAAATTTAATTGCTGCATTTTTAAAATTAACTGACATGAAACCAAACACCTACACAAAACTCTACGCCCATTGCGTGTTTACTCCAAAGGGCAGGCACTCTTTGTTAAAAGAATCAATACGGGAGAATGTTCATAAGTACATTTATGGCATAATAAAAGGGCAGAATTGTAATCCGATTGCAATAAATGGCACAGATGATCATATACATATACTGGTAGGATTTTGTCCATCAATATCTATCGAAGATCTTGTGAGAGATATTAAAAGGAGTTCATCATTATTTATTAATACAAATCATCTTTTAGTTAAAAAATTTTCCTGGCAGGAGGGATACGGCGCATTTACTGTTGGTTATCGCGAACTGGATAATGTCTATAAATATATATTAAATCAACAAACGCATCATTTGAAAGGAAGCTTTAAAGAGGAATACTTAGGAATGCTTACTGAGCAAGGTATAGATTTCTCTCCCGATTATCTCTATGAATTTTATGATGAAAATTAATGGACCCTATTATTGGTATAACCCCTCCGGGGTTGATTGTATTCCATTATTGATGTAACCCCTATTATTGGTATAACCCCTCCGGGGTTGGTTGCATTCCATTATTGGTGTAACCCCTCTGGGGTTGATTGAATTTTATTCTATCTGTAACCCCAATTATTGGTGTAACCCCTCCGGGGTTGATTGTATTCCTTCAAGCCTGATCTTTCTAGCTATTTGCCTGAATACAAATACACAAAATATTAATGAAGCCAGAATTCCGGATACATTACTCATGATGTCCCTTATATTATAGGTTCTTCCCGGTATAAGCTTCTGATGAAACTCATCAAGAATAGCAAACATGATCAGACTCAATGTAACCAGGATGTACTTTTTATAATTGATCCTAAACTCATTTCGTGCAAATGATAGAAAAGTAATGAAAGTCAAAACACCATATTCACAAAAATGCATCAGATAATCAAGCCTGAACTCAGCCCCTGCCGTATGGATCTTTAAGGTAGGAATATTCGGTATAGACGATAAGGTAATTATCGTTAAAACCCAGGCAATTAAAAGATACCTCGCAAAAGGACGGAGAAAGATGATTAGTTTTAACATACTTGTTTTTCAGAATGCCAAAATTAAAACTTTATGCCTTATTGTTACACGATAAAAGACTAAATTTGTGCAAAAATTCAGAAATGATAACTAACGAACAGATAAAAGCTTTATCGGCACGCCGCGATGCTTTAAGGAGGTATCTTTGACATCCAGGGTAAACTGGAACTTATTGCAGAAAAAGAGAGCTTGTCGCAGCAACCTGGTTTATGGAACGATCCTAAAAAAGCTGAGGACCTTCTGAAAAGCATTGCTCAACTAAAAAGCTGGACAATAGCTTTTGACAAAATTAATTCAAGCATCGAAGATATCAGCGTAATAAATGACTTTTTCAGGGAGGGTGAAGCTACTGAAGAAGAGGTTGACAGCCAGTATAAAAACTGCCTCTCACTGATCGAAGACCTTGAGGTCAGAAATATGTTGCAGAAAGAGGAGGACCAGCTTGGGGCAATTCTTAAAATTAACTCAGGCGCAGGAGGTACTGAAAGTAATGACTGGGCAGCAATGCTGATGAGAATGTATCTGCGTTGGGCAGAAAGAAACAACTATAAAGTCAAAGAACTTGATTATCAGTCTGGCGATGAGGTTGGTATTAAATCTGTTACCTTAGAGATTGAAGGTGAACGGGCTTATGGTTATCTGAAAAGCGAAAACGGCGTTCACCGGCTTGTAAGAATCTCCCCATTCAATGCACAGGGAAAACGACAGACGACTTTTGCATCAGTCTTTATATCGCCGTTGGTTGATAACACTATTGAGATTAAGATCAATCCTGCCGATATTACGTGGGACACATTCAGGTCGAGTGGCGCAGGGGGACAGAATGTTAATAAAGTGGAGACAGCTGTAAGATTAAGGCATAAACCTTCAGGATTGATAATCGAAAACCAGGAAACAAGGTCACAGCTCAATAATAAAGAGAATGCATTGAGGATTCTTAAATCTCAACTTTATGAACTGGAACTGAGAAAACAGAGGGAGGAGCAGGCAAAGATTGAAGGGGAGAAGAAAAAGATTGAATGGGGTTCCCAGATAAGATCGTATGTGCTTCACCCATATAAAATGATTAAAGACTTACGCACAAACCATGAGACAGGTAACGTTCAGGCAGTTCTCGATGGTGACCTGAATCCGTTCATAAAATCTTACCTGATGGAATTTGCAGGAAAATAGTCAAAGATTCCATCTCTTCCGGATATGATAAATTTCATAGAAACTATGATCACAGATTCATTTAATTTGTGCTTTAATTTACAACACTGAGAAGAATGGTGCAAAAGGAAAGATTATTTGATCAGTTTCCTCCGGTAACCACTAAAGAGTGGATGGATAAAATCAATACGGATCTTAAGGGAGCAGACTTTAATAAAAAACTTGTCTGGAGAACGAATGAAGGGTTTGATGTAAAACCTTTCTACAGGATGGAAGATATTGAGAACCTGATGTATGTCAATACTCTCCCGGGCCAATTCCCATATCTGAGAGGTACAAAGATTAATAACAATAACTGGCTGGTCAGACAGAATATTGAGATAACCGATTATTCCAACGCGAACCTGAAAGCTCTGACAATCCTGATGAAAGGGGTTGATTCACTTGGTTTTGTGATAACAGATCCTGAGTCGGTTAATGAAAAGAATTTTGATATTCTTCTTAAAGATATACACCCCGGGGCAGTTGAAATAAACTTCCTCTCAAACGGGAAAGCAAAAGAGATAATTGATATCCTTACCAATTATGTAAAGAAAACCGGGACTGATCCTCTGCAGATCAGGGGAGCATTTGAAGCAGATCCGTTAAGCAGGCTTATGCTTAATGGTACGTTATGTATTCCTCCCGAAGAGGGATTTGACTATCTGGCTTCGGTTGTACATTCCGCTGCTTTTCTTCCACAATTCAGAACGATCCATCTGAATGCTTCAAACTTTAATAATGCCGGTGCTGATATAGTTCAGGAACTGGCTTTTGGGATTTCAATGGGAAACGAATATCTGGCACAACTTACCCGGAGAGGAATAAGTGTGGATATTGCGACTTCAAAGATAAGGTTCAGTTTCGGAACAGGGTCAATCTATTTTTCTGAGATTGCGAAGCTGAGAGCTGCACGCCTCCTGTGGTCTGTGGTCACCAATGGTTTTCATCCCGCGAATGGTGAAAAGATTAAAATGGATATACATTGTGTAACAAGCGAATGGAATAAGACAGTGTATGATCCTTATGTAAATATGCTCAGAACACAGACAGAAGCAATGTCAGCAATTCTCGGGGGAGCAGATTCCCTTACTGTGGAACCGTTTGACATTGTATTCAGACATCCTGATGAATTCTCTGAAAGAATTGCCCGGAACCAGCAACTCATACTCAAGGAAGAAGCTTACTTTGATAAGGTGGCAGATCCTGCTGCAGGATCATATTATATTGAAAACCTCACGAATCTGATAGCCGATAATGCCTGGAAATTGTTCCTTGAAATTGAAGATCAGGGCGGCTTCCTCGAATGTCTGAAATCAGGATTGATACAGAGAAAATTATCCGAATCGGCATCAGGAAGAAAAGCGGATATTGCAAATGGCAAAGAGATACTGCTTGGAACAAACAGATTCCCGGACTTCAATGAAAAAGCCCCTTCAAATATTGATTTAACCAGAGTATTTAAATTACCGGTAGTGGAAAGTGATCATCAGATTGAGCCGATAAAACTTTTCAGAGGATCAGAGGAGAATGAGAGGTTGAGATTAGGAGCTGATAAGGCAGTAAAAATGTAGATTATGAGACCAAAATTCAGTTATAACGACCTTAAAACGCTCCCTGTCAATACAAACGATGAGCGTGAAAGGGGGAAGGTAAACAGTTTAAAAAAAGATTGGGTAACTCCTGAAAGGATCCCCATCAAGAGTGTTTATACAAAAGAGGATCTGGAAGGGATGGAGCATCTTAACTATGCTGCCGGGCTGCCTCCATTTTTACACGGACCATATTCCGGCATGTATGCAATGTTACCCTGGACCATCAGGCAATATGCCGGATTCTCAACGGCTGAAGAATCAAATGCCTTTTACCGTCGTAATCTTGCAGCGGGTCAGAAAGGCTTGTCAGTAGCTTTCGACCTTGCAACTCACAGAGGATATGATTCAGATCACGAAAGAGTTATGGGAGATGTTGGTAAAGCCGGAGTAGCTGTTGACTCAATTCTTGATATGAAACTGCTTTTCGACCAGATACCCCTCAATAAAATGTCTGTGTCGATGACAATGAATGGAGCCGTTCTTCCAATAATGGCTTTTTATATAGTTGCAGCTCTTGAGCAGGGCGCACGGCTCGATGAATTAAACGGGACAATCCAGAATGATATTCTGAAAGAATTCATGGTAAGGAATACATATATTTATCCTCCTGAATTTTCAATGAGGATAATTGCTGATATTTTCCGGTATACCTCTGAAAAGATGCCCAGGTTCAATTCAATAAGCATTTCTGGTTATCACATGCAGGAGGCAGGAGCAACGTGCGATATTGAACTGGCTTATACTCTTGCTGACGGACTGGAATATCTGAGAACAGGAATTAAGACGGGGCTTGATATCGATGCTTTTGCTCCACGGCTCTCATTCTTCTGGGCAATCGGGATGAATCATTTCATGGAAATTGCCAAGATGAGGGCGGCACGGATGCTGTGGTCAAAAATTGTAAGTGATTTCAACCCGAAAAATCCCAAATCGCTGACTCTGAGAACTCATTGTCAGACATCGGGCTGGAGTCTTACAGAGCAGGATCCTTATAATAATGTAGGGCGGACCTGTATCGAAGCTATGGCTGCAGTATTGGGACATACTCAGAGTCTTCATACAAATGCCCTCGATGAGGCAATTGCATTACCGACAGATTTTTCCGCACGGATTGCCAGAAATACTCAGATATATATTCAGGAAGAAACACAGGTTTGCAGGGTTATTGATCCATGGGCAGGCTCATATTATGTTGAGACTCTTACACATGAAATAGTTCAACGGGCCTGGGAGCATATCAAAGAAGTCGAAAGTCTGGGAGGCATGGCAAAAGCAGTTGAATCCGGAGTCCCGAAGATGAGGATTGAAGAGGCAGCAGCAAGAGCTCAGGCCAAGATTGATTCAGGAGTACAAACAATAGTAGGAACAAACAGGTACAGGCTGGAAAAAGAAGATCCGCTTGAGACTCTGGAAGTTGATAATTCAGCTGTACGTGAATCGCAGATTATACGGCTTGCTAAACTTCGTGCAGAAAGAAATGAAGCCGAATGTCAGACCGCACTGGAGGCAATAACAAAGTGTGTTCAGTCCGGAGAAGGGAATCTTCTCGAATTAGCTGTACAGGCAGCCGCGAAACGTGCCAGCCTGGGCGAAATATCTTATGCATGTGAAAAAATTGTAGGGAGGTATAAAGCAGTGATACGAACAATATCAGGTGTTTATTCATCGGAGTACAAATCAGATGATAATTTTAAAGAAGCAAGGGCACTTGTTGCCAGATTTGCAGAAAAAGAGGGGCGCCAGCCCAGAATAATGATCGTCAAGATGGGCCAGGATGGTCACGATCGCGGTGCAAAAGTTGTCGCCACAGGATATGCCGACATAGGTTTTGATGTAGATATCGGGCCACTCTTCCAGACTCCGGCTGAGGCAGCAAAACAGGCAGTTGAGAATGATGTTCATGTTTTGGGTGTATCAAGCCTGGCAGCCGGCCACAAAACACTTGTCCCTCAGGTAATTAACGAACTGAAGCGACTGGGTAGGGAGGATATACTCGTAATTGCAGGAGGTGTAATCCCTCACCATGATTATCAGTTTCTGTATGACGCCGGTGTTGCTGCAATATTTGGTCCGGGAACCTCCGTATCAAAAGCAGCAAAGCAGATTCTGGAGATACTCCTTGAAATATATTAATTAATTCTGAATCCGGCAGTGTTATTTAAATAACGCAAGTTGCTGATATTTAGTAGATATTGTGAATATATTAACAGGAAAGTCTGATTCGTTCATCATTCGATGACTTCAGCAGGATCTTGCTGAAAAATTCTGTTTTAATATTATTTAGAATGGTTATAAATGTCATAATATCAGGCTGATAAATATCATTTTTTAATATATTTATCAGATGGAATAATAAATTGGTGTCTTTCAGATATTGATTTTTGTAATAAATATTCAAATCCTGATGAAGTTTTATGTACCGCCACAAATTCCAAGGCTTGCACTTGCTTTTGCAATATTCATCACTCTTTTTTTGGTGCTTCGGCATTTTCTTGTACCCGATACATTTGGAAAGTATGGACACTATCGGGCGGCTTCATTGATTGATAATGCACAACCTGAAATACATTACGCCGGGCAACAGGCATGTTTTAAATGCCATCAGGATATTGAAGACAAGAAAGCACAGGATGTTCACAGTGAAATACATTGTGAAACTTGTCATGGCCCGGGCGAGAAACATGTAGTTAGCAGTAAGGTTGAGGATATCTTAAAGCCTTCAGGCAGAGAGTTCTGTGGGTCATGTCATATTATTAATGCGGGGAAGCAAAAGAGTGCCATAAATCAGATTGACCTTAATAAACACAATGTTGGTAAGAATTGCATTGAATGTCACAATCCACATCAGCCATGGGAAATGAAAAAATAAAAACATCAAGGAGAAAATTTCTTAAAACTGCGACAGTTTTGGCAGGAGCCGCTATCGGGTATTCATGGTTGAAATCATCACAGATATTACTTTTTGCTGCAGAACCGAAAGATGAAAGTCTTCCATGGTATGGAATAGTTATAGATATTCAAAAATGTATTGGATGCGGAAACTGTGCCAAAGCCTGTAAAAATGAGAATGATGTCCCTGCCGAGCCATTTTTCTTTCGTACATGGATAGAACAGTATACAGTTAAGAATGATGGGAGTGTGAATATTGTTTCTCCCAATGGAGGTATTGATGGTTTTAAACAGACTGTCCCGGATGAGGATATTTTTAAATCGTTTTTTGTTCCGAAGATGTGCAACCACTGTGCAAAATCTCCTTGTGTACAGGTATGCCCGGTAGGCGCAACTTATGTCAGTCCCGAGGGCGTTGCGCTTATTGATGAAAAATACTGTATCGGCTGCAGGTACTGTGTACAGGCATGTCCTTACGGCTGCAGATTTATTCATCCGGTTAAAAAAGTTGCGAATAAATGCACCCTTTGTTATCACAGGTTGAAAAAGGGTCTTGCTCCGGCCTGTATGGAAACCTGTCCGACCGGCGCCAGAATGTATGGCAATCTGAGGGACAAAAACAGTGATCTTGTTAAATTCCTGAAGGAACATACAACACAGGTACTCAGGCCTAACCTGAATACAGGTTCAAAGCTATTCTATAATGCACTAAGTTCGGAGGTACGATAATATGGATCCACATTACCAACATCTGTACGATATTCTCGCCCATTCACAAGGGTATATATTCCCGAATGAAATTGAATTGCAATGGGGAATTCTGATCGTTGTTTATCCTTTTATTACCGGACTGGTTGCAGGAGCTTTTATTCTTGCCTCACTCGAGAGAGTTTTCAAGGTTAGAATTCTGCAGCCAACTTACCAGATTGCGTTACTTACAGCCCTTTCATTTCTTCTGGTTGCCACTATGCCTCTGATCAGTCACCTCTCCCAGCCGCAGAGAGCTTATGAGATTATGATAACTCCTCATTCATCATCCGCCATGGCCATCTTTGGCTTTGTATATCTGTGGTATCTGATGGTTGTCCTTTTGCTTGAGATCTGGTTCGACTACAGGCATAGTATGGTAGTATGGGCAAATGAGAAAAAAGGAATAATGAAATGGGTTTACCGGATTCTGACTCTTGGTGTAAGCGATATATCTCCCAGGACAGTGAGGTGGGACAGGAAAATGGGATATATCATTACAGTTGTAGGAATCCCGTCTGCTTTTATCCTTCATGGTTATGTGGGATTTATTTTTGGTTCAATAAAAGCTAACCCCTGGTGGTCGACGCCTTTAATGCCGATTATTTTTCTTTTTTCAGCAATGGTCTCAGGAATTGCATTGGTAATGATAGTTTATATGGTAATAACATATTTTCGAAAGAAGGTAATTGACCTGGATGTGCTGGATTCAATAGGAAAATATCTTTTCTTCGTACTGATTCTTGACTTTACTCTTGAAGGTCTCGATCAGATACACAGGATATATGTGGCTGAAGAATCGTTTGAAATAATAAAATTACTGGTTTCTGGTAAATTGTACCTTACTCTTTTTATCGCGCAGGGTCTGGTTGGGACAATTATCCCACTCATTACACTTGTCTTCCTGCAGTTCTACAAACACAAAATAAGAGTTCGCAAGACTATGTATTTCATTGTGAGTATACTTGTTCTGATAGGAGTTTATTCTATGAGATGGAATGTTGTGATCGGCGGACAGTTATTCTCAAAAAGTTTTTCCGGATTTACAAGTTTTAAGGTAGGATTGATTGGTCTCGATGGAACATTGATGGCGGCATTCTGGCTTATACTGCCAATTGGGATACTTGCATTCCTCTTGTGGCTCTTACCTCCCTGGAGAATGGTGAAAGAGGAAGAAGAGATATAATTATTTGCCATGGCAGATCAGAACGAAGAAATAGAAAAAATCCTCAACAGCCTGAAATCTGTGGAACTTCGGCTCAGCAAACTGGAATCTGCTCTCAATATTACTGACAGTGAATCCATTTATATATCAGAAAAGCATCAGGAGACAGTAGATCCTATATTGAATGGGGTCATTTTAAATGATGAAGAAAAAGGAATTGAATCCCGGATCGGACGATTTGGACTGGCCTGGCTAGGCAATATAGTTTTGCTTTTTGGTATCACATTCCTTACTCAGTATATGATGAACCTGGGGTACAGGTTTTTCTCCTTTCTGATTGGCTATATTGCATCTGCGTCAATTTTTCTTCTTGCAGATTATATAAAAAAAGCAAATGTTCATCTGGCATTTATTTTCAGGATTAATGCACTGGTGCTTCTTTTTTATTTTACGGTCAGGTTACACTTTTTTTCTTTTTCACCTATTATTCCGGGAAAGATAATTTCCATATTCATGCTGTTGATTCTCGTCGCTTTACAGGTATACCTGTCTATCCGCAACGAATCGCAACCTTTTGCAGCATTGGCGGTGTTCTTTGCCCTCGCTACAGCTATTCTGGGAGATACAACTAATTTGACTCTTCCAATTGTGATGATTACTGCTGCCGGGGTAGTATATATATATCGCAGGTTTAACTGGGAACCCTTGCTGATATTAACCATCTTTCTTACATACCTGGTTTTCTTTCTATGGTTGTTTGGAAATCCTCTTTCAGGTCACACAATGGAAATGATAACTGAACATCATTTTGGGATTATATATCTTTTTGGACTGGGTGTATGTTTTTCCATTGTGTCATTGTTCAGAAAAAAAGATTCAGTTTCAGATGATTTTTTAATTAGTGTGATAATTATTAACGGGATACTCTTTACTTTCTTACTTCTTTTGATGGTTTTAAGATTTTTCAGTACAGACTATGTAAACCTGTTTACTGTTATTACAATATCTGCTCTTATATTTTCAATAATACTTCATTCAAAATCTGACTGGAACTTTGCATCAGCATTCTATGCCCTTTACGGATTTATGGCTATGAGTATTGCACTTTATGGCATCTTTGGGCTGCCAGGGGTTTATTTGCTGCTTTCTGTTCAGAGCCTTCTCGTAGTCTCCATGGCTCTGTGGTTCCGCAACCGGCTGATAATAGTCATGAACAGTCTCCTGTTTCTGACAATCCTGATTATTTATCTTTTATCATCAAAGAATGTCAACGGCGTAAATTTCTGCTTTGCCCTTATTGCGCTGATTTCTGCAAGAATAATTAACTGGAAGAGGTCACGATTATATATTAAAACAGACATGATAAGAAATCTATATATGATAGAAGGCTTTTTTATGATGTTACTGGCTTTGCTACATGCTGTACCTAAACAATTTGTGACATTTTCATGGTCAATGGCAGCACTTCTTTATTTTGTCATCAGCCTTCTTCTTAAAAATATAAAATACAGATATATGGCTCTGGGGACCATGATCTGTTCTGCATTTTACCTGTTCATAGTCGACCTGGCCAGGATCGAAATAATATACAGGGTTTTAGCATTACTTTTTCTGGCTGTAATATCAATTGGTATTTCTATTTATTATACAAACCGGGTAAATAAAGCAGGATAACCGAATTCTTATCCCGGTTAAAAGCATATTCCTCTCAATAAATTTTATGCTTTTAAAAAAATCCTTTTAATTTGCATTCGTTTAATTATCAATAAATGAAAAAGATTTATTTCCCGTTCTTTATACTTCTTGTTTTATTCAGTAATTGTAAACCGACAAAACCTCTGGCTTCCCACAGACCTGAAGCTGTCGCGAAGCCTGCAATAGTCACAGATGTTGCTCCTCCGGAAATAAATTTCCATGATCAGACAACATGGCTTCTGGGGTATTTTAATCAGGATCAGTTAACCCATTATCCTTATTCGACATGGTACCTGAAGGGTTTTGATGATTACCAGATTAAGACTGATGTTATTAATAAATTGCTGGATATCAATAAGGATGATGTATCTATAAAAATTGTTATGGGAACATGGTGCCCTGACAGCAGAAGAGAGGTCCCCCGATTTATGAGGGTTCTGGATGCCTGGCAGTTCCCGGTTACAAAATTAACTTTTATCGGAGTAGATGACACAAAACAATCGCCCGTTGGAGAATATATTAAACTGGATATTCAACGGGTTCCCACGTTTATTATCTATAAAAATAATATTGAGGCCGGACGCATCATTGAAAATCCCACGACGTCTTTAGAGCAGGATATGGTCAATATCCTTTCAGGAATGAAAAGTAACAAATAATTTAATATCATGGAAGAGGTAAGAAATAATACAGGACAAAATCTTGGGATTGCTGCGCTCATAACAGCCATAATAACTTTTGTACTTGCAGTTATTCCCTGCGTAGGTCTGATAGCAATTATCCCCGGCATCATAGCAATAGTACTGGCTTCAGTAGGACTTTCTCAGGCTGCAAGGAACAATTCAGCGCGTGGAGTGCTTATTGCAGGATTGATAATTGCAATAATTGCATCATTGATCTCATTGTCGCAGATATTTGTCGCCGGGAAAATTGCTCAAAAAGCCGATAAATGGCCAAACAACATTCAGAATATTATTAATGATGTTCAGGACAATGTTACCAAAGAGATTGAAGATGCAAACGTATCGATAAAGGTAGAAAGCAATGGAGATAAGGTGGAAATAAACACCAACGCCAATAAAAAGGACCAGGAGAAAACACTTGAAGATCTTGAGGGAGTAAACACTCATAAACGTGATACCACTCAGAAACATGATACTGTACAAAAGAAAAAATAAGAATGAGCAAAACCTGAAGGTAAGGTTCAGAAATGAGCCTTACCTTATTATTAATATAATTTTTGCCGGAGTGATATTGCTTATTTTTGCATACTCCGGCATTTTTTCTCCTGAAAAGGATAATTATCCCATGACTTGTATTCATGAGAAGCTTACAGGCGGGCAATGTGTCTCATGCGGATTATCACATAGTTTTTCTTTAATAATCAGGGGAAGAATTGAAGAAGCTTATCGATGGAATCTATACGGTATGAGGATCTTCCTCTTTTTCGCTACGCAACTTGTTTTGAGAGTGGCTTTCTCAATATTCTATATGAAATATCCTGACACCCGTAAACAATTGATTATTGTTGATTGTATAGGATCGGGTATAATCTTTCTGGTTTCTTTCTGGCCTTTTATAGGGAGTATTTTTTCGGAAAGATAAATCACTCCTCCAGATCATTCAGAATATCATATAATAAGCTGCTCTCAAACCCCTTTGATAATCCGTATCGCAATAGTTTTGCTTTCAGATCATATTGATTTTTAGCTTTAACAGATCGTCTGTGACCTTCAATAAGCTCACGTAAAAATTTAGAATAAAGCTCATTATCAATTGAATTAATTGCAGAAGCTATAACTTCAGGCTGAAGTTTCTTTATTCTGAGATGGGCTGAAATCTTGATTTTCCCCCATTTATTATATTTAAATTTATCCCTCACAAAAGCTGCTGCGTACCTTGATTCATTTATGAAATTCTCTTTCATCAGAATTCCCAGAATCTTCTCACTATCATTATTTTCAACACCCCATAAAGCCAACTTATTTCGTATATCGTCACAACAGAATTCCCGGCGGGAACATTGAGCCATAGCTTTGTCGAGTGCTATTTTGAATAATGCTTTCTCAGACATTTTTTCTGCCTTTTATAATTCTTTCTTTATCATTAATATCCGGAACAACTTCTATTCCATTATACTCATACGATTCAAGTAACTGAATCATTGATCTCCCCATATTTTCATTGATCTCTAAATACAAACGGCCCTCCGGTAAAAGTATTTTGTCAGCCAGATTAAGGATAGCTTTATAGTATACAAGTGGATCGGAATCAGTCACAAACAACGCCAGATGAGGCTCAAAATCAAGTACATTCTTCCCCATCTGAACTTTTTCTGAATTTCTGACATAGGGTGGGTTGCTCACAATAATGCCTGCTTTACTGACTGCTTCCTGATCGAAATTGAAAATATCACTTTTTATAAACGAGACATTTACATTATTTAAAACTGCATTTTCACGGGCAATACTGATGGCATCATCAGAAATCTCTACTCCGGTCACTGATGAAAATGGCAGGTTTGCAGATAGAGCAATAGCAATGCACCCTGATCCGGTTCCAAAATCAATAATATTCCCCTTATACTCTTTGTTTTCCTTAAGGACGAGATCCACAAGTTCCTCTGTTTCAGGGCGGGGAATAAGTGTAGAACTATTTACTTTGATGGTACAGTTATAAAATATTGTTTCACCAAGGATATATTGAACCGGTCTCCCGGTTTTAAGTTCAGCAGTAAATTCAATAATCTTTTGTGCTTCCTCACTGGTTAACAGGTATCCGCTGTCATATAGCTGATGCAACTTTGTTATACCTGTTACAGTCTTAATAATTATATTAGCGAGGGCTCTTGTTTCCTGTTCCTTATAAACACCTGTAAGTTCCTTCACGAGATAAAATCTGATATCTTTTATTGTTTGTATCTTGACACCCATAAGTCAAATTTAGTATTTTCACTGAAATGGCGGAGAAAGAAGATATTAAATTCATGCGAAGATGCCTTGAGCTGGCTTCTAAGGCCGAGGGTTTTACTTATCCCAATCCAATGGTTGGCTCGGTAATTGTTTATAACGACAAAATACTGGGAGAGGGGTATCATTTAAGATCCGGTGAATCTCATGCGGAGGTAAATGCCATAAATTCAGTATCTGATAAAGCAAAACTAGAGGAATCAACCCTTTATGTAAATCTTGAACCATGTTCACATTTTGGAAAAACACCTCCATGTGCCGATTTTATTATTTCACATAAAATCCCCAGGGTAGTAATCGGTACAATTGATACAAGTGATAACGTATCGGGAAACGGAGTAAAAAGACTCAGGGATGCCGGTTGTGAAGTCAAAACAGGCACTATTGAAGAGGAATGCATAAGACTTAACAGGCGGTTTTTTACTTATCATGAAAAAAGAAGACCATATATAACGCTTAAATGGGCACAGAGTGCTGACGGATATCTGGATATAATAAGATCGGGAGATCATAAAAAAGAGCCTACATGGATAACAGGTAAACCGGAACGAGTACTAGTCCATAAGTGGAGAGCTTCTGAACAGGCTATCCTTGTAGGAGGCGGGACAATAAGGGCCGATGATCCCCGTCTTAACGTGCGGGAATGGAAAGGCTCCGATCCGTTAAAATTAATTCTCAGCAGTTCAGGATTTTTAAATATACTGTCGTTTGCAAATAGCAAAAGTGGTAAAGTAACTGTCTTTACCCATAATTCTAAAACAGATATTCCGGGTGCAGTGAAGGTGCTACTTGACGAAAATGTGTCTTCTTCAGTTCAGATATCCGGTTACCTCTATGCTTCAGGCATTCAATCATTATTTATCGAAGGAGGAGCCGAAGTGCTTAATCATTTTATTTCAACAGGCTT
>JADGPT010000235.1 GCA_017882345.1 Bacteroidales bacterium
TAGGCTGGAGGCAACTTTCTGAAACATTTCTGAATGTGGGCTATGATGTTAACACGCCTCATGCCGGGAAACAATTCTACTGGTTAAATGGTGTATGGAACCAGTCGCAGGTTCCGGGGAGTATAATGATAAGACCTGTCGTTGGTTCTCCTCTATTGATTACATCAATCAAGGATACTTATTCTAAAAATAAGAACCTGATGAGTTTTTGGCCAAATCCGGCAACAGATTATATAAATATTAACACCGGCGAACTGCAATTATATGGATCTGCATTTATAAGTATAACCGACCTGAATGGTCACGAACTAATAAAAGTTCCTTTCTCTGAAAGGGTTGATATCTCTTCACTCCATGAGGGAATTTACTTTCTGGTAATAAGTATGAATGGCCGGCCTGTTGAATATAACCGGTTAATTAAAACAAGGTAATCACAAAATAATGACAGAAGAAGAATTAGTAGATCAGCAAGAGCTCTTTGAACATTTCCGGTTTCAGGCAGATCCCGGACAATCACTTCTGAGGATTGATAAATTCCTGTCTGACAGGCTGATGAATTCCTCAAGAACTCGTATTCAGAATGCTGCCAACGCAGGAAATATCCTGGTAAATAACAATATAGTAAAACCAAATTATAAAATTAAACCCGGAGATATTATACAGGTTGTTTTGCCGACACCCCCAAGAGAAATTGAGCTTATTGCCGAAAACATCCCTCTGAATATAGTATTTGAAGATGATGATATTCTGGTAGTTAACAAAGAGCCGGGTATGGTAGTTCATCCTGCACATGGGAACTATACCGGAACACTGGTTAATGCTCTGATGTGGCACTTCAAAGATCTGCCTCTTTTTAATAGTGGCGAGAGCAGACCCGGGCTGGTTCACAGGCTGGATAAAAACACTTCAGGAATACTTGTTATTGCAAAGAATGAATATGCACTTAACCGGCTTTCAAAACAGTTTTATGACCGGACCACCGACAGAAGATATAATGCACTTGTATGGGGAATTCCCGATCCTCCCGAAGGAACTATTACCGGAAACGTTGGCAGGAGTATAAAAGACCGTAAGATAATGCAGGTTTTTAAGGATGACACTGAGGGTAAGGCTGCAATAACTCATTATAAGGTCCTCGAAAATTTTGGGTACATCTCTATGATTGAATGTAAACTTGAAACCGGACGAACACATCAGATCCGGGTTCATTTCAGCCATATAAAACACCCACTATTTAATGATGAGGAATACGGTGGAGATCAGATACTTAAAGGAACCACCTTTACTAAGTATCAACAGTTCATTAAAAATTGTTTTAAGATACTTCCCCGTCAGGCATTGCATGCAAAATCTCTTGCATTCAATCATCCCGTAACCGGGAAAAGGCTTTCTTTTGATTCCAATCTGCCTGATGATATGCTACAGGTAATTGAAAAATGGAGAAAATATATTTCCGGAAGAGATCCGGAATGATAAAAAGACAAAAGATAAAAGTCACAAGAAAAAAGTAAAGAGGAAACCTTCTGTTCTCTTAAATTCTATTTTCAATTTTTTTTGAAACACGTCTCCTATTATATCAAAAATATTCTTCCCTTTTGTCTTTTTACTTTTATCTTTTATCTTAATTTGAACTACCAGCTACCGCCAGCTCCACCTCCACCAAAACTCCCACCGCCGAAGCCTCCGAAGCCACCTCCACCACCGCCACCGCCTGAGAATCCGCCTCCGGAACCTCTTCCTGAATTCATCATACCCAAAAGCATCCAGAATGGTAAGCCACCGGTGCTTATGTGCTTATTGTTCGATCCGCCTGATCCTCTGGAGACCATTGCAATAATTATGACTACTATGAATATTACAAGTCCAAATGGAATATTTTTGCCAGTACTCTTCTTTGCCCTCTGACCATATTCCGCTGCTGAAAATTCTCCTCTTGCCAATGACATGAGGGTATTTGTGGCATTGTTTAATCCACCGTAATAATCACCGTTTCTGAAGGCAGGGAGAACTTCCCGATCAACTATTTCGCCACAGGTAATATCCGGAATTGCCCCCTCAAGACCAT
The DNA here is from genome assembly GCA_017882345.1 of Bacteroidales bacterium. Lineage (GTDB taxonomy): Bacteria > Bacteroidota > Bacteroidia > Bacteroidales > VadinHA17 > LD21. The sequence continues at coordinate 2,066 of JADGPT010000235.1, forward strand.
AACCAGGGGCAATCTGTATCTGTCCGTTTGAATCAGCCGTTTTGGGTTTAACTAATATGAGCACACCGTTATTCAGACCTTTCCGACCGATACCCCATTTCTCCGCCAGCTGTTGTGCATAATCGGCTTTATCATATCCACCAAGCGAACGAACGATAACGATTGAGATCTGGGTAGAAGTTGAATCATTGAATGAAACAAGCTTCTGTTCGAGATTTCTAACTTCTTCTGCTTTAAGTATCCCTGCGAAATCGTTTACTAACCGGGGAGGAACAGGCCTTTCTGGTAAATTCTGTGAAAAAGCACTGTCAACTGAGGTTGTGCAAAATAAAACCGAGAGGGTCAGCAGATATAAACTTCTTTTTATCATTGTCATCACTCCCTTTTATTTTATTTTATCGAATGAAATATCATCTGGCAATTCGTTTACATCATCCGTTCTGTGAGGGAAATGAAGCGTAAGATGTTTGCCGGCAAGCAAAATTCCTTCTGACAATCCTTCTGTAAATTTACCCTCTTTGAAATTCTTTTTAAGAAGTTCGCTGATATCATCCCAGAAACCGGCAGGAACTTTTGCATTTATGCCTGCGTCACCGAGGATTGCGAACTTTCTATCGCCTACCGCAAGATAAAACAAAACACCATTGCGTTCAGCCGTTTTATCCATCCCCAGCTTTTTGAAGAGCCATGCCGCTCTGTCGAGAACATCACCCTTAAGTGAAGTTTCGATGTGGACTCTTATTTCGCCCGAAGTTTCCATCTCAGCTTCCCTGACAGATGCAAGGATCTGAGCCTGTTGTTCTTTCGTAAAGAACGATGAAGCTTTCATTTATTTATATGGATAATATTTTAAAATTTAACTTCCGGAGCTTTTTCAGCACCTTTTTCAGCTTCAAAATATGGTTTTATCTGGAACGAATACATTCCGGCGAGAAAATTTTGCGGAAACTTCCTGATATAAGTATTATAGGTCAAAGCCACATCATTGAATTTTTTTCTTTCTACAGAAATTCTGTTTTCAGTTCCTTCCAGTTCTATCTGAAGGTCCCTGAAATTCTGTGTTGCTTTAAGCTCGGGATACTTTTCAACCACAACCATCAATCTCGACAATGCGGAAGAAAGTTGCCCCTGAGCCTGCTGGAATTGTTGCATGTTTGCAGCGGTCATTTTAGTTGGATCGATTGTAACAGAAGTAGCTTTTGATCTTGCTTCGATAACCTGAGTAAGTGTAGTTTGTTCAAAATTGGCAGCACCCTTAACAGTATTTACAAAATTGGGGATGAGGTCGGATCTTCGCTGGTACGATGTTTCAACATTACCCCATTGACTCGTAACAGACTCCTGCATAGTAACCATACCATTGTAAACTTTTGTACCCCAGAGAACTACAGCTAAAACAATAAGTGCCAAAGCTGCAACTGCTATAATTGAAATCAAACAACCTTTTTTCATTTTTAATGATTTTTAAAATTTCCATCAAAGGTAATACTTATGCAGGTTATTACTTCATTCACTTTGATATAAATTTTTTTCCCCTACCCTTTATACACATCTTTAATTGAGGTTGACATTATCAATATTAAACGACCACTGTCACACTAATTATAATTACTGTCTATAAGGATATGATTACCTTCAGTGAGCTCGTATTCTGCTCGGTTCTTCACTTCGTTCTGAATAACACGGTTTCCTGATGGCATCAGTGAATGTGAGCAGGAGATTCCTCGCTTCGCTCGGAATGACATGGAATTTAGATAGTTATGGGGGCAGAAGTGGCGATTCGCGTAACTTATTGTCATTCAAGTAAGCAATTCACCTGCGAATCGCCACTTCTGCCCCCCTGTGCTCCTCAAGGGCGCTGTCATTCCGAGCGTCAGCGAGGAATCTCATTCTCCTATAACAGTACTATCGAAAGCAGACCTTCAAAGAACATTCTTAAAGTTTTATAGAATCTGTGATATATAAAATGTTGTCATTAGCACCGTGGTGAGGAATCTTATGAAACCTAACTCTTCAATTTTTTCAATTCTAGTATGA
>JADGPT010000064.1 GCA_017882345.1 Bacteroidales bacterium
ATCAAGGTATCTTTTAATGTCTTTTCTAAAATCAGAAATTGTTGTTGTTACCATATAAATAATATTTTGTACAAAAATATGTACAAAATATCATAAATTCAAATTTATTTTCTAATATTCGAGCTGGTGCGGATCACATCCTTTCTTACAACAAAATTTATTGAAGGCATAAGGTTAGTTTTATTTTGTCGTGTATATATCGTGTGAAACGTACAAAAGAGAACAAAACAAAGCAAATAAATGTTTGTACGCGAGAATTTAGAACAAAAAAAAGAGCCTGTAAGTTATTAATTTGCAGGCTCTTTAGTCTGTCGGGGTGAACCGACTCGAACGGTCGACCCCTTGCACCCCATGCAAGTGCGCTAGCCAACTGCGCCACACCCCGCATTATCCACCGGGATTAATTTGAAAATCCGACTGCAAAAATAATCAACTATTCGGATTATGCAATAAAGCAAAAAGATCAAAGTTGAGTATATTTGCGTTCTAAATTAAGGGAAACAGATATGGATATATTTAAGCCACTTGATCTTCGGAAAGATGATCGGAATGTTATAAATATCGAAAATATTGAAAAGGTCAGATGTCTTATTGTCGGCTCAGGCCCCGCGGGATATACCGCAGCGATCTATGCCTCCAGGGCTAACCTTAATCCTGTCCTTTACACAGGGCTGCAAATGGGAGGTCAATTAACAACGACCACTGATGTTGATAATTATCCCGGTTATCCCGATGGTGTTAGCGGCCCGAAAATGATGGAAGATTTTAAGAAACAGGCAGAAAGATTTGGAGGCGATATAAGATTTGGAATTGCCACAGCAGTAGATTTTTCAGGAAAGAAACATAAAGTTACATTTGACGATAATAAAATCGTGGAGGCAGATGCTGTTATAATTGCCACGGGTGCAACAGCTAAATATCTTGGATTGGAATCCGAGACTAAATATGCCGGAATGGGAGTCTCTGCCTGTGCAACCTGCGATGGATTTTTTTTCAGGGGAAAAGATGTCGCGGTTGTAGGAGGAGGAGATACCGCGGCTGAAGAAGCAACTTATCTTGCCGGGTTATGCCGGAAAGTATATCTCATTGTCAGGAGAGATACCCTGAGAGCATCAAAAGTAATGCAGAATAAGGTTTTTAAATCAGGGAATATTGAAATACTATGGGAACATCAGACAGTAGATCTCTTCGGTGAAAATGGAGTGGAAGGAGCGACCATGGTCAGGAAAAAAGGTACTGCTGAAGAAGAAATTGTGAAAATAAAAATTGATGGCTTTTTCCTGGCTATCGGGCACAATCCGAATTCAGATGTATTTAAAAAGTATATTGAAACAGATCATGTTGGATATATTATAACTGTTCCCGGTACTTCAAAAACGAATGTAGATGGTGTATTTGCTGCCGGTGATGTTCAGGATTCTCATTACCGTCAGGCTGTTACAGCTGCCGGATCAGGTTGTATGGCTGCTATTGATGCCGAGCGCTATTTGTCAGAAATTAAATAGTTTCGATATGAAAACTTTCAAGAAATCATTTAAAATAAATGCTGAGCCTTCTGATATTTATTCTGCCCTCACCAATCCTTATACAATTGAATTGTGGTCAGGTTATCCTGCACAGATGAGCACAGAGATCGGCAGCGAGTTTTCACTATGGGACGGAGATATTACAGGAAAGAACCTTGAATTTGTACAGGATAAAAAGGTCGTACAGGAATGGTATTTCGGGGATCAACCCGAAAAGTCTATTGTTACAATTACCATTTTACCTGACAGAGAAAATTCGCTTGTAACCGTAGAACATTCAAATATTCCGGAAGAAGAATTCAATGGTATAACAGAAGGATGGAGGGAGTATTATTTTGATGCAATATCAACTTTTTTCAACCCTAATTTTTAAGAAAGTCAGTTGAAACTGAGGTTGTAGCTTCCTGCGCAAAAAAAATAAAAATATCTTCTGAGCAGGCCAGTATCAGATTGCCAATACCTTTAAAAGACAATGTATTTGCATGAACCTGGATTTTATTATTCCATTGTGGAACCCACGACAAGATATGCTGATTGATAAACCGGCGAATTTCTTTTCTCATCTCTCCTCGGCATGCTTCATCATCCAGGCTAAGATACTTGTCAATGAGTAAAGTCAGGAACAGCAGCTCAATACCGAGATGATCATCATCAAATTTCCCTTTGAATTTTGATTCCCAACCATAGGAATTATAGAATTCAGTGACACTGGAAGAATGATAACCGGAATCATCAGATATATTCTTATTGAATTTTGATTCATAAGCAGGTGCAAGTGCAGGTAACGGTCTGGTAAATAGTCTTAAGAAATCTTCATGTAACATCTTCCCGAATATTGCCTTATCTGCGAATGATTCTCTGAGTTGGGAAGCTGCTTTGACAAAATTTGGATTTGAGCTTGAAACCGGAAGATTTTTAAGAATACCCCTCTCCCAGAAATCTGCAATACATTCTTCAGAAGGTTCGTGCATAATCATGCTTCCTGCAAAGTAGATGAGCATGTTATAACCTTTGAGCATATTATGATTTTGACTATTATCGTTCATTACTTAAAAATAATGTTCTATTAATAAAAATTAATAATCATGGAACCCCATCTAGTAACTGCCGACTTGCATGATATAACCATAATCAGGCATATTTTGTTCGAACCGATATAAAAAAAGCTGTCCCCGAAGTAGACAGCTTTCAGTTTTTTCAATTATTTTACTTTATTAGTTGAAATCAGCAAGTTTATCAGGGTATTCATTGTTATCGACCTTTGCTTTAATTTCTCTGAAGGCCTTTACTGTAAATTCTACATCCTCAAGTGTATGACCTGCAGTAGGAATGAGACGTAACATTACCACATCTTTTGGAACAACAGGATAAATAACCACAGAACAAAATATCCCGTAGTTTTCCCGGAGATCATAAATCATCTGTGTTGCCTGAGAAACTCCACTCTTCATAAATACAGGTGTAACAGGTGATTCCGTATTGCCTAGATTCAGTCCTGCATCCCTTAAACCTTTCTGCAGAGCACGGACTATAGTCCAGAGTTTCTCTTTCTGTTCCGGATGAGCCTGGATAAATTCAAGTCTCTTAATTGCACCTAATGTCATGGCCATTGGAAGTGACTTAGCATATATCTGGGAGCGAAGATTATAACGCAGATAGTTAATGACATCATTTGTACTTGCAACGAATCCTCCTATCCCGGCCATCGATTTTGCAAAGGTTGCAAAATAGACATCAATCTGGTCCTGTACCCCAAAATGCTCTCCAGTGCCACTGCCTGTTTTACCCATGGTTCCAAACCCATGAGCATCATCAACAAGAAACCGAAACTGGTACTTCTTCTTCAAGGCAACAATTTTATCGAGTTTCCCAAGGTCGCCTGCCATACCAAATACTCCTTCAGTAATAACCAGAATTCCGCCACCTGACTCTTCGGTAAGTTTCTGAGCTCTCTGTAACTGCTTTTCACAGCTTTCGATATCATTATGCGGAAAAACAAATCTCTTTCCTATATGAAGGCGCAGACCATCCATAATACAGGCATGCGCTTCAGAATCATATACAATAACATCATGCCGGTCAACAAGAGAATCAATAATCGAGATCATTCCCTGATACCCGAAGTTTAGCAGATAGGCATCTTCCTTATGTACAAAGCGGGCCGCCATCTCTTCAAATTTTTCATGATTTGTAGTATGTCCCGACATCATCCTGGCTCCCATGGGATATGCCAGACCATATTTTTCTGCCGACTCGGCATCGACTTTTCTGATCTCCGGGTGATTTGCGAGATCGAGATAATTATTCAGACTCCAGGTAAGTACCTTTTTACCTCTGAATTTCATGTGTGGAGCAATTTCCCCCTCCAGTTTTGGAAAAGCAAAATAACCATGCCCAAAATTCTGATATTGCCCTAACGCACCTCTGTTATTCTTAATCTTTTCAAATATATCCATGTTAATTACCCTTTCTAAAAATTTTCTCAAAATTACATATAAACAGTTTTATCGTTATACCTATTTATACCTAATTTCTTTTTGTCTTGTCTTAAAGTATAATAAATGCATAATTATTACGTTTTTATGCCTGAAATGAAATTTTTTCAGTAATTTTGCGCAACAATTTTTTTTATGAGATTGAGATTACATACGGTCCTGATAATACTTGTTTTGTTAAGTTCCTGCGGAGAGTATGCGAAACTCCTTAAGAGTACTGATTATGACCTCAAAAAGACCAAGGCTAAAGAGTATTATGATGAAGGACAGTATGTTAAAACTACCGAACTTCTGACACAGATACTTCCACGGTTCAGAGCAACTGAAGAGGCCGAAGAACTTAACTGGATGAATGCACAAAGCTATTTTGGTATGAAGGATTATTTCACGGCAGGAAGTTATTTTAAATCATTTATTGAGCAGTTCCCCTTCGGTAAACATGCAGAGGAGGCTAATTATATGGCTGCATTATGCGATTATAATATCTCAGCGCGTCCGGAACTGGATCAGGATAACACCAGGAATGCACTTGAAGGATTTAATATTTTCCTGACAAAATTTCCCAACAGTCCAAAGGCAGAAAGCTGTAAAAAGATGATAAAAAGCCTTGAAGACAAGCTGGTTGAAAAATCATATCTCAGTGCAAGGCTTTATTACGATATGAAGCAGTATAAGGCAGCAGTGGTTGCCTTAAACAATAGTCTTAAAGAATACGCTAATACAATTTATAGGGAAAAGATGATGTACCTTAAATTGAATTCACTTTTCCAATATGCAGAACTCAGTCTGGTTAATAAACAAAAAGAAAGATACCAGGCAACACTTGATGACTATTATTCATTCATGGAAGAATTTCCAAAGAGCACCTACTCAAAAGATGTTAACAGTATCTTCCAGAAAACAAATAAATTTCTAAAAGAAGGAATTCCTGACAGTGGAGTAAAATAATCAATATATTTATGGATTACAGAAAATCAGCAGCACCCGTAACTACAGTTACACGTAATCTGGACCTGATGACTCAGGGTACCGGAAATATCTATGAAACAGTAATTGTTGTTTCCAGAAGATCAAACCAGATTTCGGTTGAGATGAAACAGGAGCTAAATAAGAAACTTGAAGAGTTTGCATCTTATAGCGATAATCTGGAGGAAGTATTTGAAAACCGTGAACAGATTGAAATCTCTAAATTTTACGAACGGCTTCCTAAACCAACACTTATCGCGTTACAGGAGTTGGAAGATAAGAAAATATTCTACAGAAATCCTGAAAATCCTGTTAAACAAAAGTAAAATTTAGCATTAGGATGCTGAAAGGCAAAAACATACTTATCGGCGTAACCGGAGGTATTGCAGCTTATAAAACTGCAACTATCATCCGGTTGCTTGTTAAGGATGGCGCTGAGGTCAAAGTCATTATGACAAATCATGCGAAAGAATTTATTACGCCTCTTACCCTGGCAACATTATCAAAAAACCCTGTGTTCACAGAGTTCTTCAACGCGGAGAACGGCGACTGGAACAGCCATGTGGACCTTGGTTTATGGGCCAATCTTTTCCTGATTGCCCCTGCCACTGCGAATACCATAGCTAAAATGGCTAATGGAGTAGCAGATAATTTATTGCTTACATCTTATTTATCAGCACGTTGCCCGGTCTTCGTTGCCCCATCTATGGATATGGATATGTTAACCCATCCTGCAACAATCATTAATATTGAGACATTGAAAGCGTTTGGGAATTATATTATCGAGCCTGTAAGCGGTGAACTGGCAAGTGGTCTGTCGGGTAAGGGAAGGATGGCAGAACCGGAAGATATTGTAAAGGAGATCGGGAACTTCTTTACAAAAAAAAAAACTATAAGCCTCTGAAAGGCAAACGTCTTCTGATTAATGCCGGACCTACCCGCGAACCTCTTGATCCTGTTCGTTTCATCAGCAACTATTCTTCAGGTAAAATGGGAATTGCACTGGCAGATGCAGCTGCTGAGTACGGAGCCATTGTGGAGCTTGTACTTGGTCCCGTAAATATAATCCCACAGAATAGTTCCGTAAGAATTATTAATGTCTCAACATCAGAATCAATGTCTGCAGAATGTATCTCGAGATTTCAGTTTTGTGATATTGCCATTCTTGCCGCAGCTGTGGCAGATTTCACTCCTGTTGAAGTTTACGGTAAAAAGATTAAGAGAGATCAGTCAGAATTAATCCTGAAACTTAAACCTACTACAGATATTGCAGAAACACTGGGTACGAATAAGAATCCATCCCAGATACTTGTCGGTTTTGCACTCGAAACAGATAACGAATTGGAAAATGCAAAAGCAAAACTAATACGAAAAAATCTTGATATCATTGTTTTAAATTCACTTAAAGAAGCCGGAGCCGGTTTTGGACACGATACAAACAAGATCACAATTATTGACCGTAACAATAATATTGATAAATTTGAGTTGAAATCAAAAGAAGAAGCTGCAAAAGATATTCTTAATAAAATCGTTGCAATAATTCAGAAAATGTCGATTTAATGATGGTGCTCCGTTTTAAATATTTTCTCATCATATCTCTGCTTATTCAGCCTTGTATAATTAAGGCGCAGGAGCTGAACTGCAACATACAGGTATCTGCACAGAGAATTCAGGGATCAAACCGGCAGGTATTCGAGAGTATGCAGCGTGACCTTTATGAGTTCATGAACAATACAGTATGGACAAACCACGTTTTTAGTTACGCTGAAAGGATCGATTGTAATATTCTTATTAACCTCAATGATCAGCTTTCTGCTGATGAATTCAGAGGAACAATACAGATACAGTTAAGCAGACCGGTATTCAACACCACATATAAATCGACTATGCTGAATTTCATCGACAACAACTTTCAGTTCAAGTATGTGGAATTTCAACCCCTGGAGTTTGACCCGAGTACCCACAGATCAAATCTGGTATCAGTTTTGGCCTATTATACTTATATGATTCTGGGAATTGATTACGACTCTTTTGCACCGCTGGGCGGTACTGAGTTTTTTCAGATGGCAGAGAAGATCGTAACCAATGCACAGAATGCTCCTGAACCCGGTTGGAAACCATACGATGGCTCCAGAAACCGGAATAGATATTGGCTTGTAAAAAATGCTTTGGATAAGGAGTATGAAGGAGTAAGACAGTTCCTTTATGACTATAATATTAATGGTCTCGATAAAATGGAATCGAAAATAGCCGAAGCCCGAACAAGTATGGTGGAAAGCCTCAAACTGATCCAGGAGGTATACAGAAGAAAACCTGATCCATTCATGTATCTTGTACAGGTAGTAATGGAAGCAAAGTCAGACGAACTTATTAATGTTTTTTCAGAAGCATTCCCTGAGGAAAAAAGTCGGGTTGTGCAGATACTGACGGAAATAGACCCTGCCAACAAAACAAAATATGAAAAGATCAATTCTGCCAATGTACCATAATAACCTGTTATGCTCATAAAACTTTTCGTTCAGAATTATGCCCTTATAAAAGAGCTTGATGTTGAACTTGAAAACGGACTAACAATTATTACCGGAGAAACAGGAGCCGGCAAATCAATCCTATTAGGTGCCCTATCACTAATACTGGGTACAAGAGCAGATTCCTCTGTCCTTCTTGATAAAAATGAAAAATGCATTGTGGAGGGTACCTTCCGGATTGAAGATCACGAACTTAATGAGTTCTTTATTTCCAATGAGCTTGATTATGAGACTTCTACTACTCTCAGAAGAGAAATAAATCCTGCCGGAAAATCCCGGGCTTTTATCAATGATACTCCTGTCACGGTCAACTTGCTTAAAGAGCTGGGTGATAGACTTATAGATATACATTCGCAGCATCAGACACTAATGCTCCATGATAACTCTTTCCAGCTTAATCTGATCGATTCATTTTCAGGTACTGCGAAACTTAAAAGTAAATACAGGGAAACTTATTCGAGTTACAGAAAAGTCAAAAAAGAGTATAACGCACTGAAAGAAAAGGCCGATAAAAACAGGACAGACCTGGAGTATTACCAGTTTCAGTATAACCAACTCGAGGAAGCAAAACTGAATAAGGGAGAACAAACAGAACTTGAAAAAGAACAGGAATTACTCAGCCATTCAGAAGAGATAAAACTGGCATTAGCCACATCTTCAAATCTCTTTTTTACAGAAGGAATATCAATCCTTTCAATGCTTAGAGAGGTCAAAACTAACCTGACAAGAATCAAAGTATTCTTGTCTGAAAGTGAAAACCTTCTGTCAAGAACGGAATCAACCCTGATCGAGCTGGATGACCTGGCAGCTGAGATAGAGAAACTTTCAATCTCCATTGAAGCTGATCCCCAGCGTCTTGTTCTGGTAAACAACAGGCTTGATAATATATACTCACTGATCCAGAAACACCATGTAAACAACCTCGATGAACTCATCATAAGAAAGGATGAGATAAAAGATCTGATAAATTCTATTGTCAGCAGTGATGAACGGCTAAATGAAATGGAAGCTTTGATAGATAAAGAGGTCAATTCATTGAAAACTATTTCTGAAGAGATATCGGACAAAAGAAAGAGTGTTTTGCCTGAAATTGAATCACGAATTATTGCATTACTCAAACAACTCGGTATTCCAAACGCGAAATTCAGAATATCCCTCACTCATTTGCAGGAATTCACTCCGACTGGTATTGACCAGGCTGACTTTTTATTCTCGGCCAATAAACAGATAGAACCTGAGAACCTAGCTAAAATCGCATCAGGTGGCGAGCTATCGAGGGTTATGCTAAGTCTTAAATCTTTGCTGACGAAAAATAATAATCTTCCTACCATTATATTTGATGAGATAGATGCAGGAGTCTCCGGAGAGGTGGCTGACAAAGTAGGGCAGATATTATCAGCCATGGGCAAGTATATGCAGGTGATTAATATTACACATCTTCCACAGGTTGCCTCCCGTGGAACCAGACACTTTCATGTTTATAAAGATGAAACAGATAATTCAACATTTACACGGGTTAAATTGTTATCACCTGAAGAAAGAATACTGGAGGTAGCCAGATTGTTGAGCGGCAGTGAAGTTACAGAAACGGCAATAAAAAATGCGCGGGAACTTCTAAAAGCCGGAATCAATTAAACGAAATTTTATATTATTTGTTTTTTGTAAATAACCCCCTTCCCAACCTTCCCCCACAGGGGAAGGAGAAAACAAATCCTTTCCCCCCTGGGGGAAACAGGAAAGGGGGTAAAGCAGACTAATTATTATTATTACCATGAGAGAAGGACTATTACAAGGGAAAAAAGGTATCATTTTTGGTGCTTTAAATGAGAAATCAATTGCCTGGCAGGTTGCTCTGAAAGCATGGAAGGAAGGAGCTGAACTGGTTCTTACAAACTCGCCGGTAGCATTACGGTTGGGAAATATACATGATCTGGCTAAAATAACCGGGAGTCAGGTAATTCCCGCGGATGCCACAAAAATGGATGAGATTGAAAACCTGCTTTCAGAAAGCATGAAGATTTTTGGAGGTAAGTTCGATTTTATTCTTCATTCGATTGGTATGTCGCCTAATGTGAGAAAAGATATACCTTATGAGCAGACCAGTTATGAAAATATGCTGAAGACATTCGATATATCAGCGCTGAGTTTTCACCGTGTTCTGCAGACATCCTATAAACTTGACGCACTGAAAGAGTGGGGATCGGTTGTTGCATTATCTTATGTTGCGGCTCAACGGACTTTATCGGGTTACAATGATATGGGTGATGCAAAGGCTCTCCTTGAGTCAATAGCCCGTAGCTTTGGTTATATTTATGGACGCGACAGGAAGGTAAGGGTAAATACAGTTTCTCAATCACCAACAGCCACAACGGCAGGAAGCGGTATCCATGGGTTTGAATCTCTTATCGACTTTTCTGAAAGAATGTCGCCACTTGGTAATGCTTCAGCAGAAGAATGCGCCGAATATTGTGTTGCACTTTTTTCCGATCTTACACGTAAAGTAACAATGCAAAATCTTTTTCACGATGGTGGGTTCTCAAGCATGGGTATGAGTCTGAAAGCTATCGAACAGTACCAGAAGAGTTTTGAAGAATGCGATTGTGACGATAAGTAAATAAGTATAAACACCTATTTTTCAGGCGATTTGCTATTCAGTGAGTCGCTTTTTTTATATTTGGAAATACCTAAAACCAGATCTTGTGATAAAGCTTGTTTTATTGATAATCTTCTATTTTGCTTTCCCGGCAGTTATCATTTATTTATGTAAGAAATGGTCGTTCCTTCAAAAACTGGGTTCAATTGTCCTTGCTTACGGATTTGGTCTTTTGATTGGTAGTTCCGGGTTATTACCACAGGGAAGCTCTGGTTATAAATTGGCTCTTCATGGTAAAGGCTCACTCCCGAAAGTTGAAGTTGAATCACTTATAACTCAGGGTAAAGCAACAGAGAATGATGTTTTTGTTAATCAGATTGCTACAGTCCAGGATATAATCCCATCACTTGTTGTGCCACTTGCTTTTCCTTTATTACTTTTTTCTCTTAATCTCAAAAGGTGGCTTCGTTATGCAAGAAAAGGGCTTATTTCTGTAGTACTCGCACTGTTCTCTGGCCTTGTAATGGTTTCGGCTGGGTTTTTTATATGGAAAGACTCAATCCCGGAAAGCTGGAAACTTGCAGGGATGTTTGAAGGAATATATGCAGGCGGGACTCCGAATTTTGTTGCGATCAAAATGGCATTGAATGTTGATGCAAACCTTTTTGTAATAGTCAGTACTTACGATATGATTGTGGGCGCTTTCCTGGTTCTCTTTTTTATTACTGTTGCACCACGTATCTTTAGATTCATCTTACCACCATTTGAAGTGTCAAAGGGAATTCGGGGTGAAGAGGCAGAAATTCTAAGTCAGACAGAAAACCTTGAGGATTATTCAGGTATGTTTAAAAAAGGAGTTTTTCTGCCATTACTTGGAGCACTGGGTATTTCTGTACTGATTTTTGCTTTCTCTGGTGGACTGGCATTGCTTTTACACAACCTTCCAATGATGGTTGTGGTAATACTGTCAATTACCACACTCGGATTGCTTCTGTCACTTTTAAAATCTATTAACAGAATTGAAAAGACTTTTCAGCTGGGAATGTACCTGATCCTTGTTTTTTCACTCATAGTGGCTTCGATGGCAAACATCAGGACTATGTTTGGAATTGGAATGATGAATCTCATTTTATTTATTACATGGTGTTATTTTGGATCTCTCATCCTTCATCTTATTCTGGCAAAAATATTCAGAATTGATGCTGATAATTTTCTTATTACATCGGCGGCATTCATTTTTTCTCCACCTTTTGTACCACTTGTAGCTAACGCACTTAAAAACAAAGATGTCATCATTACCGGAATTACCGGAGGTATAATTGGTTATATTGTAGGTAATTACATGGGAGTGGCCCTGGCATATTTTCTGAAAGGATTCTGAATTATTAGTCAGAAAAGGTGAAGGGACAAGTCGCGACCTGTCCCTTCATACATAATTTTTAATATTGTTTCGATTCCTAAAACAAATAATTCAACCCTATGGAGAATCCGATATTGCCATCCTGCTTATTAAAGGCTTTTCCGAGATCAATTGCAATTACAAAGTTTTGATTCATTGCAAGCATCACACTTACTCCGGCACTCTGATGGAGCTTATCAGGCCCGGGTTTAAAGTAATCGGAATAATTTTCAAATGGATAGACTTGACTTTCGAATTTAGCCTCAAGGTTTTCCGGGAGTTTAATATCCTTTGTTACCTTTCCAAAATCATAAAATCCGTTAAGACCCAGATAACAATCCTGCTTTAAGAATTTAAAATATAAAGGTTTCCAGCGAAGCTCAATATTCCCCATAAAGAAAGCGTCACCCACAACCCTGTCTCTGAGAATTCCTCTTAATGTTTTTGCACCACCAAGTCCTTCCGATGTGGCGCCGGTAAGTCGGGAGGTAATTACCTGCGATTGATAAAAGAATGGAGTATGACCGGATATTGTAGCCTGATATCCTAAACGGTAGACAAGAGATAAATTCTTTTCTATTAATGTAAAATACTGACGATGTATTATATAAAGTTTTGAAAATCCCCAGTTATTACCCATGAATTTTGGTGCCGCTTCAATTCCTATCTCAGTCCAGAGACCTTTCATAGGGTTAGGTTTATTATCGCGACTGTCCCAGGTAAGACCAACTTTCAGGGTATTTATCCATCCTCCATTGACTTCGTCAGCTGGAATTATCCCCAGTGCCTTATATCGTTCAAAAATGCCCGGCACTGAATCAACTGAGGGAAGTAATTCCTTTTTCCCTTTGTTTAACTTATTAATGTCAACGGAACTGGTGGTAAAATCCTGAAAAGCTAAGCCAGCGCTCCATTTGAAATGATCACCTGATATTTTGCCCTGGAAATCATTTTTAAACCGGAATTGATTTTTTTGAAAACGGTAAAACATTCTTGATTTGTAGATATCTTCAGCCATTTTGTTATCCATCCAGTCTTTATTATAAACCGATTCATATCCGTTGAATCCGTAGAATGTGGCTGCTTTGTCAGGAAGATAACTAAGATCGCTTATCCATTGTACACCGGGAATAAGATGACGTGACTCGAACATAAACCTGTAAATGCCACTGCCTTTTGTATAGCGCGATATTTCAGTATAGGTGTGATCAATCCAGTCGGGATACTTGCTGCCGTCGCCATAGTTAAAAAACTCAGCAAGCGCTCCGTACTCAAGCCCGAGATCAGAGTCAAAAGTAATAGCAGGTAAAGCACCACCGAATTTCCATCCGGTTTTTACTTTTTTCTCTTGCGCCGATACGGTAAATACAAGCATTGATATAAGAAAAACTAAAAAGGGTTTTTTCATTGATTTGTAGGATTGGTTCATACGGTTAAAGATAAAGAAAAATGGAAATAATGGTCATTTTTTTTAATATTTGCTACCTTAGAACCATAATTATACGACTTAATGCTTACAGGTTTACTTATTACGAATATAAAGTGTCTGGTTCAGATTGAGGATGAGCCAAAATTAAAGGTATGCGGTCATGAGATGTCTGAGATTCGAACAATATACGATGCCTATCTCTACATCAAAAATGGGTTAATCGATAATTTTGGCAGGATGAACGAGCTTCAGTATGGCAAAAATATTATTCTGAATCCCAATGTAAAAACTATCGATGCTACCGGCAAATTTGTTTTTCCTTCATTCTGTGATTCTCATACCCACCTTGTTTATTCCGGAAGCCGCGAAATAGAATATATCGACAAAATCCGGGGCTTATCGTATGCTGAGATTGCAAAGAGGGGAGGCGGGATACTTAATTCAGCGAAGAAACTCCATGAAACATCAGAAGATGAGCTGTTTAAACAATCTGTTAATAGAATAAATGAGATAATCTTTTTAGGAACAGGAGCAGTCGAAATAAAAAGTGGTTATGGCCTTAACCTGACTGATGAACTGAAAATGCTGAGGGTAATCAGAAGAATTAAAAATACAACTCCGATCGAAGTAAAAGCTACTTTTCTGGGTGCACACGCGATTCCTGAAGAGTACAAAACCAGTAGGAAAAAGTACGTTGATCTTGTTATCAATGAAATGATTCCGGTAGTAGCTTCGGAAGATCTTGCAGATTTTATAGATGTCTTTTGCGATAAGGGCTTCTTTACAGTTGAGGATACCGAACGGATATTAATGGCAGGAATGAAATATGGACTTACTGCTAAAATTCATGCAAATGAGCTGGATTATTCTGGTGGCATACAAACCGGGGTAAAATACAATGCTCTTTCTGTCGATCATCTGGAATTTACAGGTGTTAAAGAAATCAATGCGCTTATCGGATCGGAAACAATGCCTACACTACTCCCCGGATCTGCCTTTTTCCTCGGGATGTCTGATCCTCCGGCCAGAAACATGATTAACACAGGTTTACCTATTGCTCTGGCGTCAGATTATAATCCTGGTTCAGCCCCTTCGGGTAACATGAATCTTATAATGTCGCTGGGTTGTATTAAATTAAGGATGCTTCCTGAAGAGGTGATAAACGCAGTTACAATCAATTCAGCTTATGCCATGGGTATTTCCGGAACGCATGGATCTATTGCAAAGGGGAAAGTGGCTAACGTATTTATTACAAAAGAGATACCATCATATGAGTTTATGCCATATTCTTTTGGAAGTAACCTGATTGAGACAATAATTTTAAAGGGGAAAGTTGTGCCCCCAACTACCTGAAGTGGCGCTAAACCTGTCAGTTTAATTCAGGATGGAATTTTAATATAATTTTATTTTTATGGAAAAGAAGATAATCGAATGCGTGCCGAATTTTAGTGAAGGTCGGGACATGGGAATAATTAAGCAGATAACTGATGTTATTGAATCGGTGGAAGGTGTGAAGTTATTGGATGTAGATCCAGGAAAGGACACGAACAGGACTGTAGTAACTTTTGTGGGAAGCCCAGAGGCTGTTTCAGAGGCAGCATTTCGCTCGGTTAAAAAGGCTTCCGAGGTTATTGATATGTCAAAACATCGTGGAGCGCATCCCCGGATGGGGGCCACAGACGTTTGCCCGTTTATACCTGTTTCAGGAATAACAATGGAAGAAACAGTATTAGTAGCTCATAAAGTTGCCGAAAGGATTGGGAATGAATTACACATACCCGTTTACTGTTATGAGAATGCAGCCGGTAAACAGGAAAGGAGAAACCTTGCAAACTGCAGATCAGGTGAATATGAGGGACTTCGAAAAAAGCTTTCAGATCCCGCATGGAAACCCGATTATGGACCTTCGGAATTCAATGAACGATCGGGCGCTACAGCGGTTGGGGCAAGAGATTTTCTGGTTGCATTTAATGTGAATCTTAATACCACTTCGACAAGGCGCGCCAATGCAATAGCTTATGATGTACGAGAGAAGGGTAGGTCTGCAAGAGAAGGGGATCCGGTTACAGGAAAGTTTTTAAGGGATGAAAAAGGTGAAAAAGTCATGATACCAGGTTCGTTGAAATCTGT
>JADGPT010000236.1 GCA_017882345.1 Bacteroidales bacterium
GTTGATTGATGATATTGATTTATTAATTGCTGGCATTGCTTTTGAAAATGAAATGACATTAGTAACCAACAATGAGAACCATTTTGGGCGAATTCCTGGACTTAGAATAGAAAATTGGAAAATGCACACGCTATAATAAGAAGGACTTCATTTGGCACGCAGTGCTCATAATGAAGTCGAGTGTTGCATTACAACCAGGCCGCTGGTACCGGCTTAAATCAAATGAAAATTTACGGACTAAAAAAGGTTATTAGGCAAACTGCCGCTACCTGTAATTTTACAAAATCACAGAATTCAAATACTGTTTGTAACTAATAAAGATTTTGTATATTTGAAAATTAACGATACCAATGACTACAAAAGAATTCATATTAAGTACGATACGGATGCATAAGGCTGAACTTACTAAGTTCGGAATACTAAATGTTGGACTATTTGGATCATATGTGAGAGAAGAGCAATCCCTAAAAAGCGATATTGATATTTTAATCGACTTTGCTCCAGATAAGGAAAATTTTGATAACTATATGGCTGTTTATGACTATTTTGAGATTCTTTTTAAAAATGAAAAAGTTGAAATAGTTACTAAAAACGGATTAAGTCCATACATAGGTCCCAAAATTTTAAATGAAGTAATGTATGTCTAAAGAACCGTTAGAGTATTTAAGACACATTAGCGATGAATGCTTATTCATATTATCAGTTACTGATAAAAACTTCTCAAAAGATGATTTAATACAAGATGAAACCTTAAAAAGAGCTGTTGTAAGGAGTCTTGAAATTATTGGAGAAGCGACCAAAAAAATACCGGCTGATTTTAAAATAAAATGGGGTTCTATTAATTGGAAAAATATGGCAGGTATGAGAGATCGGCTGATTCATGATTATATAGGAATTAACTATTCGATTGTATGGGATGTTGTAAGAAATAAGATACCGGAACTAACTGAACAAATAATTGAAGTGATTGAAAATGAACAAAAAACTTCCGGCAACATGGAACTGGAGAAATAATAATTCAATCTTAGTATTCGCTGGTAACGCCCAACACTCAAGCAAGAATTTGGCAGCCCACCACTGAATCCCTCCCCCACTACATGTTCCAGCATCAATCCGGCATCAACAATATCATCCCCATTCTTTTGAATATTGCATAGTCTTATGAAGTATTCTCCTTAGTTCTAAAAGTAGATCTTCTTAAACTTTAAAGCTACGTTGACCAAAGCAATCATAACCGGTACCTCGACTAATGGTCCGATTACAGCTGCGAATGCCTCACCGGAATTAATACCGAATACCGCAATAGCAACGGCTATTGCAAGTTCAAAATTATTACTTGCAGCTGTAAATGAAAGGGTTACTGTTTGCTCATAATTCGCTCCTGCCTTTCTGCTCATAAAAAAGGAAGACATAAACATAACTACGAAATATATTATAAGCGGGATAGAGATCATTACAACATCAAGTGGCAATTTCACAATATATTCACCTTTCAATGAGAACATTACTAATATAGTGAATAACAACGCAATAAGTGTTATAGGACTAATTTTAGGAATGAACTTAGTATGATACCACTCCTTGCTTTTGACTCTTATTAGAATAAACCTGGTAAGGAAACCTGCAATGAAAGGTATTCCAAGATAAATAAAGACACTCTTCGCAATCTGTCCGATTGTAATATTCTCAACAACTGAATTGGTTGGAACACCAAACCATCCTGGCAGAATTGCAATAAAAAGCCATGCATACACTGAGAAAAGCAACACCTGGAATATAGAATTAAAGGCTACTAAACCTGCGCAATATTCTGAGTCTCCTTTTGCCAGGTCGTTCCAGACTATCACCATGGCAATGCAGCGGGCCAGGCCAATCATGATAATACCATACATATAAGGAAGGTTCGAATTGTCTTTCCCCGGAAATAATTTGAAGAAAACGATTGCCAGAGTAAACATCAGTACAGGTCCTATAATCCAGTTCTGTGCAAGAGAAAGACCCAGGATTTTATAGTTCCTGAAAACACCTCCAAGCTCTTCGTATTTTACTTTAGCCAGTGGCGGATACATCATTAGTATTAAACCAATGGCAATAGGAATATTGGTAGTGCTTTCAGGAGAAGATTTTAGTGAATCCCAGAATGCTGCGATTGCCGGGAAAAAATATCCTGATCCAACACCTAAGAACATTGCGAGAAATATCCAAAGAGTCAGGTATCTGTCAAGAAATTTTAGTCTGGGTTTCATAATGTAATAATTTGAAAATTAATAAGGTTTTTCTGCATAAACTGTGATACTAAAAATTCCGGAACCGGATTCTTTAAAGCTCTTCAATTCGGTTTGATCAAGATAATTCAGTAATGTTTCATCAGGGATTGTAATCATTTTATCTTTTTGCACTTTGATGTTAACCAATCCTGAATTTTTCATCATTTTCAAATATAAATCTATATTGATTGCCCCTGATACGCATCCTGCATACATTTCGGCAGCCTGTTGAATTTTTTCATGCAATGTGCCACGCAACACTATATCTGAGACTGAAAGATGTCCACCTGGTTTCAATATCCTGAAAATCTCACTGAATGCTTTTTCTTTGTCTGGTACAAGATTTAGCACACAATTGCTAATAACAACATCTGCCTGGTTTCCTGACACAGGCATATTCTCAATATCGCCCTGACGAAATTCAACATTATTGAATCCAAGTTTCTCAGTATTTGCCTTGGCCTTTTCTATCATTGCTTCTGTCATATCCACTCCAATTACCTTTCCAATCTCTCCTACTAGTGCCCGTGCAACAAAGCAATCATTCCCAGCTCCTGAACCGAGGTCAATAACTGTATCACCTGTTTTTATATGCGCATATTCCGTCGGGATTCCGCAACCAAGATTCAGATCAGCATCCGGATTATACCCCTGCTGATTTTCATAACTTTCACTGAATGCTGTATAATCTACACCCGAACAGCATGATGATGTTCCACAGCATGATGAAGATTGCTGATTGCTTTGTTTTGCAATTTCTCCATATTTTTCCTTTACAATAAGTTTTAAATCTTCTGCCTTCATAATTGTGGTTTAATTTGTTTCGTATATAATGTGTAAAAACTCATTTTTATCTCGTCCCTTACTCTCCGAAACTCACTCAAAATATATTCATTAGTTCCTTTTGTATGAGAGGGATCTTCAAAACCCATATGCAACCTGTGTTTTACTTTTCCAATAAAAACCGGACATGTCTCTTTCGCATTATCACATACTGTAATAACATAATCCCATTCATCATTTATATATTTATCCACTATTTTGGTTTTATGATTGCTCATGTCTACACCAGCTTCGTGCATTACTTTAACTGCAGTTTGATTTACCTGTTTTGCAGGTTCTGTTCCGGCAGAATGAACCTCAATATTTTTATCAAACGACTGTAAGAATCCTTGTGCCATCTGGCTTCGGCAACTATTGCCTGTACAAAGAATTAATACTTTCATAACTTAATAATTAGAAAATCAGCTACTTATTTACATTCAAAATTTTCAGGTATATTGATTATATCCATAAACGTCTCTGATCTTGCTATTAGTTCCTTTATTTTCTCAAAGTTTAAGCAATAAAAAGTTTTTGCCCCCTCAGTTGTACCAATAACTAAACCGGCATCTTTAAGTTCTTTAAGATGTTGATTGACCGTAGATCGGCTCAAAGGTAATTCATCAGCAAAATCTCCTGTAATACAGGTCTTTGATTCTGCAAGATATTTCAGAATGGCTAAACGAGCCGGATGAGCCAGTGCTTTAAACAACTCGGCGCAGACCTGTAAATCCGAATTAAAAAGTTCAATTTTTGAGTATGCCATAATCTTTTTTCTGCAAATCTAAGCAATCAATTCTTTCTCCTGTACTGTCTGTTCTTTTAATCTCCCTTCATGTAAATGGATTTTCACAGTACCATAATTGGCTGCTGCGGGGCTATGGGTAACCATTACGATAGTTGTTTTTTGATTCTGATTAATTTCATTTAAAATATTCATAATCTCTTCTGACAATGCCGGGTCGAGGTTCCCTGTGGGTTCATC
>JADGPT010000065.1 GCA_017882345.1 Bacteroidales bacterium
TTGAATGTATGTTTTGGTTTCTGAGCTAATACTGCTCCTGAAAACAGGAAAAAGATCATCACAATTGACAAAAAAATATTCCGTTTAATCATATCTGTATCATGTATTTATTGTCATATATTACATTCTCAATATCACTTTTGCCTTTTGTCTTTTGTCTTTTGTCTTGATCCTTACTTTTTACTTTTTACTTTTGCCTTTTTACTTTTTCTCCATTTATCTTTTACCCCCCAACCCCCCAAATGGGGGGCTTTATCCTCTTGACTTTTTACTTTTTCTTTGTTTTCCCTTTTGTCTTTGTACTTTTGTCTTTTGTCTTGATCCTTACTTTTTACTTTTGTCTTTTTACTTAAAATTCTTCAGATAGCCTGAAAACTATGTAGTTTTCTATAGACACCATCCTCTTTTGTCATCAGTTCCGCATGTGTCCCTGTCTCAACTATCATACCTTCATCAAGAACAACTATCATATCGGCATGCTGAATTGTTGATAACCTGTGCGCAATTACAAGTGAGGTTCTGTTTTTCATAAGTTTGAGTATTGCATCCTGAACCAGTCTTTCAGATTCTGTGTCGAGAGCGGAAGTTGCTTCATCGAGAATCAATATCGGCGGATTAGCCATAATAGCCCTGGCAATACTTATTCTTTGTTTCTGACCACCACTTAGCTTATTGCCTGATTCTCCCACTAAGTTTTCGTAACCAAGTTCAGTTTCCATTATGAAGTCGTGTGCATTGGCGATTCTGGCAGCAGATTCGACTTTCACCATATCTGCTTTTTCAACTCCGAATGCTATGTTCTCCTTAAAAGAAGTATTAAAAAGAATCGGATGCTGGCTTACTATCCCCAGAAGGTATCTCAGGTCCCTGATCTTCAGATCGCGGATATCTACGCCATCGATCAGAATACTACCTTTATCACTGTCCATAAACCTTGGAAGCAGATCTGCAAGAGTCGATTTTCCTGCGCCCGACTTGCCGACTATGGCAACTGTCTGACCTTTTTTTATTTTAAGGTTTATATCCCTTAGTACCGGTTCGTTGTTGTACGCGTACCATACTCCTTTAAATTCAATTGAATCTTTGAATCCGTTGACAGCTAATGCATTCTCTTTTTCAGTTATAGTTTCCTCAGCATCGAGCACCTGGTCAATCCTGTCAATTGATGCCATCCCTTTCTGAATTGCAAAATATGCGGTAGTAATGTTCTTTGCAGGCTGGATTATCTGAGAAAAAACAACCAGAAAGACAATCAGATCTGCAGCAGTCATGTTACCTGAACCATGAAGAACAAGGTTGCCACCAACATACAAAATAATCATAACAACAATTGTTGCAAGAAATTCGCTGATAGGTGATGCCAGGTAAGCTTTTCGAATTACCCTCCTGAAAACTTTTGCATATCTCTCATTTGATTCGGCAAACTGAACCTTCATTTTTTCTTCAGCATTGAAACCTTTGACTATCCTTAAACCTGTCAGAGTCTCTTCAACAATAGAAAGAAGCCGGCCAAGATGTTGCTGTCCAAGAAGTGATGAGGACCTTAGAGTCCGGCTTGCCCGGCCGATCAGCCAGCCACTCACCGGTAAAAGAACAAGTGCGAAAAGCGTTAACTCATAACTGGTAACAAAAAGGTATGTTACAAAAATCAGGATATACATGGGATCCCTGAACATCATTGTAAGTGATGCAATTACAGAAATCTCAATCTCCTGTACATCATTTGATATTCTTGTCATTACATCACCTTTCCTTGCATCGGTAAAGAATGAAAGCGGCAGTCTCAGAATCTTGTGATAAAGTTTTTTCCGAAGATCACGGACTGTACTGGATCTGATAAATGCCATACAGTTATTCGCCAGAAAAATGAAGCCGTTTTTGAAGAGGCTTGCACTAATCACAATAAGGACTATTAATATCAAAGCGCCCGATTGTCCGTTTTTTTCAATAAATACGGAAAGATAGTATTTACCGAAAGCCTGGATATAATCTGCATTTAACTGAAAAGCGCCAGGATTTGTGACGACCACTGCGGGTAAGAAGAGAACCCTTAAGAAAGGATATACAAGAGTAAAAGTAAGCAGAGCAAACAATGCACTCAGAAGATTGTACAGGATATTTTTTACTGCTGACCATTTATAAGGAGCAAAATATTTAAGCAGCAACCGGATATTATTCATCTAAAAATTATTTGATTAAAAACCTGTGTAATTGAATGGAGAGATAGCCTTAAGTTCTGCTTTTACATTATCGTTAATATCCAGGTTTTCTATGAAGTTCGTTATTGATTCAAAAGTGATTTTCTGATTAGTTCGTGTCAGATCAAGAAGTGCCTCATACGGGTTTGGATAGCCTTCTCTTCGCAATATTGTCTGGATAGCTTCTGCTACAACAGCCCAGTTATTTTCCAGGTCGCTTTTTATTTTTTCTCTGTTGACAATCAGTTTATTAAGGCCTTTCAATAATGAATTAAAGGCGATTAATGAATGACCAATCGGAACACCGATGTTTCTCAGCACGGTAGAATCAGTCAGGTCACGTTGAAGCCTCGATATCGGCAGTTTCATTGAAAGATGTTCAAAGATAGCATTTGCATATCCCAGGTTTCCTTCGCCGTTTTCAAAATCAATCGGATTTACTTTATGAGGCATAGCTGAGGAACCAATCTCTCCTTTTTTTATTTTTTGTCTGAAATAATCCATTGAAATATACAACCAGAAATCACGGGCCAGATCGGTAAGTATAACATTTATCCGTCGCATATTATCAAATAATGCAGCAAGATTATCATAATGTTCAATCTGTGTTGTTGGCTGTGACCGTTCAAGACCGAGTTCTTCATTGACAAAGTTGTTTGCAAAGGAGAGCCAATCTATATCGGGATAAGCAACTTTATGCGCATTAAAATTTCCTGTTGCACCACCGAATTTAGCGGAGTATGGAATTTGTCCAAAATACTTGATCTGTCCATCTATCCTGGAAATAAATACCTCAATCTCTTTACCCAATCTGGTTGGAGAAGCCGGCTGACCATGTGTCCTGGCGAGCATTGGAATATCCTTCCAGTCATCGGCAAAAGCAGCCAGTGTCTCTCTCAATTCATAAAGAATTGGGAAGTAGACGTTTATCATCGCATCTTTAAGAGATAGAGGTATTGCAGTATTATTAATATCCTGCGAGGTAAGTCCGAAATGAATGAATTCGCTCCATTTACCCCAACCAGACTGAAAAAACCTCTCTTTCAGATAATATTCTATTGCCTTAATATCATGATTTGTGACTTTTTCTCTCTCTTTTATTTTTTCAGCCTCTGTTAAGTCAAAGTCTTCGTAGATTGACCGTAAGACTTTGAAGTTATCCTTTTTAAAATCCAGCAACTGAGGGAGCGGTATGTTGCACAAGGCAATAAAATATTCTATTTCTACCATCAGACGGTATCTGATCAGCCCGAATTCAGAAAAATACAGGTCAAGTTCAGTAACTTTTTGTCTGTATCTTCCATCAAGGGGAGATATGGCAGTAAGAAAATTTAATTCCATTATTTGTCAGATTGGGTTTTCACTTGTTATAATTATACGTACAAAAGTACTATTTTAGTGTTGTAAAAAAAAAGGTATGGATAAAATCAGAATCTCCGCTGTTAAATATGCCAACACGTATCCCTTTATATACGGATTGAAGGAAAGCGGCTTTGATAAAAGGGTAATCCTCGAAACTGACCATCCGGCTGATTGCGCTGCAAAATTGATAGACGGAAGAGTTGATATCGGCCTTATTCCGGTGGCTGTTCTTCCTTTAATGAAGGAGTATCACATTATAAGCGATTATTGTATTGGTGCAAATTGGAACGTCAGGACAGTTTTGCTATTAAGCAGCTGTCCTTTTGAGGAAATAAGGAATATTTATCTCGATTATCGCTCCCGTTCATCTGTTAACCTTACAAAAGTACTGGCAAAAAACAGTTGGAAAAGAGAATTCAATTGGATCAATACATCAAAAGCTTTCGATTTTCGGAATATAGGTCCCAATGAAGCTGTTGTGCTGATTGGGGACCAGTGTTTTGAATTTGAAAACAGTTTCAGATACAAAATTGATCTGGCAAGGGAATGGAAGGAATTCTCCGGGCTTCCATTTGTATTCGCGTGCTGGACAGCCAATAAAGTTCTTGATAATGAATTTATTAAAGATTTCAACAAAGCACTTCAGCTGGGCGTAAATAATATTGATGCTGTTGTTGAAAAATTTGGAAAAACGGGGATTATTAAAGGTGAAATACTCAGTACTTACCTCGTTGAAAATATTGATTACAATTTCAATGATGAGAAAAAAGCAGGGCTTAAATTATTTCTTGAATTGATGGGGAAGCTTTAACTTTAGGCACTCTAAACTTTAGTTCACTTTAAGTACTGATTAGTTACTAATTGATTTATATTATCATGGATATTTCAAAATTGTTAAGCTGATATTACAAGTTATCTATTTTATGATTAACTTTGAGTTTTGGTGCGATTTAAACAGGTATATTGGTAAACTAAGCAAAAATATCATGGCTAAAACAATCACCTTCAATGAACTCCGGAAGATTAAAGACCAGTTACCTTCCGGTAGTATGAGACAGATTGCAGAAAAACTGGATTTGAACGAAGAAACAGTTAGAAACTACTTCGGAGGGAGAAATTTTGACAAGGGCCAAAGTGTTGGAATTCATATTGAACAAGGACCGGATGGTGGCATTGTTACGATTGACGATACAACTATACTTGATCTTGCTCAGAAAATGATCAACTACTAGTTCATTTCCCGTAAGCCTGTTCAAAAGCAAAAGGTTCGGTCTTTTGCTTTTTTTTATTAAAGATGAAGCTCTCTGAGATAATAAAATCAGCAGAAAATCAGTATAAACAGATCCTTGAAGAATTCTTCATTTCTGTTTATAATGAACACTCTCTCTTGTCACATGGAATTGATCATCACAGGAGAGTATGGAACTATGCAAAGGAGTTTCTGAAACTGGTTTCTTTAAAGGATACAGCTCATTCCTTACACTTCACATCAGAACTGATAATTGCTTGTTATATGCATGATATTGGTATGTCAGTCGATCCTGGGGTAAAGCATGGTAAACATAGCAGAAATTTATGCATCCAATTTCTAAACAAAAACAATCTTCCGGAAACGGACTACAAGGATGCCTTGGAAGCCATTGAGTATCATGACAATAAAGATTATATCAGCAATAGCTTTATTAATGACCTGCTGACAATTCTTTCAGTTTCTGATGATCTTGATGCCTTTGGCTTCACTGGAATATTCAGGTATTCAGAAATATATCTGACCAGGGGTATCGATCCTGAAAAGATTGGTTATCTGATTAGGGAAAATGCTGAAAGAAGGTTCGATAATTTTATAAAAACTTTTGGATCTTTTATTGAAATTGTTGAGAAGCATACAACCAGATATAAGATTCTTGATAATTTCTTCAGTAAATACAATGAGCAGCTTCCCTCCTATCACTTTGGTACAAAACAACCATCAGGTTATTGTGGCGTGGTTGAAATTATTCACACCTTAATGAAGAATAGCTTGCAATTAAAGGATTTTTTTGCCGCACCAGAGAAATATTCAAAGGATCTGTTGATTAGATGTTTTTTTAAAGAATTAGAAAAAGAATTATCCTGCTTCTAACATATTTATACAGAAAAAATTAAACTTGAATATGAATAAACCTAATTCAAAAATACCCACCCCTTTCAATCCTGATAAGAGCTACAATTGCGTATGTGTCATTTTTGACAATATCATGCGATAACCTGAGTATTTTTGATAAAGCTAAGTATTAATACTTAACCATTTGTGGTTTTTATGCCAATCATAACCGACATAAAGAGCTTTACATTTGTTCACAAAATCGGTAGAGATTATGAGGTTTGTACTTTCCCTTTCGTTTTTCATGTTAATTATTGCAGATTTATTTGCGCAATCCACCAATGACATACTCACTTTATTAATCTCAAATAAGACAATCAGTCAGGTGCAGGCAGATTCAGTCAGGGCTGAAGCAGCATTACTCCAACAACAAACTGATGCTTCGCGTAAATCATTTTTCGTCACTGCAGCAAGGCAGATGCAGCTTACGGGATACTCACAAATCAGATATCAGACTTTTCAGGAATCAGGGAAACATAATGGGTTTGACATTCGCCGTGCCAGGATTGATCTAAGAGGTTCTGTCACACCATTTTTCTCTTACAGATTACAGACTGATTTTGTTGATAAACCAAAAATGATTGATGTATATGGCGAGATAAAGCTGGCAGACTATTTCTCATTAACAGTCGGTCAGTTTTTAATTCCTTTTTCACTTGAGAATCTAACATCTACAAATAAACTTGATATGATTGACCGTTCACAGGTTGTAGAGGCTCTGGTTGCACGCAGCAAAGATGTAATAGGTAACCAGAACGGACACGACATTGGTATACAGGCAAGTGGATCAATCTTAAAAATCAAAGGCGTGCCAGTTGTGGAATACCGCATAGGGGTCTTTAATGGTTCCGGTATAAATGTCGCAGATACTGCCAATAATGAGAAAGATATTTCAGGACGTCTGATTTTCACGCCAATAAAAGGATTCTCGTTTGGGGGAGGATTTTATAAAGGTATGGATAAAGCGATAAAACCTGATGTAGCTGGTCAGAGTCAGACCCGCAATAGGTTCGGGGGTGAATTCAGCTATGTAACAACCCGGTTTTCTTTTAAAGGTGAATATATCGCCGGAAAAGATGGCAAAACGGATAGAGCCGGATGGTATCTGCAAACTGGCTATTTTTTAATTCCACAGAAACTTCAGGTTCTTGGTAAATACGACACTTATGATCCTGATACCTCAACAGCTAATAATATTTCAACAAACTATATTTTTGGCGCTAATTACAATTTTACCAGCTGGTCACGCTTACAGGCATTTTATACTTTACGGCAGGAAGAGGGTATAGCCGTTGATAATAATTATTTTACTGTTCAGTATCAGATTGGCTTCTGACAATATATAGTATTTAAC
The DNA here is from genome assembly GCA_017882345.1 of Bacteroidales bacterium. Classification (GTDB taxonomy): domain Bacteria; phylum Bacteroidota; class Bacteroidia; order Bacteroidales; family VadinHA17; genus LD21. Next base: position 7,058 of record JADGPT010000065.1, read on the forward strand.
ATGAGACAATTAGGTAAATCATTTTCATTGGGTGTTGTCCTTTTCTTCTTTTTGACTGTTCCAAAGTCTTTCAGTCAGGAAAAGAGTTCAGGTCAGATCAGTATCTCAGGTGCTTTTGCACTGTACCCGATGGTAATAAGATGGGCAGATGAATACAAGAAACTAAATCCCGGAGTAAGGTTTGACATCTCCGCTGGAGGCGCAGGTAAGGGTATTTCAGATGCACTTAACGGAATGGTTGAGATAGGTATGGTATCGCGTGAGATTTACCCGGAAGAGTTAAAAAAAGGAGCTTTCCCAATTGCTGTTACAAAAGATGCAGTTGTTGCTGTAGTAAATGCACAAAACCCTGCACTTAACGATATTATTACAAAAGGTTTAAAGTTAGACGCAGCAAATAATATCTGGATAACTGGCAGATATACAACATGGTCACAGGCCTTTGGAGCTAAAACATCATCGCCTGTTCATATTTATACCCGTTCTGATGCCTGTGGCGCTGCCGAAATATGGGCTAAATTTTTCGGAAAGAAACAAGAAGATCTTTTGGGAGTAGGAGTATTTGGGGACCCGGGATTAGCACAGGCAGTTAAGAAAGATCCTCTCGGTATAGGATATAATAATATTGGCTACGTATATGATGCTACAACAAGGCAGCAGATCAAAGGTTTGAAAGTAGTACCTATTGATCTTAATAATAATGGGAAGATTGACAGTGATGAAGATTTTTATACTTCAATGAATGATTTAATAGCTGCAATTGCTTCAGGTAAATATCCATCACCACCGGCCAGGGAATTATATTTCGTAGTTAAGGGCAGTCCCAAAAACAACAAAGTTCTAACTGAATTTATCAGATGGGTATTATCTGACGGACAAAAATTTGTTAATGAAGCAGGCTACATATCTCTTCCAAAAGAAAGAATTGAATCAGAGCAAAAGAAGCTACAATAAATAAATATGCGTCGACTCAGAGCTGCAAAAGACAAAGCTGCCCGGTATTTGATGCTGGGCATTGGTATTTTTACCATACTTCTTCTTCTCGTTATAGGGTTAAGCTTATTTTTCAAAGCATTACCAATAATGAGGGAGAAAAACCTGTGGGTATTACTTTCCTCTGCTGACTGGAAACCATTCAAGGGGGATTTCGGTTTTCTTCCATTTATACTCAGCACTTTCTACGTTTCGCTTATTGCCATAATAATAGCCCTCCCATTTTCCATTCTTACCAGTATTTATCTTAATTCCTATGCTTCAAAGAATGTACGACGGTTTTTTGAACCTGTTATTGATCTGCTTTCAGGTATACCTCCTGTAATTTATGGTGTTTGGGGCACATTGACAATTGTTCCTTTGATAGCCAATAAGATAGCTCCCCGATTTGTAGAATTTTCGAGTGGTTATACGATTCTTGCAGGAGGAGTCGTTCTGGCCGTTATGATTATTCCTTTGCTGATCAGCATTATGGTAGAAGTATTTCGTTCTATTCCAAAAGAGATGACCGATGCGTCTCTTTCCATGGGAGCAACTAAATGGCAGACAGTTAAGAAAGTTATTCTTAGGAAATCAATCTCAGGGATAATTGCTGCAACTGTTCTCGCATTATCCAGGGCTTTTGGTGAAACGATGGCAGTATTAATGGTGTGTGGTAACACAGCAAAAATCCCACATTCAATTTTTGATGCCGGCTATCCACTCCCTGCATTAATTGCAAATAATTATGGCGAAATGCTTTCGATGCCAAGCTATGAATCCGCACTTATGCTCTCTGCATTCCTTCTCTTTATAATTGTTGTTTTATTTAACGGACTTTCAAGATTTACTCTTAATCAGATTGAAAGGAGATATCAATTCTGATAATCAATAATATGATTTGCAAATTACTATGAAACATTTAGAAGAGAAGATATTTAAGGTAATTATGATCTGTGCAGCAATGATCATCCTTGGTGTCCTTATGTATATTATTGGTACCGTTTTTTACAGAGGGTTGCCTGCCCTTACTCTTGACATGGTAACAAAACTTCCGGGAGGCGGATTTTATCTTGGGAAGGAAGGAGGAGTATTGAATGCAATTGTCGGTTCTCTATATATAATACTTGGATCACTTACAATCAGCATACTCATTAGTGTACCACTTGTGATGTATATCAATTTTTATCTGCCTGCAAGATCTATTTTCTCATCTATAATTCGTTTTTCACTTGACATTCTCTTTGGTATTCCATCAATTGTTTACGGAGCATTCGGATTTGCACTCATGATCTATCTTGGAATAAGGGCCTCATTAATAGGAGGAATTCTGACTGTAGCAATGCTTATAATGCCAATTATGATGAGATCTTTTGATGAAATAACCAGGCTTTTATCCCGCGATCTGCCGGATGCATTATTATCACTGGGCACCACAAAATATGAAATGGTAAAAGTCATACTAAGACAACTTATGCCAGGATTAGTCACAGCCATCTTGCTGGCTATCGGAAGAGGTATCGGAGATGCAGCAACTGTTCTCTTTACCGCAGGATATACTGACAATATACCAACTTCACTTAATCAACCTGCAGCTACTTTACCTCTTTCTATTTTCTTCCAGCTTGGAAGTCCGGTTGAAGAAGTACAGAACCGTGCTTACGCTTCAGCAATAATCCTTACAGTAATTATCCTAATTCTGAGCTTTTCAGCGCGGTATTTTAGTTCAAAGTTTTCAAAAAACAAGATATGATATCAACAAACCAACACATGGTAAGTAGTTACACTAATTCATTTATCGGAATGGATGAAGCGATCACATTAAAGAAATTGATTGCAAATCAGTCAATCAGAATCGAAAATCTTGATGTATTTATAGAAGATCAGCACATTCTCAAGAATGTTAACCTGACAATCCCTGAAAAAAGCATCACATGCATTATCGGACCATCGGGATGCGGCAAGTCAACCTTTCTGAAAACACTGAACCGGATGCATGATGAATCTCCTGAAGTAAAGATCAGTGGCAAAGTATTTGTCGACGATGAAAACATATATGGCCCGCATGTGAATGTTATTGATACACGTAAAAAGATGGGATTACTGGCTCAGCGGCCCTGTCCCCTGCCAATGTCTATATTTGATAATGTCGCGTATGGCCCGCGAATCCATGGGATAAAGAAAAGAAAAGCTATAAATCAAACTGTTATCCAATATTTGCAGTACGTTGGTCTGTGGGATGAAGTTAGAGACAGGGTTCGAAAATCTGCCACCCGATTGTCTATTGGACAGCAACAGAGATTATGCCTTGCAAGAGGACTGGCAATAGAGCCTGAATATATTCTGGGAGATGAGGCTACTTCAGCGCTTGATCCACTTTCAACAAAAAAAATAGAAGCGCTATTTGTTAAGCTGAAAGAAAAATATACAATTATTCTTGTAACTCATACGCTTAGACAGGCAAAACGAATCGCCGACCACATAATATTTATGTATCTGGGCAAAATAATTGAAGCCGGCCCTACTGAAGAGTTCTTTAATAATCCAAAAAAACAATTAACCAGGGATTATCTCTCCGGGAGCTTCAGCTAATCACATCAGGAAGAACATTGTCAAATACATAAAAAAGTAATATCTATATGCAACTAAAAGAGCTAAAAAACCAACTTGACGGATTTCCTATCGAGGATCAACTGAAAAAGCTTGTCTCCCTTTTCCCTGAGAAGGTTATATTTACTACCAGCTTAGGGATTGAAGATCAGGTTATAACTCACAAACTCTTCAGTAATAATATAGATGTAAAGGTTATAACACTTGATACCGGAAGGCTATTTCCCCAGACTTACGATGTCTTTTCAAACACTATAATCAAATACAACAAAAAAATAAGTGTATATTTTCCTGAATATGAGTCTGTTGAAAAAATGATTACAGAAAAGGGACCATTTAGCTTTTATCAGTCTGTGGAAAACAGGAAAGAGTGTTGCAGAATCAGAAAAGTTGTTCCGTTAAACAGGGCTCTTAAAGGTATGGAGTGTTGGATATCGGGGATCAGGGCTGAACAATCTGACGATCGTAACAATATGGATTGGCTCGAATATGATAAAAGCAAAAATCTATACAAATTCTACCCTCTTTTTAACTGGACATTTGATGATATAAAGAACTTTGTAAAGGAGAATAATGTACCTTATAATTCGCTGCACGACAAAGGATTTGTCAGCATAGGATGTGAACCTTGCACCAGGGCAGTAAAGCCAGGTGAGGATTTCCGTTCAGGAAGATGGTGGTGGGAAAATGACGGACCTAAAGAGTGTGGTTTGCACATTAAATAAAAGACAAAAGACAATAAATAAATGAAGAATGTTATAAATATAAATGATGAACATCTGAAAGAACTCGAAGCAGAAGCAATATTTGTCATGAGGGAGGTGGCTGCCCAGTTCGAGAACAAAGTATTGCTCTTTTCCGGTGGAAAGGATTCAATTTTGCTTGTACATCTCGCCAGAAAAGCATTCTGGCCTGCAAGAATACCTTTTAGTCTGATGCATATTGACACTGGTCATAATTTTGAAGAAACTTTGAAGTTCAGGGATGATCTTGCTAAAGAATTTGGGGCAGAACTTATTGTCAGATACGTACAGGATTCAATTGATAAGGGAAGAGTTACCGAAGAACAGGGTGTGAATGCAAGTCGCAATAAGGCCCAGTCGATTACACTTCTTGACGCAATTGATGAACTTAAAATCGATGTGGCTATTGGTGGTGGCCGCCGTGATGAGGAGAAAGCCAGAGCCAAGGAGAGGTTTTTCTCACATAGAAATGAATTTGGCCAATGGGACCCAAAGAACCAGCGTCCGGAGTTATGGAATATTTTTAACGGCAGGAAACATTCGGGGGAACATTTCAGGGTATTCCCGATAAGCAACTGGACGGAACTGGATGTCTGGCAGTATATTCTGAATGAAAACATTAAACTTCCGGAATTGTACTATACCCACAAACGGAAGATATTCAGCCGTAATGGCGTTTATCTGGCCTGGGCCCCTTTCATGCAGTTAAAACCAAATGAACATGTCTTCGAGACAGATGTCCGATGCCGGACTATAGGTGACATAACCTGTACCGGGCTTACACTCTCGAAGGCAGGATCACTGGAAGAAATAATATCCGAGATAGCTGCTACAAGAGTTACCGAAAGAGGAGGAAGATACGATGATAAACGATCAGAAGCAGCAATGGAAGACCGTAAGAAAGAAGGATACTTCTGACTTGTTAAGGGATTAGGCATGAGGCATGAGGGATGAGGAATTAGGAATGAGGAATTAGGAATAGGATGAAAATAAACGGAAAGAGCGAGAATAAAAGTCTGCTAAGATTTACAACAGCAGGAAGTGTTGACGACGGGAAAAGTACTCTGATCGGGAGGCTCCTCTATGACAGTAAATCAATATTTGAAGACCAGATGGAGCATATTGTCCAATCCGGGAAACGGCTTGGAAGAGAAGAACTGGATCTTTCCCTTCTGACTGACGGATTAAGAGCTGAACGTGAACAGGGCATAACAATTGATGTGGCATACAGGTACTTTGCAACACCAGCACGAAAATTTATCATTGCTGACACGCCAGGACATATCCAGTATACAAGAAATATGGTTACAGGTGCCAGTACTGCAGATCTGGCAGTAATACTTATTGATGCGAGGAAAGGAGTACTTGAACAGACTATCAGACATTCCTATATCGCTTCCCTACTGGACATTCGTCATATAATATTCTGTATAAACAAGATGGATATGATAAATTGGGATGAGTCTGTCTACACCAATATAAAAAATGAACTTGCTCTGCTGGTTGATAAACTTAATATTGCCGATTCCCATTTTATTCCCATAAGTGCAAAGTATGGCGATAATGTCGTCGACAAGTCGGAAAAAATGAATTGGTATCATGGAAAAACATTTCTGAAACTTATCGAGTCAATTGAAATCAGAAAAAACAAGAATCCTGATATTAAGCGTTTCCCGGTGCAGACAATTATACGTCCTAACACTTCAGAGTTTCATGATTACAGAGGCTATGCAGGACGTGTTGCAGGTGGTGTTTTCAGGCCAGGGGATGAGGTCACTGTATTACCATCATTACTCAAATCGAAGATTAAAAGCATTGATGTTCTGGGAAAAACACTTTCAGAAACTATTGCAGGCGATTCGGTTACGATATCACTCGAGGACCAGATTGATATAAGCCGGGGTGATATGCTGGTTTCATCCGATGATTTACCTGTTATCAGTCAGGATATTAAGCTTATGATTTGCTGGTTCAATGAACGTCCGATGAAGATCGGTGGAAGGTATCTGATAAAAATTAACAGTAATGAAGCTGGTTGCATCGTTAAGTCAGTAAATTACAGAATGAATATTAACAATCTTGAGAATGATTTTGAAAACAGAACAATTAACATGAATGATATTGCCTCCATAACTATAAAAACTTCAAAACCAATGTTTTTTGATAGTTATAAGAAAAATAATATTACCGGGAGCATGATCTTTATCGATGAAGGCACAAACGAAACAGTTGCCGCAGGGATGATTGTTTAAAAAAAAAATCCTGCTGTCTTGCGGTCTTGAAGTCTTGAAGTCTTTTACTTTTGCCTTTTGCCTTTTTACTTTTGCCTTTCGCCTTGTTTTCACGTTTGGTAAAATCTTATTAATATCATACATTTTTAAGGTAAAAAGGAATAGATTTGACGCTGTCCAAATTTTTAAAAGAGGGAACTGTCAGATGAATTCAAGGAAGAGATCAGATAGAGAAAAGATGGTTTTCGCACCCGGATGCGCTTTAATGTTATATAAACCCGAATTAGCGGAGAGAATACATAAACTTCTGATAGAAAATATAGGTGAGATGGACATGTTGATGACTTGTTGCCAACATGAACCTGATCTGGAAGCGAATTCAAAAATAATAAATGTCTGCCCCGGGTGTGATAAACGATTCGCAAACGATTACAAGAACATTTCAACTATTTCTCTTTGGGAAATTCTGGCGGGAAACGATTTTTTCAACTTCCCCGATTATAACGGTATAAGTATGTCAATTACTGATGCATGTCCTACCCGGGAAAAGGAAATAGTCCAAACCGCAATCAGGCAACTGCTTTCAAAAATGAATATTAATTTGGTTGAACCTAAAAACACCAGGACAAAAAGTACGTGCTGTGGTGATACTTTCTATGGGATTTTACCAACAGATAAAGTTAAGGAACTAATGATAAAAAGAGCATCAGAGATGCCTCTGGATGATGTTGTTGTGTATTGTATATCCTGCATTAAATCAGTCTATAATGGAGGCAAAAAGCCACGATATTTAATTGACCTTCTGTTTGCTGAGGAAACAATTCCAGGGACGCATGAACCTGATGAGTGGCATAAGGAACTAAAAGAATATATTGAACTGCACTAAAAACTTCAAAAGCCTCTTTCATTAGCTTATATAATTGAACTTATTTTTATCAATTTTGTTTTATTCCGATAATAAATGTTATTAATAATTAATAATTTTGATGAACATCTAATTCAAAATATTAAACAGTCATGAAGTACTATTTCAGCAAGATAATTTCCGGAACATTTGATGAAGCAATTAAGCTTGTAACTGACGGGCTTAAATCTGAAGGCTTTGGTATAATTTCAGAAATCAGGATTCACGATAAACTAAAAGAAAAACTTAATATTGATTTTAAAAAATACGCAATTCTCGGAGCGTGTAATCCTGCTTTTGCATATAAAGCGCTTCTGCTGGAAGATAAAATCGGGGCTATGCTGCCATGCAATGTGCTGGTCATAGAACAGGAAAATGGCAAAATAGAAGTAGCTGCAATAAATCCAATTGTTTCGATGCAGACAATATCAAATCCTGAGCTTTATGATGTTGCTCA
>JADGPT010000237.1 GCA_017882345.1 Bacteroidales bacterium
CCAGCTCCATTTGTTGAACTGCTTGCAACTACTTTAAGAAAAATAAGACCCGTCATGAACAGAACAACAACCAGAAAATTTTCGGAAAACTGACTAAAAATACTATTACTGAAAATTAAATCAGTATTTCCCTCCAGCAGTGACATTATTGTATCATAACCTTCACCAAAGAACGGAGGAAACAGATATATCAAGCTTCCGAGAACGATACCTCCAAGAATAAGTCTTAAATAAGTATTCTTAATTTTACTAAAACTCCCTTCAAGGAACAATGTCATCTTCGAAAAATAGAGTGATATTAATCCGGATACAACACCAAGAAGCAAATACCAGGGAATGTTAGAGATATTAAAAGCTCCCACTATATCAAAGGAAAAGAGAACTTTATTTCCCATCAGAAAATATGCAACAGTAGCAGCTGTTACCGACGAGATCAAAAGAGGAACAATAGATGAAATGGTCAGATCGAGCATCAGTATCTCCAGAGTAAAAACAATACCGGCAATTGGAGCCTTAAAAATCCCTGAAACAGCGCCTGCAGCGCCACAGCCGATAAGCAATGTAATGTTTTTATAATTCAATTTGAAAAACCTTCCGATAGCAGAACCAATTGAAGATCCTGTCAGCACTATCGGCGCTTCAGCTCCAACTGATCCACCAAATCCGATAGTAAGTGTGCTGGCAATTATTGAAGTCCATGTATTATGTGTCTTCAGATGACTCTTTTTCCTGGAAATAGCATATAGTATCCGGCTTATACCATGACTTATATTATCCTTAACTATATATCTGACAAATAAAAAAGTCAGGAACATTCCAATCAAAGGATAAATAAGATAGAGATAATTACCCGACTTCCCTGTAATTCCCTCAGTAAGTATTTTATGCATATAATGAATAGAATACTTAAGTATAGCAGCGGCAAGGGCACTTAACAGACCGACTACCAGACTAAGGATGTAAACTAATTTAACCTGATCAATTTTAAAAAGATCAAGATGATATATTCGTCTGAAAAAATGATTTTTAAACATAATTATGCAAATATAAAAACAATACTAAACCGTCGTTGATTTTTAATTAAGTTTGTAAGCAGGTATTATTCCGGTTTGTGCTCATCCATTTCTGATAATTGAAAGTTACTAGGTATGATAAACTACAAAAGGTTTTCACTTGATAATGGATTAAGGGTTCTGGTACATGAAGATAAATCCACTCCCCTTATTGCTATGAACCTTCTATACGACGTTGGATCCAGAGATGAGGATCCGTCAATGACAGGGCAGGCACATCTGTTTGAACACCTTATGTTTGGAGGATCGGTTAATATTCCTGATTTCGACACTCCTCTGCAACTGGTTGGTGGCGAGAATAATGCATTCACCAATAATGATATCACAAATTATTATCTTACAATTCCTTCAGAAAATATTGAAACAGGTTTTTGGCTGGAATCCGACAGAATGCTTGAGCTGGATTTTTCACAAAAGAATCTTGATACACAGAAGAGTGTAGTCACTGAGGAATTCAACCAGCGTTATGTAAATCAACCTTATGGAGATGCGATATTAAAGCTCAGGCCATTAGCTTATAAAGTACATCCATACCGGTGGCCAACAATCGGAATGGATTTGGCTCATATTAAAAATACTAACCTTGAACAGATTAAGAAATTTTTCTTTTCACATTATGCCCCGAATAATGCAATTCTTGCCCTGACTGGCAACATTGAATATGAGCTTGCTTATAAACTTGCACAGAAATGGTTTGGCCCTATTGAAAAAAGAACAGTGCAATCGAGAAACCTTCCTCCCGAACCAGAACAGAACGAAGAAAGAATTATGACAATAGAAAGTGATGTTCCAGCTACAGCATTATATAAGGTTTGGCATATAGGAGCCAGGAACAGTAATGATTTTTATACCCTCGACCTTATTACTGATCTTCTGGCGGGAGGAGAATCAGGCAGATTGTATACAAAGCTCGTAAGGGAGAAGAAATTATTCAGTGAGATAAATGCTTACCTGACTGCAGAAATAGATCCGGGGCTGATTATTATCAATGGTAAGTTAATGAAAGGTGTTGACATTCATTATGCCAATGACTCTATTAATGAGGTAATCAATAGCCTTCTGAACAAAAATGGTATAGAAGATGAGATGGAAAAAGTGAAGAACAAATTTGAATCTTCAACTGTATTTTCAAATACAAGTATTCTTAATAAGGCGGCAAATCTTTCATTTTTTGAGCTACTAGGTAACCCGGGATTAATAAATAATGAAGTTGATGCTTACAGAAAAGTCAGCTATAGTATGGTAACCGAAGCAATCAGAAAGTATTTTATCCCCTCCAATTGCAGTACAATAAATTATATATCAACCCGAAAAGAAAAATGATGAATAACCTGCAAAGAATACAACCGCCGGTATTCCCGGTTGAGAAGGTAATTATTCCTGAGGCAAAGTCATTCAGACTCAACAACGGGGTACCGGTATATACCATTGAAGCCGGTACAGAGGATATAATGCGTCTTGAGTTTGTGTTCAAGGCAGGTCAGATTAAGGAATCTTTACCTCTCCTTGGTTCAACTTGCAACATAATGCTGTCTGAGGGATCACAGAATTACACCTCCGAAGAACTAAACAGGTCGCTCGATTTTTATGGAGTCTTCTTAAACCAATCGGCTGAAAAAGATTATGCCGGAATTGTTCTTTTTTTCCTTAGCAAACATATTGAAAAGGTTATGGAACTTTGCCGTGAGATATTGTTTCGTCCTGTTTTTCCTGAACCGGAATTAAATTCACTGATGAGAAAAAGACTTCGCTGGTACATGGTAAACAGGGAAAAAGTTCAGAACCTTGCAATGGATAACTTTTTTGAATCTCTCTTTGGAAAGAATCACCCATACGGCTATCAGGTTCATGAACAGGATTTTGAAATGATTACTCCTTCTCTTCTTGCTGATTTTCACAACAAGTATTATACACCTGAAAATATGACAATAATAATATCGGGTAAAATACACGACAAAACGACCGATCATCTCAATTCATATTTTGGGAATATGGCATTGAAGGAAATTAAAAAGGAAAATTCTGTTAATTTTATTAAAGGTGAAAAAATTAAAAAGGTCCATATTAATAAATCAGGTACCGTTCAGACTGCCATCAGAATAGGATCAGCCATAATCAACAAACGGCATTCTGATTATCCTGGTTTAAAGATCCTGGATTCTATCCTGGGTGGGTATTTCGGCTCTCGCTTAATGAAAAATATCCGTGAAGAAAAAGGCTATACCTACGGAATAAACTCTTCACTCACCTCACTTGATCTTACCGGCTACAAAGTGATTTCAACAGAAGTCGGTCAGAAATACTGTCAAAAAACGAAAGATGAGATTTACAAGGAGATAAGGCTTCTGCAGAATGTCCCTGTGAAGAAAGAAGAGATGGCGGTAGTGCGTAATTATATGTCGGGTGAGATGGTAAGAATGTTTGATGGTCCATTTGCCCTGGCAGAAAGTTTCAAGTCGGTATGGGAATTCGGACTCGATAACAATTATTATTACAGGTTAGCTGATAAAATAAAAACCATAGATCCTGACGAAATAATTGAACTGGCAAAGACGTATTACAATATTGATGAACTTTATGAAATAACAGTCGGCTCTGAATGAAATACCGTCATTTTTATATTATTATTCTCTTATGTAGCTTTTGGTCATTCACTGCTTATTCCCAAATAAGTTGCGTTCCTTTACCCCCTGAACTTACATTAGTTTCAGTACAGCCTGAGACAGGCATTTCAGAATTTAAGTGGACATCGAGCCTTTCCTCAGATGTTGCGGCTTATCTTATATATACTTACCATGACGAAAACGGAGTCCCTCGCGGAGATATTATAGATACTATTTGGGATCCGACAGCAACAAGTTATACTTTATCAAGCACCGTAACTAAAAATAAAAGCGCTTCTTATGTAGTTACAGCAATGAGACTTCCAAGATGCACAAGTCAGTTTTCAAACATACTAAATTCAATTTTTGCAGATGCCACTTTAG
>JADGPT010000238.1 GCA_017882345.1 Bacteroidales bacterium
AAATAAAGCTACTGCAGAAATGAAATCCAGGATCCTCAATCATTTGCATAAGCTTGCTATTGGTGAAAACTCAGATTATCTGACAGGTTTGGTTAAATCTACCGGTAAGCCGGAAGAGTGGATCAGGAAGGAAGCAATAGAAATATTAAATTCCATCCTGCATGATTATTCAAGATTCTCTGTATCTACAATCGATAGTTTTTTTCAGAAGGTACTACGTGCTTTTGCAAGAGAGATCGGTCCTCATTCCGGCTTTAGTATTGAACTGGATCACAGTACAATACTCTCTGCAGCGGTTGATGAAATGATTGCTTCGGCCACAACTGACAATCAGCTTAAAAACTGGCTGATTACTTATGCAATGTCAAATATAGATGATGAGAAGAGCTGGAATCTTAAAGAGGGTATAATCAAACTTGCTGAGGAGTTGTTTAAAGAAAAATTCAAGATACTCTCCTTTGAAGAACAATCTAAACTTGAGGATAAAAAATTTCTTCTTGAGTACATAGAAAAGATCAGATCAATATCCCGCTCATTTGAGAAAAAACTAATAGACTTTGGGAAAAAGGCCGATGAAATTTTTTCAAAATTTGAACTATCCGACGATCTGTTCTACAGGAAAGGGCAGGGAATACCAGGATTCATCAAATCTCTTGTTTCAGGAAATGTAAAGGATCCAAACAGTTATGTCCGTGAAATTGATAATGATTCACCAAGGTGGTCAACCGGGACTATATCGCCACAACTGGAGACCGCAATTAGCAGCGGGCTGGATAAAACACTTCGCGATGCAATTCATTATTATGATGAAAATATAATTACTTACAGGAGTGCAGCTAGTGTTCTCTCTTACATTTATGCACTTGGAATATTATCTGATGTTTTGCATAACGTTCATCTGATTACTACCTCTGAAAACAGTTTTCTTCTATCTGATGCAGGCGAATTACTTAACCTTATTATACGCGAAGATCAGTCTCCATTTATATACGAGAAGGTAGGTACCAGGTACGAAAATTTTATGATTGATGAGTTTCAGGATACATCAATAATACAATGGGATAATTTCAAGCCCTTGATTGAAAACAGTATGGCAGAGGGTTATGACAATCTTGTGGTTGGTGATGTAAAACAATCAATTTACAGGTGGCGGAACAGCGACTGGCGAATTCTGGGAACAGTTCTCGAAAGTATGGTGGATAATAAAAGAATTTTCAGCGAACCCCTCACAACAAACTGGAGAAGCCGGTCAAACATCATCAGGTTTAATAATACCCTTTTTACGATAATTCCTGATCAGCTTGACAAATTACTCGCAGGTGAGTTGCTTCCTGTAAGTTTTAAGAAACTTTACTCTGAAGCTATCCAGGTAGATCCATGTAAAAATGAAGGTGGGTTTGTAAGACTTGAATTCATACCAAATAATGATAACCAGAAATGGCAGAATGTTGTTCTTGATCGTCTTCCTGTTGTAATAGAATCATTGCAGGACAAGGGTTATAAAGCTTCTGATATCGGTATTATTGTGAGAGATGGTAAAGAAGGAGCGCTGGTTCTGAATGCATTGATAGATTATAACAACAATTGTTCTTCGGAAAAAAAGCAGATATATAATTTTAATGCAGTCTCAAACGATTCATTATTGCTCTCGAACTCACCTGTCATTATTTTTATCATTAGTGTGATCTCTGTTGTAAATGATCCTCAGGATTTTTTAAGCAGAGCTATAATGTTACGGTTTTTTCTGATGTCTACCGGAGATGGAGAAGCTGAAAACGCATCACTTCAGAGCGATAAATTAATAGAATTATCAAGAACTTTTTTTCCCGTTGGCTATGAAGATTTCCTTGACAGGATCAGACAAATGCCATTGTTCGAAGCAACTGAAAGTACTATAAAGTTTTTCCGGCTTGGTGAATATTCATGGAATGTGCCTTTTCTTAATACTTTCCAGGATTATATTGTGAGTTTTACAGGCAATAAAAATGCCGATATTCAAACATTCCTCGACTGGTGGGAGGAGAGCGGTAAAAAGAAATCTGTAGTTCTTCCCGGTAATCAGGATGCAATAAGAATTCTGACTATCCATAAGTCAAAAGGACTCGAATTTAAAGCAGTTCTATTGCCATTTCTCTCATGGAATCTCGATCATCTGGCATCCAAACAACCGGTCTTATGGGTAAAACCCGACACGCCACCGTTCAATGATCTTGGAATTGTCCCTGTAAAATATAGCAAAGATCTGAACAGCACAATATTTGCTGATTATTATAAAGAAGAAAAATATTCAGTATATCTTGATAACATTAACTTGTTATATGTTGCCCTTACCAGGGCCAGGGATGTATTATACGGGTTTTCAGTTGATAATCCCAGATCGGAAAATACTATTGCAGGGGTACTAAAGAATGCCATTACCCTGATCCCTGAATTTAAGGAAGGACAAGATTTTTCCCTGAATAGTCACTATAGTAATGAGACTAATGTGTTCGAATATGGGGAGATACCTGAAAACAATTGTGAAACAGTAGATAAAATGAATTTTATCTCTTCAACATATTCAGTTAGTCAGACTCTGGAATCGCTTAAGCTTAAGCTTCATGGAGAGAATTATTTTTCGTCTGAGAGCCATGCCCTGAGAAAAAAGATTAACTATGGGAAACTTATGCATGAGGTATTTGAAGGAATAAATACCCCTGCCGACATTTCCCCTGCTGTAAGAAAACTCGTTCTGGAAGGTAAATTGGCTGAAGAAGAATCAGCTGAAATTGAAAAAAGAGTTAACGATGCCATAAGCATACCACAGGTTGCTGAATGGTTTCTGGCTGATAATAAAGTATTGACAGAAGCAGGAATTCTTCTTCCGACAGGAATTACGCGTCGTCCCGACCGGGTAATATTTAAAAATGGAAAAACAACAATAATCGATTTCAAATTCGGTGAGGAGAATTCTCATTATAATGAGCAAGTTGATCAGTACCGCAGTCTCCTTATTGATATGGGGTATAGCGATATTGAAGCTTTTATCTGGTATGTTGATAAGAATAAAATTGTATCTGCATAAATGTTATCAATCAATAAAGAAACAAACAAATATCCCTGGGGGCATGAACGAAGATTCAATGCCTATTCCAATTATTTCAGAAGTATTTATGGCGCCAGGGTTCAGAAGGTTTCGATCGATGCTGGATTTACCTGCCCAAACCGCGATGGATCAAAAGGGTTTGGTGGCTGTACCTACTGTAATAATGACGCATTTAATCCTTCATACTGTGATTCTGTGAGATCTGTATCCGAACAAATTGGGGAGGGAATAAAATTTCATAAGTGGAGATACAATGAAGCTGTTTCATATCTGGCTTATTTTCAGGCATATTCTAATACTTATGCTCCGTTGGAAAAATTAAAAATACTCTATGAGGAAGCATTGAACTATCCGGGTGTGGTTGGTTTGA
Source organism: Bacteroidales bacterium (assembly GCA_017882345.1). Classification (GTDB taxonomy): domain Bacteria; phylum Bacteroidota; class Bacteroidia; order Bacteroidales; family VadinHA17; genus LD21. The sequence goes on from JADGPT010000238.1 coordinate 3,456, forward strand.
TAATTGGAACCAGACCTGATTGCATCGATGATGAAAAACTCGAATACATTAAAGAGCTTTCAGAGAGATATTATATTGCAATAGAATATGGAATTGAATCGTGCCATAACAAAACACTTTTACGGATTAATCGCGGACATTCATTTGAAGATGCAGTATTTACACTGGAAAAGACAGCTGCCCTTGGAATAAATGCAGGGGCCCATTTTATCTTTGGATTACCGGGAGAAACCCGTGATGAGATGCTGAAACAGGTCGATATCATCTCACGGCTACCCGTTAAGACTGTAAAATTTCACCAGTTGCAAATAATAAAAGGAACACCCATGGAAATTGAATTTAAGAATAATCCTGGTGATTTTGAGCTCTTTACATGGGAGGAATATCTTGATTTCTTCATTTCTTTCCTTGAAAGGCTGAATCCGGCAATTGTAGTAGAAAGATTTACCGGAGAAGCGCCACCGCGCTTTTTAACAGGAGAAGGCTGGGGTAAAAAACGAACTGACCAGATCGTAAATCTTATCGAAAAACGCCTCGAAGAACTTAATACCTGGCAAGGAAGAATGTATAAAGATAAAAGACAAAAGTAAAAAGACAAAGGT
>JADGPT010000239.1 GCA_017882345.1 Bacteroidales bacterium
ATATGCGTTATTGATAACGGACCGGGAATTCCCGAGGAAAACCTTGATGAAATATTTGTCCCGTTTTTTACGACCCGCCAAAATGGCTCCGGTATAGGACTAAGCATCTCAAAACAAATCATGAGGGTGCATGGAGGAAGCCTGAAAGTAAGATCCGCCCCGGATAAAGAGACAGTGTTTTGCCTGAGCTTCTAATCGTACTTAATCGCTTTTACCGGTGTTATTCTGCTTATTAACTGTGAGGGGACAAGAAGCATAATAATTATAGCAGCCATAGTACCGGCATTCAATAAAAGTATATGGATTAAGTTAAGATTAACAGGGACAGTTTTAATGTAATATGAAGAAGGATCGAGTGTAATTATGCCGGTTTTCAACTGAAGATAAGCAAGTCCTATTCCTATAAAATTACCCCAGAATAATCCCTTCGCGATCAGATATGCAGCCTGATAAAGAAACATTCGGCGTATTGTAACATCTTCAGCGCCAAGAGATTTAAGAACGCCAATCATATTGGTTTTTTCAAGAATTAGGATAAGCAATCCTGAGATCATGTTAAATCCTGCAACGATAAGCATCAGCAAAATGATTATTATGACATTGATATCCTGAAAATTCAGCCAGTCAAAGATCTGAGGATATCGTATTCTTATGTTAGTTACCTTAAACTTTGTATCTTCTTCGGTTATTTTATATCCAATTGCATCTCTGACTTCTGAAGTCATCTCATCCAGTTTGTCGAAATCGTTGATATATACTTCAAATCCGCTTACCTGGTCTTCCAACCAATTGTTAAGCCTCTTTATATGTCCGATATCACAGAAAACATACATCTTATCAAATTCTTCAAGGCTTGTTTCATAAATCCCACTGATGGTAAATTTTCTCATTCGGGGCGGATCCTGTATAAATAGCATGGCGAATGAATCACCGGTTTTCAGCCTGAGCATATCAGAGATCTTTTTTGATATTATCACCTTATCAGTTCTTCCGGTATCAGTTACTGTGAACACAGATCCGTCGATCATGTTGCTTTTGAAGTAGCTCCAGTCAAAATCACTTCCGATTCCTTTAAGCACGACCCCCTGGATATCCTCATCGGTTCTTATAATCCCTGCTTTGGTGGCAAAAACCTGAACATGTGAAATTCCGGGGATTTGTTTTATTTTGGGAATGAATTTCTGTGTATCGCTTATCGGAGTGGTTTCAAATGAAATATTCGAATCAAAATTCATGATCTGTATATGAGATCCAAAACCGACTACCTTTTCCCTGATCTGCTGTTTAAAGCCTGTAAGTATTGCAACTGCAAGAATCATTACTGCAAGTCCCATCGCAATCCCGACTATAGCAATAACATTTATCGGACGTGAAAATGAGGTGCCTTCACGTCTTCCTTTTATGAGTCTTTGTGCTATGAAATATGGTAAATTCATCAGATAAATAAGTTTCCAAATTTAAGTAGATTTACAGGAAGAAAAAACTTATGATATGAAAAGGTTTCAGTGTTTACTTCTTTCATCAATTATACTTACTTCGTTTACTTTAATTGGCAGTTCCAAAAAGGATCCCATACCCGGTGCAAATCAGATTGAATTATACAAATTCATTATTGAAGGAAAATCTGTAGCGGTTGTCGCAAACCAGACTTCCATGATTGGGCCAACTCATCTGGTTGATAAGCTTTTATCAATCGGTATAAATATCAAAGTAATATTCGCCCCGGAACATGGATTCAGAAATTTAGCTGATGCAGGGGAGAGTATTGAAAACGGGAGAGACGCTAATACGGGTATTCCTTTAATTAGCCTCTATGGTTCGCATTTTAAGCCAACTGCTCAGGATCTGGCAGGAATTGATGTAGTAATATTTGATATTCAGGATGTAGGTACCCGGTTCTATACTTATATTTCAACACTCCATTACATTCTGGAATCATGTGCAGAAAACCATGTTAAATGTCTTGTGCTTGACAGACCAAACCCTAATGGATTTTATTTCGACGGAAATGTCCTCGATACTGCCTACAGCTCTTTTGTTGGCATGGATCCCGTTCCGGTTGTACATGGAATGACAGTGGGAGAGTATGCAAGTATGATCAACGAAGAGGGATGGTTGAAGAATGGAGTAAAATGCGATCTAGTGGTTATTAAATGTAAAAACTATACACATAAAATACTTTATGAACTTCCAGTAAAACCCTCACCAAACCTGCCAAACCAGACTTCTGTTTATCTCTATCCATCCATCTGCTTTTTCGAGGGAACTTCAATCTCATTGGGCCGTGGAACCTCATTCCCGTTTCAGGTATTCGGAAACCCTGACCTACCCGACCGGGGCTTTAGCTTTGTCCCCGAAAGTGTTCCGGGGGCAAAAAATCCACCACTCCTGGGAAAAAAATGTTTTGGGACTGATCTGAGGGATGCAATTAGAATAAAACTGGTACCAAAGCCTGAGCTTAATCTCGATTGGGTGATCTCTGCTTATAATGATTTCCCAAAGAAAGATAAATTCTTTAACTCATATTTTGATATTCTCGCCGGTGGGCCTGTATTAAGGGAACAAATACAAAAAGGTATGACATCAGAACAAATCAGGGAAACATGGCAAGAAGGGCTGGCGAAATTTGCTAAAATAAGAGAGAGGTATCTGCTTTATAAGTAGTTGTCTTATGGTCTTGCAGTCATGCAGTCTTGCAGTCTTCAACTTTTGTCTTTTTACTTTTGTCTTTTGTCTTAAGTTGCTAAACCCTTCCCGGATAAACTTTCAGAGCTTCCGCAAGGATCATCATTGCATTTTTAAGGTCATCGATTTTTAATACATAAGCAATACGTACCTCATTCTTACCGGACCCCGGAGTTGAATAAAACCCAGAAGCAGGAGCAACCATTACAGTCTGATTTTTATATTCAAACTCTTCAAGAAGCCATTTCGCAAACTTATCAGCATCATCAACAGGGAGCTTGACTACAGTATAGAATGCGCCCTTCGGTTTAGGACAATAAACACCCGGAATTTTATTAAGAGCCTCAACCATAAAGTTTCTTCTGGCAGTATACTCTCTGTTCACCTCTTTAAAATACTCATCAGGAGTATCTATAGAAGCTTCACCAACTATTTGTCCCAGTCCTGGAGGGGAAAGCCGGGCCTGAGCGAATTTGAGGGCAGTAGAAATGACATCTTTATTTTTTGTGATCAATGCGCCTATCCGTACGCCACATTCACTGTATCGTTTTGATACTGAGTCGAGCAGGATAACATTATTATCAATACCGTCAAGATTCATTGCCGAGAAATGTTCAGCGCCATCATAGCAAAAGTCACGGTAAGCCTCATCGGAGAAGAGGAACAGATCATGTTTCTTTACAATCTCTTTCAGGTGAAGAAGTTCCTCTTTCGAATAGAGATATCCAGTGGGATTATTTGGATTACAAACAATTATTCCTTTTGTTTTTGATGTGATCTTTTTTTCAATATCCTGAATTGGAGGAAGTGCAAAATCATCTTTTATATAGGATGTTACAGGAACAATCTTAATTCCTGCAGTTGTTGCGAAGCCATTGTAATTGGCATAGAATGGTTCGGGTGTTATAACTTCTTCACCAGGGTTTATACATGCCATCAGAGCAAATAGTATGGCTTCAGATCCACCCGTTGTGATCAGCATTTCAGTATGATTGATATTTATACCGATCTTCTGATAATAAGTTGCAAGCTTACGACGATACGATTCGTTACCGGCTGAATGGCTGTACTCAATCACCTTCAGATTAATGTTACGCAGTGCATTAAGCGCTACTTCAGGAGTTGGGATATCGGGTTGTCCGATATTCAGATGGTATACTTTTCTCCCTTTACGTTTTGCTTCTTCAGCATAAGGAACAAGTTTTCTTATTGGCGAGGCTGGCATTGCTTTGCCTTTTTCCGATATTGATGGCATAATATTATGGTTTAAAACTCGTATTAAACAGTTTGACAAAAGTAAATAAATTAAAATACTGAATAAATGATTTATCTTATTATTCAAA
>JADGPT010000066.1 GCA_017882345.1 Bacteroidales bacterium
AATAATATATGCAGTACTTCGATACCGATAACACGGGAAGTGGCTAAAGAATTTGTCAGTTCTTCATCTTTCCTCATCAACAAGTTTGACATAAAACCAAAATTAGATACTGAAAGCAGTTCCCTAACTTATATACCTGAGCCCTACAGAAAATGGCAGCACCTTTTCAGATTTCACAGCTGGATGCCATTCTATGCAGACATTGTAACAATCAAATCGGACCCGACAAGTATCCGGCCCGGGCTTACTATTATGACCCAGAATTCTTTAAGCACTCTTACCTCATCAATAGGCTATGAATATTCAGCTGATAAACGCAACGTAATTCATTCACGCGTAACCTGGAATGGGATGTATCCTGTTATCGAATCACAACTCGACTATGGAACAATTCCCGCCATAAGTAAAATGGGACAAAACATTGCCAACCCAATTAATAGTCAGTCAGGTATAAATTTTAAAAATACCGTTTCTTTTCCTCTTCAGTTCTCGTCAGGCAGATTCTCACAGTATCTGCAGCCCTCTCTTTCAATGGATTACATTAACCAATATATAATGCAAGGCCAGATGCCAGACCACTATATATATATCAAAGAGAAAAATACTTATGATTACGGGCAGACATATTTTACAGGCAGGTTTTATTTCGAGAATTATCACAGGTTAGCAATCAGGGATATCTATCCCCGCTGGGCACAGGTAGTTGATTTATCATACACTTTTGCTCCTTTCGATAAATTGATTTACGGGACAGACAGGACCTTAAAAACTGCTTTTTATTTTCCAGGGTTCTTCCCTAACAATGGAATAAAAATCAGGTTTGAAAAAGAAAAGCAGGTTCCTACAGTTATGGGTTTTTTCTATGGAAACCGAGTTTCGCTTCCCCGTGGTTATAATAATATATTTCCAAAGGAAATTGATTTTCTTTCAGTTGATTATGTTTTGCCTCTTTTATACCCCGATTTCAATGTTGCAAGTCTCCTATATCTTAAGAGGATTCGTGCCGGACTGTTTTATGATTATGCTTCAGGACCGGGCAATGCGATGTATAAATATACTGTAAATGGCCTCGTTCCCTTATACGACAATGCTGAAAAGGAATCTTTCAAGTCATTTGGAGTTCAATTGCTGGCTGACTTTCATATTCTCAGGATTCCGTTTATGATATCCGGCGGAGTTCAGTCTGCATGGAAGAGTATAAATGAATCACCCTCTGTTGAATTACTTTTCAACATTGATTTATTCGGAACGACTGTCGGAAGGAGAAAGATGTAACCTGTCAGGATTTCAGACTACGGGCGGTTTCCATTATCAGAACCCAGGCTCTCTCAACATGTCCGAGAGTTACGTTTGTCTGGGCTGTAACCATTCGTAATGTATATCTGCCATTTAAAACTGTATGACTCAGATATATCTTACCGGAATCATTAAGCTGGTGATTCAGTTTTTCATTTAAAATATTAATCTGATCTTCAGTATACCCGCCGGGATTATACCGGAAACAGACAACTGAAATAATTACCGGGGCAAGGATTTCAAAATCATCTTCTTTCGAAATCATTTCTGATAGTTTTGCAGCAATAGCAATATGATTTCTTACTTTATCGCAAAGGCCTTCAACCCCGTAAGTCCTGATTACACTCCAAAGTTTTAGCGCTCTGAATCTTCTACCCATTGGGACACCCCAATCACGGTAGTCATTTACTTTCCCACGGGTTCTTGTTTTAAGATATTCCGGAAGTATCTCAAAGGTTTTAATCAGAGCCCCGGCATCTTTTACAAAATAGGCTGTGCAATCAAAGTTTGTAAACATCCATTTATGCGGATTAAATACAAAACTGTCGATATATTCCTTACCCTCGAGCATCCATTGAAATTCGGGCAATATAAGGGCAGTTCCGGCCATTGCAGCATCAACATGAAGCCATATATCATTTTCATGGCAAATCTCTCCTATGGCTTTTAAGGGATCGACTGAAGTGGTTCCTGTGGTTCCTAATGTTGCTACCACACAGCAAGGAATTTGCCCATTGTTTTTATCATAGGTGATTGCTTCTTTCAGTTTTTCAGGATCCATTGAAAAATCATCTTTGACAGGTATCTTAACCAGGTTTTTACTTCCGATGCCACTTATTTTGACAGCCTTTTCAACAGATGAATGAGTCTGCTCTGAACAATATACTTTCAGTATTCCAGATTTTTTGATGCCTTCGATGTTACCTGAAAAACCGGTGGTTTTTTCCCGTGCTGTCAGAATTGCCGCTAGCGTTGCAGTAGAGGCAGAGTCCTGTATTACACCTTCAAATCCTGAAGGCAGCCCGATCAATTCCCTCAGCCAGATCATCATTTTTTCTTCCAGCTCTGCTGCTGCCGGGGAGGTCTCCCATATCATGCACTGGGCTCCCAGTGTCGCAATAAGCATTTCAGCCAGGATGGACGCCGGGCTTGTATTTGCCGGAAAATAAGCAAAAAAATTAGGATTCTGCCAGTGGGATATTCCCGGCATTATTATTTCATTGAAATCCTTCATCAGAGAATCGAATGATTCTGAATGTAGCGGGGGTTTGTCAGGGATCTTATTAAAAATCTCACCTGGCTTTACTAATGATTTAACAGGCAGGTTCTCAACATTTTCCATATAGCCCGCCATCCATTCAACGAGCTCATGGGCATGTTTACGAAATTCATCAGGTGTCATTCAATATACCTTATATAACAGAATCTGCGAGAAGAATTATTTTGTTTGCTTTTACTTCGATCACCCCTCCGCTGATCTCATATATCTTCTCAGTGCCCCCCTGGTCAACCATAATGACAGATCCTTTTTCAAGAGTCGAGATAATTGGTGCATGGTCCTTTAAAACCTGGAATGATCCTTTCTTTCCAGGGACTCTGACCGATTTAATTTCACCGTCAAAAATTTTTTTATCGGGTGTGATAATCTCTATTTTCATTACAACTTATTAATAAACAGAAGTTTCACTGTCAATCAATTATTTTGATTGTGTGAGTATTTTTTTACCTTTTTCAATAGCATCCTCGATGGTGCCGACAAGCATAAATGCCGATTCCGGATACTGGTCAACCTCGCCATCCATAATCATATTGAAACCTTTTATGGTATCTTCAATTGAAACGAGCGCCCCTTTGATTCCTGTGAATTGTTCCGCGACCTGGAATGGTTGTGAAAGAAATCTCTGTACCCTCCGGGCACGGTGAACAACCAGTTTATCCTCTTCAGAAAGTTCATCCATTCCCAGAATCGCAATAATATCCTGCAATTCATTATATCTCTGTAACAGTTCTTTTACTCTTTGGGCGCAATTGTAGTGGGCTTCACCTACGATCTCTGCAGTCAGAATCCTCGAAGTTGAGTCAAGCGGATCTACAGCAGGATAAATACCAAGTTCGGATATTTTTCTGCTTAAAACTGTTGTTGCATCGAGGTGGGCAAATGTAGTAGCCGGGGCAGGGTCGGTAAGGTCATCAGCAGGTACATAAACTGCCTGAACCGAAGTAATTGATCCATGTTTTGTTGAAGTAATGCGTTCCTGCATAATACCCATTTCAGTTGCCAGTGTAGGTTGATAACCAACTGCTGAGGGCATCCTGCCAAGAAGAGCGGATACCTCAGAACCTGCTTGCGTAAACCTGAAGACATTATCCATAAAAAACAGGATATCTCTTCCACCGCTTTTTCCATCACCATCCCTGAAATGCTCAGCAACGGAGAGGCCCGACAGGGCAACCCTTGCTCTTGCTCCGGGAGGTTCGTTCATCTGACCAAACACGAGAGCCAGTTTTGATTCTTTAAGGGCATCTTTATCGACTGTCGAAAGGTCCCACCCGCCTGCTTTCATATTCTCAAGAAAATCTTTGCCATAATTTATTACCCCTGCTTCCAGCATCTCACGAAGAAGGTCGTTGCCCTCTCTGGTTCTTTCTCCGACCCCTGCAAAAACTGACAGTCCGGAATATGCTTTTGCTATATTATTAATCAATTCAAGGATAACAACGGTTTTCCCTACTCCTGCACCACCAAAAAGGCCAATTTTACCACCTTTTGAATACGGTTCTATCAGGTCAATTACTTTAATTCCGGTAAAGAGTATTTCCTTTTCTGTTGAAAGATCTTCATATTTTGGTGGTTTCCTGTGTATTGGGTATCCTCCCTTTTTATCGAGAAATCCTATACCATCAATAGCCTCTCCTGTCACATTCATAAGCCGGCCTTTAATCTGTTCTCCGATTGGCATTGTTATTGGTAATCCGGTTGCAACAACTTCCATTCCCCTCCGAAGGCCATCTGTAGAGTCCATGGCGATAGTCCGGACAGTTCTTTCACCGATATGTTGCTGACATTCCACAACAAGAACGGACCCATCATCCCTCTTTATTTCGAGTGCATCAAAAATATCAGGCATTTCAAATCCCTGCTTTTCAAAACTAACATCAACCACTGGTCCGATGATCTGGCTGATTTTCCCGGTATTCTGTGACATATTTCTGAGTTATTTATTAAAGTTTTTTGAGAGAGACAAATTTAATAATTTTTGCGTTTTAACCTTTGTAATATCTTTATAAATTCATGAGAATATGATTATGCGGCGACGTTGAATATCAGATTAGTTTTCCCTTCCAATAAGCGAGTTAGCAATATTTACCAGCTCTGTTTTTCTTTCATTATTTGCACTTACCTTACCGAGCAGACTAAAGGATGTATTAATATAATCATTAGCAAGGGTTTCTGAAATATTTTTAATATCCAACTGATCATATATCTCAGTAACTATCTTTACTTTGGTTTCAGGGTCAAACTCTTTCAGTGCAATCTGATCATGGAGTTGTTTTGCCTGTTCTATTGATGCTATTTCCAGGGCCTTTACCAGTAGAAAAGTTTTTTTATTGGAGATGATGTCCCCTCCCATAATTTTACCAAAAACTTTAATATCTCCATAGATATCAAGCAGGTCATCCTGAATCTGAAATGCAAGACCAAGATTCCTTCCAAACTCATAAAGGATCTCCGAATCCTTGTCGTCAGCGCCGCCTATGATAGCTCCAATTTTTGCAGAAGCGGCCAGAAGAGCTGCGGTTTTCAGCTCAATCATCCGCAAATATTCCGCTTGTAAAACTATTGTTGCTTTTTCAAAATCTATGTCCAGCTGCTGACCAACACAAACTTCAATTGCTGCTTTATTAAACTCTTTGAAAACTTTTAGCAAACATCGGGGAGGAGTCTGTAGAAAACATTCATTCGCAATAAATGCCATTACATCGCCTGACAGAACAGCCTGGTTAAGGTTCCATTTACTATGAACTGTGGGTAAGTTCCTTCTGACCGGAGCATGATCCATAATATCATCGTGCACAAGAGTGAAGTTATGAAACACTTCGAGACCTGTTGCAGGTATTACTGCTTCATCAATCTGATCGCTGAAAAGATTGCAAGCCATCAAAGCTAAAACCGGCCTTAGTCTTTTCCCCCCGATCGAAAGGATATACTTAACCGGATCATTAAGTTTCTCTGCCTCCTCGTTATATGAAAGATTTAGAATTGCTTTATTGACTAATTTTTTCAGATCGGACTGATTATACATGATGAATTTATAAAACCCTGATAATCAATTAATTTTAACCTCTCAGCGCTTCTGCGCCGCTTACAACTTCGAGTATCTGATTTGTTATGGTTGCCTGTCTTGCTTTGTTGTAAAGAAGTGTCAGGTCGCGGATCATGCCGGTTGCATTGTCAGTTGCCTTGTGCATTGCTGTCATCCTTGCCCCATGCTCTGCCACAAACGAATCAAGAACTGCTTTATAAAACTGAATCTTTAGTGATTTGGGGATTAACTCTTTAATGATCTCCTCTTTATCGGGTTCATAAATGTAATCCGTCGGTGTGGTATTCCCTTTCACTGCCGGCGCTGTCTCAACCGGGAGAAATACTTCATTTGTAAGGTTTTGCACCGCAGCATTTTTAAACTGATTATAAATCAATTCCACTCTGTCAAATTCCAATATGGAAAAACTGTTCATAATCTGTTCAGCAACCCTGTTAACATTATCAAATGTAAGGTCATGAAGCAGATTATTCTGTTCCGGAAGCATATTCATTTTCTGCTTTCTGAAATAGTCAAATCCCTTTTTCCCGATAGCCAGAAGCTGAAGATTACCTTTTCTGAACTGGTCAGCATATTTTTCTGAGATGACCCTTTTGGTCTCTTTAATAACATTAGCATTGAAAGCTCCGCAGAGTCCTCTGTTAGAAGTGATTACAATGATAAGAACCTTTTCAGGTGGGGAGACGCGGCCATAAACGTTTTCAACTTCAGAATCTGAAAGGCTATTTGACAAATCCACCAGTAACTCATGCAATTTATTTGCATAAGGTCTCAACCTCACAATCTTATCCTGTGCTTTTCGCAATTTGGCAGCAGATACCATCTTCATGGCAGAAGTAATCTGCCTGGTGGACTTAACAGAGGTGATCCTTATCCTTATTGCTTTTAAATTAGCCATTAAAAATCATTTTTTTCAGGTTATCCTGCTATTGTACCCGGTATTTAATCACCAGTTCAGAAGCAACTTTTTCGAGTACATCGGTGATATCATTATTAAGAATACCGTCACGAAGCTTATCGAGAACATCTCTGTGTTTAAGTTCCATAAACTCCAGAAAATCGATTTCGAAACTTTTTACTTTATTAATCGGTACGTCCTTTAACAGACCCATTGTTCCGCAATAAATTATTGCCACCTGCTTTTCGACTGGCACCGGGGCATATTGTGCCTGTTTAAGTATCTGAACATTTTTTGCTCCTTTATTGAGAATCGCGAGAGTTGTTGCATCAAGGTCAGAGCCAAACTTGGAGAATGCTTCAAGTTCGCGGTATTGTGCCTGATCAACTTTCAGTGTTCCGGCGATTTTCTTCATCGCTTTAATCTGTGCATTTCCTCCTACCCTCGATACTGAAATTCCAACATTAATGGCAGGACGAACTCCGGCGTTGAAGAGGCTCGATTCGAGAAATATCTGTCCGTCAGTGATAGAAATCACGTTCGTAGGAATATATGCCGAAACGTCACCGGCCTGAGTTTCAATTATTGGCAAAGCAGTAAGCGATCCGCCTCCTTTAATAAGATGCCTGATTGATTCGGGAATATCGTTCATCTTTTGGGCAACTTCATCTGATTCAATGATTTTAGCTGCTCTTTCCAGAAGTCTGGAATGCAGATAGAAAACATCGCCAGGGTATGCTTCACGTCCGGGTGGGCGACGTAGTAATAGTGAGACCTCCCTGTATGATACTGCCTGTTTGGACAGGTCGTCGTATATGATCAGGGCATCGCGACCCGTATCGCGGAAAAATTCACCGATGGCAGCTCCTGCAAATGGAGCATAGAATTGCGATGCAGCGGGATCCGAAGCAGTAGCAAGCACAATAACTGTATATTCCAGTGCACCATGTTCTTCAAGTATTGCTGCAATATTTGCCACAGTTGAACCTTTTTGTCCTATTGCTACATAAATGCAATAAACCGGTTTCCCTTTTTCAAAGTTACCTCTCTGATTAATAATAGTATCAATAGCAATTGCTGTTTTACCGGTCTGTCTGTCGCCAATAATCAGTTCCCTTTGTCCGCGACCAATCGGAATCATGGCATCAATCGCTTTGATACCTGTCTGGAGTGGTTGTCTTACCGGCTGGCGGAAAATAACTCCCGGGGCTTTTCTCTCGAAAGGAAGAATAAAAAGTTCGCCTTTTATCGGCCCTTTACCATCGAGCGGTTGTCCTGTCGGGGATATTACTCGTCCCAACAACCCCTCTCCAACGCCAAGGGAAGCAATCCTTCCGGTTCTTTTAACAATGTCGCCCTCATTTATCTCTTCTGTCGGACCCAGTAATACCGCGCCGATATTATCTTCTTCGAGGTTAAGTACAATAGCTTCAATTCCATTTTCAAATTCAATCAGTTCATTCGATTGAACATTTGAAAGTCCGTATATACGTGCGATCCCGTCACCAACCTGTAGTACTGTTCCGACTTCTTCCAGATCAACTCCCGTTTGTATCCCTTCCAGTTGTTGTTTGAGAATTTTTGAAACTTCTGCCGGTTTAATATTTGCCATATTTTATCTTCTTAAAAAACTTTAATTGTTATCATTTTCTATTGGGTAGTTATGACACTTCCCATAAGTTCTTTTTTTATTTTACGGAGTTTATTCTTAATACTGGCATCGATATAATTGTCATCAATCTGCAGAATAAAACCGCCAATTATTTCAGGATCAATATTTTCTTTAAGTTCAACGTTTGTTTTGAAAACATCTGAAATAAGATCAGTTATCTGCTTTTTGACTTTATCATCAACTTTAACTGCTGTAGTAAGTACAGATTCAGTGATTCCCCTGAACTTCTTTGTTTCGTGTATAAATACCCGTGCAATTGCAGGAATAAAGCTTTCTCTCCCGTTTTTCACAATAAGGTCGATAAGCGAAAGAGTGATCTTTTCAATGTTACCTTCAAGCATCTTGTGAAATATAGCTATCTTCTTTGAGGGAAAAATAACCGGACTCTGAAGGAACTCTTTTGTCTCAGGGTTTTTACAGATCTCGGAAATAAAGATCATGTCCTGATAGACGTTATCAAGAATTTTTTTTTCCAGAGCTGATTGAAATATTGCCCTTGAGTATCTTACAGATATTTTGCTGTCGTTCATTACTGATTCGTGGTCCTAGTTCTTTTTGAAATCAATTTCTTTCAGGTAATTATCGATCAGTTTTGACTGTTCACCCGATGGTTTAAGTTTTTTACCCAGCAGTTTTGAGGCAATGTCAACTGAAAGAGTAGCAACCTGTTCATGAATTTCCGAAAGAGCTTTCAGCTTTTCGTTTTCAATTCCGATCCTTGCTTTCTCAATAAGCTTTTCAGCCTCTTCTGTTGCTCTTCCTTTGGCTTCAGAAATAAGCTTGTCGCGTACTTCTCTGGCTTCTTTCAGGATATTTTCCCGCTCTTCTCTGGCTTTGCGAAGGATAATTTCATTATCACTCTGGAGTTTTAACATCTCCTCTCTTGCTTTTGCAGCTGATTCGAGTGACCCTTTAATCATTTCATCCCTTGCTTTCACAGCAGAAAGAATTGGTTTCCATGCAAATTTTGTCAGGATCAGGAAAAACAGGCCAAAAATAAGTGCTGACCAGAAAAGAGTTCCTACCGCAGGTGTAGTAAGGCTGCTTGATAATAATATCATATAAATTATTTTAACGATTCCATTAAAATGAAGAGCTGCAACCAACCGTTGCAGTCTTCAGAATTTTCCAGGTTACTACAAAAGAGCAACCACTACTGCGAACAAAGCAACTCCTTCAATAAGAGCGGCTGAAATGATCATAGCAATCTGTATCTTAGAATAAGCTTCCGGCTGCCGTGCAATTGCATCCATTGCCGATCCGCCAATTCTTCCGATACCAAGTCCTGCACCTATTACTGCGAGGCCTGCTCCAACTGCTGCTAATGTACCTGTCATAATCTTTATATTAAGTTAAACAAAAAATTCTAATGTTGTTCCTGAACTGCCAGACTGATAAATAATGCTGAAAGCAGGGTAAATATATATGCCTGCAGGAAAGCCACCAGCAGCTCCATGAAATCCATAAATATCACAAAAAATATTGAAACCGGGGCCAGTGCCAATGTGTCAAATATGAATATCAGACATATAAGGCTTAATATAACTATATGCCCGGCAAGCATATTTGCAAACAACCGGATCATCAGAGCAAACGGCTTTGAAAATAATCCGATTATCTCTACCGGGATCATTATCGGAAGAAGCCAGAACGGAACTCCCGGTGTTGCAAAAACATGTCTCCAATATGATTTATTTCCGCTAAACTGAGTAATAAGAAAAGTACAGCAGGCCAGGATAAAGGTAATAGCGATATTCCCGGTAACATTGGCTCCGAAAGGCGGTGGAAACGGAATAAGTCCCATTAAGTTATTGATCAGAATAAAAAAGAATGCAGTAAGAAGGTATGGCATGTACTTCTCATATTTATGACCAATGTTGGGGATAGCAATATCATCCCGGATAAAGAGTATGACAGGTTCAAGGAAACGTTGAATACCTTTGGGATGACTAATACCTGTTTTCTTATATGACCGGGCCAGCGACAGGAATAATATGAGACCGATTATTGCTGCTGACAATAACCCAATAACTGTTTTTGTCATAGACAGGTCGAGAGGAAGGTTCTCTTCATCCGCAAGACCTGCCTCATTAACTACAACAATCTTGCCTTTCAGATTACCTTCTTCTTCAAGTTTAAAACCCTTATATTGTTGCCCATGAGCGAGTCGTCCTGATGAAAAGATCTTCAGCCCTTTCTCTTTGCTATATACAATAACAGGAAGATAGATCGCAACATTCTCCCCGTTCTGCTTCGTAAGAATGTGCCATTCATGCGAATCAGCAATATGCTCAAGTATATAAGTATTAGCTTTGAATTTTTCTTTAACTGCTCCTTTTTCTTCAACTTCCTGACCAAAGGTTATAATATAGGATCCAGCGAGGAGAAGAAAGAAGAAAAAACCAAATAATTTTTTTGTTTTCAAATCAGTTCAAGTTTTATAAAGATTTGTTTTTCAGTGTTTTCAATATAATCAAAACCGAAAACAAAGTGAGTGCTAAATATAAAACAAAAAATATTAAAACAGACTGCAAAGAAGTTTTTTTAGCAACAAAAAACCAGACCAGTGCAATTACCATCTCAAGCAGGAACTTCAGGCTTACTGCCACAAGACTGTATAAAGTCTGGCTGTCAGGTTCTTTAGTCTGACCTTTTAAAAAAATGAAAATCGTTATAAATGCGATTATCGAAAAAGCGGTGGCTAAAATTCCAATACCACTAAAACAAAGATTAATTTTAATTACCGAAACAAGTAAATAAGCTGTTATTAATAACAGCATATTTAACAATACCAGTAATAAAATGTATTTACGAATTAGTTTCAAGTATGGCGATCACTTAATAAAATCTTTTACGGCTGTATAAATTGCGGCAAAAACGCCAAGAAGGGAAAGGACAATTGTAAAAACAGGAGTATGCCACCCAGTCAGTTTATCAAGTTTTACACCACCCCAGACTGTAACAAGAATAATACCTGCCATCTGGAATGCCATACCTGAATACCTGGCGAAGTCTTTTATCCCCTTATTTTGCAGGTTTTTCGGGTTCTTTTTCTTTGATAATTCCTGTTCCGGCATTGATTTCGGTATCACTCATTTTGCAGGATCCTGAAAATACTGCACCAGGTTCAATAGAAAGTTTTGATGTAGCGATATCTCCATAAATTTTTGAAGAGGCTTTCAGATTAAGCAACTGCCCAACAGTAATCTTACCTTCAACAATTCCTGCTACTTCTGAGTTCTTGCAGATAACTTCTCCTTTAATTTTTCCGGTTGTCCCGATTACAACTTTCCCTTTTGTGTTAAGATTTCCGGTAAGAGATCCATCGATACGGATATCTCCGTTGGATTTTAAATCACCGGTTATATCTGTCCCATTACTTATAAGGTTAATCGTGGTATTATCCGGTTCATTGAACTTCGCCATATTATTTAAATTTAAGAGATACAAACTTAATAACTCACAAATATAAAAACTATTGCAGATATAATAAAATTCCTATTCCGGCTCGTAGGCCCACTTAAGGTAAATAGAACCCCAGGTAAATCCTCCTCCGAATGCTGCAAGTATCAGAATATCTCCTTTTTTAAGCTTTTTTTCATATTCCCAGATACACATTGGAATAGTAGCATTTGTTGTATTTCCAAAATTTTCGATGTTGATCATTACCTTTTCCGGAGCAAGTCCCATCCTTCTTCCTGTAGCTTCGATTATCCGAAGATTTGCCTGATGAGGAACAAGCCATGATATGTCGTCAGGTTTAAGATTATTCCGTTCCATAATCTCTACAGCTACATCGGCCATTTTTACTACTGCAAATTTAAAAACACTCTGCCCTTCCTGATATATAAAGTGCTCCTTTGCATCTACTGTTTCATGTGAGGCAGGCTTAGCAGAGCCTCCGGCTTTGAGATGAAGGTATTTCCGTCCCGAGCCGTCTGTATGAAAGATATAATCCATTATCCCGAATTCCTCATTTGTAGGTTCCAGCATGACTGCGCCGGCAGCATCTCCAAAGAGTGGGCATGTTGTACGGTCGGTGTAATCGGTAATTGACGACATTTTATCGGCTCCTACAATAATAACCTTTTTATATCTGCCGGTTTCAACATAAGCTGCTCCGGTTTGCAAAGCAAAGAGAAATCCTGAACAGGCTGCATTAAGGTCAAAGCTGAATGCATTTTTAATATCACATTTATCGGATATTATATTTGCTGTTGCAGGGAAGAGCATGTCGGGAGTGGCCGATGCACATATAAGGAGGTCAATTTCTTCAGGTGAAGTATGTGTCTTCAACAATAAACCCCGTACTGCCTGTTCGCCAAGATCTGAACTTCCTAATCCCTCCCCCTTGAGAATTCTCCTCTCTTTAACTCCGACTCTCTGCATAATCCATTCGTCGGAAGTATCAACCATTTTGGAAAGTTCCTGATTTGTCAGCTTGTATTCAGGCACCCAGGCATTGATTCCTGTAATAGCTGCACGTATTTTTTCCATAATTATATTGCTTCTTTAATCATTTGTGCCAGATTAGCATGAACAACTTCCCTGGTCTGAAGAACCATATTCATTATGGCTTTTCGTTTCGAAATTCCATGCCCTATCACAACATTTGCATTAATGCCGACAATAGGAGTTCCTCCAAAGTTCTCCCAGTCGAGACTATCAAAATATGAATCCTTAAGATTTCTGCTTTTGTATAAATGATGAAATGCTTCACCCATTTTTATAATAACATTGCCTACGAAACCATCACAAACTATCACATCGGTCATTGTTTCGCGGAAAAGTGCATTTCCTTCAATATTTCCAGCGAAATTTATTGCGGGATGTTCCTTCATTAATTCAAATGCAGCTTTTACTGTAGGAGTACCTTTCGTCTCTTCTTCACCGATATTGAGTAATCCGACAGTTGGATTTTCTTTCCCCAGAACATATTTTGCGTAAATACTGCCAAGTATTCCATACTGTAAAAGGACATCTGACTTGCAGTCAGGGTTTAATCCCACGTCAAGCAAAACAAAATTGCGGTTATCAATACAAGGGAGGACAGTGGCCAGCGCGGGTCTTAGTACTCCCGGGATCACATTGACGGTATAGCTTGCTCCAACCAGCATTGCACCGGTATTACCTGCACTGCAAAAACCATCAAGATCGCCTTCTTTCAGCATTCTGTATCCCACTGCGATACTGGAGTCTTTTTTTTGCGAGAATGCTTTTGCAGGATGATCCGCCATCTCAATTACCTGCGTTGTATGTACGATATCAAACAGTAAAGGTTCAATCTGCATCTCCTTCAGTTTCCTTAATATGGATGTTTCATCTCCAATAAGGACAAGTTTCTCATTTACTGATAAATGCTTAAGGGAATCAACAGCGCCCTCAATGATTGACTCAGGTGCAAAATCACCACCCATGACATCAAGGCCAATTCTCATATTACATTTTTTAAGTTACCCGAGATCAGGCCGTTGCCTTTTTCACAATAGCCAGCTTACCTCTGTAAAAACCACATTCAGGACATACCCTGTGATACAGCACTGAAGATCCGCAGTTTGAACAGCTTGCCGTTGTAGGTGCAGTTGCTTTGTAATGTGTTCTGCGCTTATCTCTTCTGGTCTTGGAATGTTTGTGTTTAGGATGTGCCATTTTAAATTAATTTAATTATCGTTCATTAGTTTTTTCAATTCATCCCATCGCGGGTCGTTCTCTTTTTCCTCTTCTATTATAAGCTCTTCAAGTTTCTTTAACATAACCGGATCGCATGTACTTCTTCCATTTTTATCTGCAGGATGCACTCTCTTTATCGGCAGAGCCAGCATAATGAATTCATATAATTGCTGTTGAAGAGCTAATTCATTCTCATCAACTGGTATCGAAAGGATGTCGGGATCAATATCATCAATGCTTTTCCCGAATTTAACAAGTAATCTGTTCTCACTGCTAATGGATTGGGAAAACATCTCCAGGCATCTGTCACAGCCTATTCTTACGCTTCCCAAAATCCTGATTATCAGGTCCAGATGAGTGGATCTTTTATCCATCTCAATATTAGCAATAAGCCTGCCATCCTTAACTTCCGATTCTTCAAACAGTTCAAAAAACTCTTTATTAATCTCAAAATCAATAGTGTGGTGCCCCTCTTTTAATCCGCTCAACAGTATGGTATATGATCCGGACATCTCTTTAAATTTTGGTTTGCAAAAATATGAATCCTTCTTCAATTAAAAAAATTATCAACAAAAAAGTAACATTTATTGTCATAAAAGACCAAATACCGGCAAAAATACGCCATTTACCGAATTTCTATTAGTCGCTCGATATTTGTGAATTACATTTGTTTCAGATTAAATCATAAAGAATATGAGACACAGAGATTATTATAACAACAGAGATTATTCTCACTTCAGGGGAAAGGAACATCATCCCCGGGTAAGTATTGGATTGTTTTTTATTGTTCTGGGTGTGGCGCTTCTCATTGCAACAAATGACCTGTTAAGGCTGGGACCTGTCAGCAACTATTTCACATGGGAAACAGCAATGATTTTCATTGGCGTCTTACTAGTTCTAAACCTTCGCTTCACAGGAGGATTGCTGCTTATTGCCGGAGGAATATGGTTTTTACAGGAACACCTCTTTATAATTACTCCTGAAATCTTCAAAAC
>JADGPT010000067.1 GCA_017882345.1 Bacteroidales bacterium
ACAGTTTTCTGTACTGTTACCTTTTCAATACCAGTGTTCTTGGCAATTTCATTAACAATGTCTGCTTTAGTCATTTTTCGTGAAGTTTAAAATTCAACAAATTATTTTGAGTATTCGTTTTTTTCAACTGTGCAAATATAAAAATATTATTTGTTTAAATTCAAACACTTACATAATAATTTTTTTTTTAGATTTTATTAATGCCTTAAATACAATGAAATAGATTAATGATGACAATAATCTGTTATAACTTCCGCACAAAATACAAATCAATGCGGAATTAGTAAAATGTTGACCGATTGGGATTTGATCAATTAATCTGAACCAAGATTGCTGAGAGTGGTTTTTTTATTAACTTTACAATCCGGAAATTGAATTATTAATAAATATATAACTACATGTCAATCAATAAAGTTATACTTGTCGGTAATGTCGGAAAAGATCCGGTAATACGGTATTTTGATAAGGGTGTTGCCAAAGCAAACTTTCCTCTTGCTACAAGTGAGACCTATACAAATCAGCAGGGCGAAACAATAACTTCAACCGAATGGCATAATATTGTTTTATGGCGTGCCCTGGCTGAGGTAGCTGAAAAAACTATCAGGAAGGGTTCTCAGGTATATATTGTAGGGAAAATTAAGACCCGTTCGTATGTCGATAAAGAAGGGGTTAATAAGTATATTACTGAAATACTTGCAGATACACTCCTGCTACTCGAGAAAAAACAGACAACTGTCAATTCATCAGCACATACAGATATTCCTAAGGAGGATGGACACGAAAAAGGGTTATCAGGATCGGTGGTAAATGACCCTCCTGCTTCATATCAGCCGGCAAATGATAACAATAGCAAGAATTTGTCAGAAAAAGGCAATACTACAGACGAGGATCCTGGATCTGACAGCAAAACTGACAACGCTCAAAATGAAGATGATCTGCCTTTTTAGATAGCTTTATTAACAGAAACTAAGTTGGAACCCAATTATCCACTATCATACTTATTCCTGCTTTCAGGCATTGGCATCAATACCCCTGATTTTAAAATATTTATTGGTTTTTCAATAATCATTGTTCTTCTTATAGGATCAGCCCTGATGTCAGCCTCCGAAGTCGCTTACTTTTCATTCAAACCTGAAGATATTGAAAATCTTAAATCAGCCAGGGACAAAAAGTCGAAGACAGTCCTTAAACTGTACAATAATCCTGAAAAATTATTAAGCACTGTAGTGGTTGCAAATAATACAATCAATATAGCTATAGTGCTATTGGCCGCATTTCTTAGCTCGAGAATATTTGATTTCAGTTCAGAACCAGTTTTGGGATTCATAATTAATGTTGTAGTAATAACTTTTATCCTGCTTTTTTTTGGAGAGGTAATGCCAAAGGTATACGCATCAAGAAATCATATTGCCACTGCGTTGTTTATGGCTTACCTGTTAACTGTGCTTGAAAAGGTCTTTCAACCTGTTACTTCATTGCTCATTTTCTCTACATCTTTTGTAAAAAGAAGAACAGGAACCAGGAGATCGAACATAAGTATGGATGACCTTTCCGACGCCCTTGATCTGACATCTGATGATTATACTGAAGATGAAAAAATACTTAAAGGAATTGTCAATTTCGGGAATACAAATGTAAGCGCTATAATGTGCTCACGTATTGGCGTAACTGCAATTGATATCAAATCGGGATTTGACAAAATAGTCCCGGTAATAATCAGTTCGGGGTTCTCAAGAATTCCTGTTTATTCAGGTTCATTCGATACCGTCAAGGGAATTCTGTATGCAAAAGATGTTCTTCCTTATACTAATAATCCAGGCAGCTTTAAATGGCAGGCTTTACTGAGGCCACCCTATTTCGTTCCTGAAACAAAAAAGATAAACGACCTTCTTAAGGAGTTTCAAACCAAAAAAATGCACATGGCTGTTGTCATTGATGAATATGGAGGCACCTCCGGAATTGTAACACTAGAGGATATCCTGGAAGAAATTGTTGGAGATATAACTGATGAAAGCGACGAGGTTCAGTTATTGTTCCGTAAACTGGATGATAAGACATATATATTTGAAGCCAGAATATCACTAAATGATTTCTGCAAAGTGGTAGAGATAGAAGAGGATCTTTTTGAAGAGATTAGAGGAGAGTCTGAAACACTTGCCGGACTTATCCTTGAACTAACCGGAGAAATTCCACAGAAAGACCAGGTAATAAAATACGGAGACTTTGTTTTCAGGATTGAATCTGCTGACAGAAGAAGGATAAAAGAAATCCGTGTCGAAATAAATAGAAATGATGGTGATAATAAGACGGACTAGAATCTTAATGCTATTGATCTTATTAGGCGCTTCTTACAGTTGCAGGGAAGTAGCTGTTCCGAAACCCAGGGGACATTTCAGGATAGATCTGCCTGCGCGTCAATATGTTCAATTCAATGAACACTCGGAAAAGAACCTGAACCTTCCATTATCATTTGAATATCCTGCTTATGGTCATCTTATATTTCAGGGGGAGCACAGTTCAAACCCGGGATGGTTTAATATTGAATTCCCTACATATAAAGCAAAGATATATCTCACCTATAAGGATGTTCACAACGATTTAGAGAGCCTGCTTGATCAGAGCTATGATCTTAACGTAAAATACCATGTCTCAAAAGCAGATGCAATTAAAGAACATGTCTTTAACAATAGTGAACATAAAGTATATGGTATTTTATACGATTTAAAAGGGAATACAGCATCAGCCGTTGAATTTTATGTTACAGACAGCGTTAGTCATTACCTGAGAGGATCACTATATTTTACTTCTGAACCAAACGCGGATTCACTGGCACCGGTAATCGATTTTTTCAGAGAGGATATCATGCATCTGATTGAAACTCTGAAGTGGAAATAATAACACCTAAAAGCTACAAATGGGTTGTATTACGAAACATTATCTGAACGAATTCTCAATACTGGGGGTTTGGAAAATTGAAGAAGATCAGAATACTCTTTTGGATCTTGTTTCACTTGATAATGATGAAAAAAAGAAATATAAAGGATTTAGCAGTAATTCCCGTAAACTGGAATTTTTAAGTGTCAGGGCATTACTATCTGAACTGGTCGGAAGAGACGCCAGGATTGTTTATAATAAAAATAACAAACCATTTATTAAAGATGGTTCGAGGTTCATAAGTATTTCACACTCTCATAAACTCACTGCAATCCTGCTGAGTACAAATGAGAAGGTCGGAATAGACCTGGAGTATATGAGTGCAAACATAGCTGCATTTGCATTTAAATTCATTAACAGAAAGGAAAAAGTTACAAAGGAACAGGAAGAACGCAGATATCACCTGTATATTCACTGGTGTGCAAAAGAGGCCCTTTATAAAATCTGCGACAAGGAAGGAATAAGCATAAGGAATAATATTACAATTGATCCGTTTAAAGTGAGTGAATCAGGAGAGATAAAAGGACACGTTAACACCAATAAAATAAATGAGTCATTTGATCTGTATTATTCAAAATACGATAATTACTCTATAGTATGGACAAAAAAAAATTATGAAACCAAATAAATTCCCCGGGAAAAAGAGCATTGCTTTACTTCTTGATCCTGATAAAGCAGAAGAAGACTCACTTCAATACATCCTTAAAGCTGCAAATGAGAGCAATACCGATTTTATCTTTGCTGGAGGAAGTCTTACATTTAACAGTATTGACAATCTGATAGGCGAAGTAAGGAAGCTTTGTTCAATTCCTGTGATTCTGTTCCCTGGCAACCTTCTCCAGCTTACTCTTAAAGCTGATATGATCCTGCTTCTATCACTTATTTCAGGTCGGAATTCCGAATTACTCATCGGTAATCACGTAATTGCAGCGCCATTCCTTAAAAATGTCAGGGAAAAACTTGTATCTGTCGGTTACATACTTATCAGTTGCGGCAATAAGACTTCTGTTGAATATATAAGTCAGACCGAAGCGATCCCGTCCGATAAACCCGAAATTGCAGTAGCTACCGCCCTCGCCGGAGAAATGCTTGGTCTGCAGATGATTTATCTCGAGGCAGGCAGTGGAGCAACAAATCCGGTCCCTGTTAATCTTATAAAAGCAGTGGTAGAAAACATTACTATTCCCCTGGCTGTGGGCGGAGGAATCAAAAACAAGCAGGAAGTTGAAGAGATTTTCAATGCTGGCGCTGACCTCATTGTATTAGGAAATGCCTGTGAGAAAAATCCTGAACTGCTGACTGAAGCCTGCAGGATAAGGGATAAATTTATCTGAACAACTCAAACATTGGCTCTCCTGTACAGGCATTGGGATATGGAACTTTACAAAGAGTTGATAATGTAGCAGCGATATCAGTCATATTCACCTTCCGGGTTACAATTGACTTATTGACAGTCCATCCATACCATATCAATGGAACATGTGAATCATATTCCCATGGTGAATTATGATTCGTTACATAATCGCTTTCCTTCTCTACCCAGCCCGGATTCAAGATAACAATTACATCACCTGATCTCTGAGGACTGAAATTATTTATTATCCTTTTCAGATTACCATTTCCGAAATCGTTTGCTTCAAAGGCAGAATAGGGATATGCAGCTTCTACACCGGTAAACTGAACAAGGAAACGGGCAACTTTCTTTTGCACATCATCAAGCGAAAGCCGCGCATCTTCAATCAGGGTCCTGTTAAGAAAAATCTGTCTTTCTGAATAACCTTTTACCCAGTCTCCCTCCCCATAAACAGCATTCAGATAACTTCTCAGCAACTGCAAAGCCTGATTCTGCTGAAAATATCCTGAAGGGATCCGGTTTTTTTCCAGAACTGTGGGAATCTCCGATATTCCATGGGCTGCAGTAAAGTAGATCAGAACATTCTTCTTACCGATACTGTCATTCAGGTATGTAAGTAGATTTTTGATATCATCATCAAGTCGTAAAATAGCGTCGCCCATCTCCACTGATGATGGTCCAAACCTGTGACCAATATAGTCTGTTGCCGAGAAGCAGATTGAAAGATAATCAGTTACGTCATCTTTCCCTAAATGTTCATTTTGTATGAGTCTGATAGCAAAGTTTGCAGTAAGAGAATTGCCAAAAGGGGTCTCTCTCAACAATGAGTAATCATTTTTTGCTCTTATTTTTTTAAGATCGTACGGGAAATAGTTGATCTTATTGAACCCTGCTTCAAAACTGTTCGAATCAGGAAGACAATCAGCATAATACTTTGCAGGCCTTAACAGACTCCAGGTAGAATTCAGATATGAATCTGAAAACTTCATAGCATTAAAGTCGTTAACCCATGTCGGAAGCGAATTAATATAATATGTACTTGACATCCATGTTCCTGTTGTGTTATCGAACCAATATGCGGCATTCGCTGCATGGCCTGCCGAGAAGATTGCCGAACTCTCTCTTAAACCAACGCCAAAAGCTTTTGACTTCTTATTTGTTGACATTTGAAGCTCATCGGAAAATGTTGAAACCAGCAAGTTCACTGGTGAATGTAACCCAGACTCAAAACTACCACCTACTGAATTGACAGTAGCATCCCTTGTGCAATTAATAAGTTCATTCTTAAGAGGAACATACCATTCGTCTGAAGTTATTCCGTGAAACGAAGGTTCGGCGCCTGTTGAGATAGTTGCATGTCCGGGAGCGGATTGTGTGAGCATATATTCATAAGAGGCATTTTTAAAGTATGTTCCCTCATTAATGAGCCTTTTAATCCCGTTTTCACCTAACTTATCCCTGAACTTCTCAAGCTGATCGTATTTCAGCTCTTCCACCACAATCCCGATTACAAGACGAGGTTTATCAGGTGGAAGGTAAGCTCCCTGACCCGACAATTTCACAAAAACCAAAATCAATATAACTATTATAGTATATCTTTTCATAATGGATCCCTGATTATAATGAACTACACCCGCTACCTCCGGAGAATTATTAAAACAACCTCCAATGATATCATAGCACTGTGCAAAAATACTTGTTTTAATTACAGAAGCAAATGAAGAAGATTATTTAACTATAATGATTCGGCAGTGATAATATTTATGGATTTCTTACCTAAGTTATGAGTGGTACAATTCAAAGTTATTCTTATAACTTTAGCCCAACAACCGGAAACTTAAACTGGCGACAGAACAATAAATACCTGGACAATGGTTTATGACAACTATGGAAGGCAGACTTCACTTAGCGATCCAAATGCCGGATTACATTATTGAAGGACAAGGAATCATTCTCATTTTTCTCTTTCTCGTGTCAGCCTTTAGATCAACCGCAAAAGATACCTCGTGAGCCCCACCGGTTTTTGTCATCAGCCTCGACAGAGTATAATCGTAACTATAGCCAATAGTTATATTGTTTATCTTATATCCGAACTGAAGTGTTAACGCACCTATATTGGGATTCTCAACAAATATTGGTATACCTCTGTACCATAAGCCGAACTGCAGAGGAGAGCGTGTATAGAAAGCACCAAGATCCAGATATTTATACTGACTCTGATACATGAAGTTGAATGCACCGGTTATACTTTCCTCCTTCTGACTTCGCATCCTTCCGGAAATAAAATATTTACCTCCGCCATAAAATGACATACGAATAGGGATATATCCTCCTTCAGCCTTAAGGGTACTGTTAATTGAGAGCATATGATCCAGAGTAAAGCCGGCCCAGAACCGATCAGAATATGCCAGCAGTGAACTTGTTATATCAAGATGCCTTATTGGTTTAAGTGTTGTAAGCCTCTCCATTTCGATTGACACGGGAGTGGTGTAATCCCTCGATATCTGGTCACTGAATACAAGCCTGTTATAGTTTATACTCTTTGTATAATAATATACCTGAATTCCTGGAATTAACTTCCATTTTTTCGATATATTAAAATTATAATTATAGTTTATCCCAATATTAGTAGTATTAATCAATCCTCCGGCTGCCTGGTCACGAAGTAATAAAAGGCCAATTCCGCTCCTGAACTTTTCCAGATAATGGTCGGCTGATAGGGCATAAGTGATATAATCTCCCGGCAACTTGGGCCACTGATCGCGGAAGTTTAAAATAACCCTGGTTCCCCCATCGGCTCCGGCCAGGGATGGACTCAGGTATACAGGCGCGGCATAGAATTGCGTAAACATCGGATCCTGCCCGTTCGAAACAGTACTACCTGAAACAATTAAGATGGTTATTATATAAATAAATTTTCTCATTTGTATTCCTGTCTTATTAGCTAATCCCGGATACTCCTTAATGAAGAAGGATAATATTTCCGACATGGGTAAATCGTTCTCCATTGTTGTACTTTCCGTACACTTTAAATACATAAGCGCCTTCTTCAACCAGCTTACCTTTGAAATATCCATCCCACCCAATATTAATATCATCACTTTTGAAGAGAATGATACCCAATCTGTTATATATTTCTAAATGGTAATCAACCACGCCTTCAACAAAACAGTGGAAAACATCATTAGAAAAATCATTTTGATTATAATGCCCGCCCGAAGGACCATTAGGATTTGGAGTAAATGCATTAGGGCAATTAATAATTCCTGCGCGTTCGACTAATACAGCATTTGGAACCATTAGAGAATCATAGCACTGAAAGCCTGACCAGACATGGAGAGTTACATCATAAGTTCCTACTGCAGGATAGGTGTAAGAAGGATTCAATTCTCTCGAAGAATTGCCATCGCCAAATTCCCATTGTAATGAATCAATATTCTCAGACAGATTAAAGAAATGTAGCGGGTGTCCGGGAATATATGCAGTGTCGGGTGTAATCTCAAATTGTGCAATAGGGACTTTTTGAACAACCACAAGAGTATCCTTATAAAGGATTTTACCATCGGGTCCTGTGGCAGAAAGTCTTACTTTGTATGATCCCTGAATATTGTATGTATGATCAGTATTTGCAGTATTAGATGAAGTGCCATCACCGAAATCCCAGTGGAAAGGTGTACCTCCTATAGAATTATTAACAAAAGTGACGGTCAATGGAGCACATCCATATCCGGGAAGAGGATCGTAGTCTACTTTTGGAAGTATCTTATACGTAATCACAACATCATCCGAACCAATACATCCGTTATTATTAATTGTCCAGCTCAGTGTGTTCGCCCCGCCTCCCAGGCCTGATACATTAGTTTCGAAGTTGTTTTGGTTAGCAAATGTTCCCTGGCCTGCAAGAACGATCCATTGACCTGTCCCGCTTGCAGGTTTGTTTCCAACAACTCTTGTATCAGAAGTATAAATGGTCTGATCGACTCCTGCATATGCTTCTGCAAGGTTATTTGTTATAATTACATCATCTGATGTCCGGCATCTTCCATTTTCAGTTGTCCATCTCAATGTATTTGGGCCGAACCCCATAGCTGTTATCTGAGTGTCAAATTTATTCGGATCGGTTAATACCCCATACCCACTGACCACGGACCATGTTCCGGTCCCTGAAACCGGGGCAGCCGAAAGCAGATTCGCGGTTGTATTACAGACAGATCTGTCTTCCCCTGCGTAAGCGACTGTAGGCAAACTGTTCGTTATGTTAACTTCATCATATAGGACACAACTTCCACTGGTTATGGTCCATCTTAATATGTTTTGTCCATTACCTAAATGTGTGGCTTTTGAACCAGGCAGGTAAAGGTTATCAAATACTGCAGATCCGCTTACAATACTCCACCTGCCTGTTCCGATTAATGGCTGATTTGCCGACATAAAAGCATTATCAGCACAAATATCCTGATCAGGACCAGCGCCAGGTGTCGATGGCAGATTATTTGAAATTACAACGGTATCCGTATTACTGCATCCTCCAATAGTAACTGTCCATACCAGTTTGTTTTCTCCCTTCTCAAGGTTATGAACCATTGAATTGAAAAGAGTATTGTCAACGAAGTTGGCAGATCCCTCCGAAATAGACCATCTTCCTGTTCCACCTACAGGAGCAGTAGCATATAACTGCGCTGAATCGGAACATAAATATTGATCCGTTCCTGCATTAAAATTATTAGGTCGGTTGTTGGTAATGGTGACATCATCCGAAATACTGCATTCTTTATAGGTAATTGTCCACCTCAGAATATTTTTCCCGAGGTTAAGATTAGTCACTTCAGTATTATTTTTACTAAGATCTGCAATAGTTGCTGCTCCGCTTAAAACAACCCAATTTCCCGTACCAATATTTGGAGTGTTCGCATTAAGGAGAATACTTTCTCCGCAAATTGACCTGTCTGATCCGGCGTAAGGACTGGTAGGTTTATGGCTTGTAATCTTCACTGTATCACTCAAAGAGCAGCTATTATTTGAAATGGTCCATTTAAGATAATTATCCTCAACTGTGAGGCCGGAAGCTTTGTTGCCGCTAAAATTTACTGAACCGCTTATAACACTCCATTCCCCGGTGCCAATACTTGGTGTATTTGGATACAGCATAACGGAATCAGCACAGGTTAACTGGTCCACTCCTGCATCTGGTTGTGTTGGCCGATCGTTTATAATTACTACTTCATCAGTTGAAATACAGGCGCCGTTAGATATAGTCCAACGAAACATATTTGAGCCATAGCCTAAATTGGTAATTGTGGCGTTATATTTATTAATGTCACTGATTACTGCTGAACCTCCAATAATTGTCCATACAGGTGTACCGATAATTGGCTGATTCCCGGAAAGTATTGTCTGATTTGTGCAAATACGCTGGTCAATTCCCGCATTTGCGGTCGTAGGTGAATTATTTGTAATAGTCACATCATCAAAAGTGATCTTGTATTCATAAATTGTCCATCGGAACACATTAATTCCCTTTCCGATTTTGATCACTTCGGTATCAAATTTCGAAGAATTGACAAAAGTTCCTGAACCTTGAATTACTGTCCATTGCCCGGTTCCATAATTAGGTATTGTTCCGGATAAAAATGTCCGGTCAATGCAGAGTGTCTGATCCGGTCCGGCGCTGGTAAGAATCGGCGTGTAATTAATAACCTTTACCTCATCCTGCGAAAAGCAGTTATTATGAGTGATGGTCCAAACTAAAAGATTTTCACCAATGCTAAGATTTGTAACGGATGAAGTCGGAGATAATGGGTTAGTAATAGTTCCTGAACCATTGGCCAGGGTCCACAAACCGATCCCTATTGCCGGAGTATTACCACTCAGGATATAATTGTTTACCAGCAATATTGTATCGGACCCTGCATTCGCATTAGTCGGCAGATCATTTATGATTATAACATCATCATGGCTAATACACCCACCATTATTGATTGACCATCTGAGAATGTTTGTTCCTCTTGATAAATTAATAACATCAGCTTTAGGATCAATAAGGCTGCTGAACATTGCTCCTCCTGATACAATTGACCAGCTTCCTGTTCCAATTACCGGGATATTGGCGTTTAATTTGGAAGTAAGTGAACAAATAGTCTGATCTGTTCCAGCATCTGCATTGACAATATTATTTGTAATAATAACAGAATCTTTTGCAACGCATCCGTTTTCAGTTACTGTCCAGACAAACAAGTTATTTCCTTGTCCAAGATTTGTAATGGTACTGTTTGGGAGGTTAGGATTTGCAATTGTAGCAAGACCTGAGATTCTTGTCCATGTACCAAAAGCAGTGGCATTGGCATTAAAGGTTGTTGTATTTGAACAAAGTGTCTGGTCAGCACCGGCAATTGCTAGCGGGATTGAATTTACCATAATTGGCAATAAAGGAGATTCGGTACCACTGGCACATCCGTTTTGTCCATGAACCGATATGACTCCTGAAAGTGCAAAAGGGGAAAAGTTTACCTGAATTGATCTTGTACCGGAACCACTAACAATTGTTGCGCCGTAAGGCAGGTTCCATACATATGTTTCGGCGTTCGATATTGCAGGTACAACATATAAAACATTCTTAGTACCCTGGCAAACTATGTTATTTCCTGAAATAACGCCTGCTGCACCAGGTAATGCATTAACACTAAGGTTTGCAGTATTTGATAGAATAGTGTTGCAATCGTCAGTTATAAGACACCTATACACTCCCTGATCAGCAATTGTTGTATTCTGGATGATAAGTACTGAACTGCCTGATCCGGTAATACTACCTGCATCGGAAAGGTCTATTCCATTCTTCTGCCATTTATAAATAGGATTGTTGCCTGTAGCGATAACCTCAAAAAATGAATTCATTCCCTCGCATACAGTTGAATTGGATGGCTGAGAAGTAATAACCATAACTTTTTTTACCGTAAGCAGAGCATCGACACTGTTTTTCGATAAACAATTATCGGATATTAAGCAATAATAGTTACCCTGATCTGCTAAATTCAGATTGTTTATAATCAGATTGGCCGTGTTGACTCCTGTTATCCTTGAAGTATTTGAAAGCGGAGCTCCGTTTTGATACCACTGATAGTTTACTGTTGAAACATTAGTAATTACCGAGAAGAATGCGGTCTGCCCTTCACATTGATTTAAGCCTGAAGGGTTAGTTGTGATGGAAAATGCAGGATTTATAGTTACAATGGCAGGATTGCTCGTAACCGATGTACACACGTTACTTACAATGCATCGGTATGAACCTGCATCTGCATTACTTACATTAGTTATAACCAACTTGCTTGTACCGGCTCCGGATATTCTGACACCATTGGCCAAAGGATTACCATTAAGCTCCCATGAATATGTTAATGAAAGATTGTTTGGAGTTACTTCCAGAACGAGAATATCACCATTGCATTTTGTCTGTGCGAGTGGCTGCTGAGTAATTATCACCGGTACATTCACAGTAAGCAAAGCTACATTGCTATTGGCAATATTATTACTGCCTGTGACTATGCAGGAGTAGTTTCCGGCATTTGAGGAATTTACCGGGGAAATTACCAGGTTTGCTGTTTTAGTCCCGGTTATTCCTCCTCCGTCAACCATATCGGTACCATTGAATTGCCACTGGTAGGAAACAATAGTCCCGGTTGCAGTGACTGAGAATGAGGCAGCCTGTCCTGCACATCTGATAAGAGATGCCGGATGAGATGTTATACTTACCTGTTGGTTAACTGTCAGAAGAGCTATTGTAGAAATAATCTGACCACAATTACCCGTAACTATGCTGCGGAACGATCCTGCATCGAAAGGTTGAACATTAACAATATTATATGAACTTGAAGTTGCACCGGGAATATCAACATTGTCTTTCTGCCATTGATATGTCAGACCAGCTCCTATAGCCGAAACATTGAAAGAGGCGGTAGAGCCTTGCAGCAACACCTGACTCAGAGGATTTGAAGTTATTTTAGTTGAATCGGTTATAACCAGTATCACCGAATTGCTCTCTTGTGTGCCACAATCACTGAATATCTCGCATTTGTAAATTCCCTCATCAGCATTTGTAGAAAGGGCAATCCTTAGTTCATTGGTGCTTGTACCTGTAATCCGTCCATTATCTGTAATATATGCTTCATTATACTTCCACTTATAGGATAGGTTAGTACCTGTGGCCATCAGCGAAATTATCGCGACATTGTCTTCACATACAGTCGTAGCAACAGGCTGAACTGAAATGTTGATTTTTGGATTTACGACCAGATTTGCAGGATTACTGGTTGCCGTTCCGCAAGTGGATGCGCCTGTTACAAAACAGGTATAAGCTCCTCCGTTTAATATAGTAATGCCGTTAATAGTCAGAGTACTGCTGGTAGCTCCAATGATGTCAACGTTATTAAATTTCCATTGATAGGATAAAGGTGCGACACCAACAGCAGTAACCATGAACTGAACATTATCGCCCTCACACAATGTCTGTCCAACCGGATGCATTGTAATTACTGTTGTGGGATTTACTTGCAGATTTGCAGGATCACTAGTAAGGCTTCCGCAAGCTCCTGTAACGGTACATGAGTAAGTCCCGGCATCGGTTGTCAGAGTGTTGGAAATTATTAATTCACTTGATGTTATCCCTGAGATATTTGTAGCGGTTATCGGTTGCCCGTTCTTTTTCCAAAGGTAGGTCAACCCATCTCCTGAAGCATTAATAGTTATACTTGTTGAACCACCCTCACATACAGGATTAGCGGTTATAACAGGAGCTCCGATAGCGGTGTTCCTGTTTACAGTCAAAACAGCAGGTACACTGGTTTGTGTGCCGCAAGTCCCGGTGACCTGACATGTATAAGTCCCTTCATGGGTAGCTTTAACCAGACCGGTTATGGTAAGTGTCGGATTGCTTGGCAATCCCAGAGTTACATTATTCAGTTGCCAATCGTAAACAAGATTATTCCCAGTCGCTTCAACAGTAAATATAACGCCATCGCCTTCGCACTTTGTACGGCTAATAGGCTGGACGGTTATATTTGTTGTTGGATTTACAACTACATTTACTATATTACTTGTTATAACACCACTGCAAGCGCTGGTGACAGTGCAGGCATAATCGCCATTATTGGATGGTACACTGCTTGAAATTTGCAGTTTATTAGTAGTTTCCCCGGAAATGTTCGGATCTGTTATTGGCTGGCCATTCTTGTTCCACAAATAGGTCAGACTGCTACCTGAAACATCAAATGTAAGGTCCATCGTAATTCCCTCACAAATTGGAGCTGCTACAGGTTGTGCATTTACTAAGGTACTATTATTAACTGTTAATGTAGCCCCGCTGCTCTGCTTTGTTCCGCAAGCGCTGGTTACAACGCAGAAATAGGTTCCATTATCTCCAATTACCAGTGGGCTGAGAGAATATTCATTTGAATTAACTCCAACCGGGGTAGAAAGATCGTTTTTATACCATTGGTAGCTCAGGTTTGCCCCATCGGCTGTAACGGAGAATACATGATTGCCACCCAAACATTTGTTGCCACCGACCGGATTAACGGTGATTACAGTCGTTGGATTAATCGTAACAATTGATGGCGAGCTTATCTCTACACCGTCAACTACACATGTATAGGCTCCGGTATTGGCAGGGGTTGTATTATTAACGACAAGTGATGATGTTTGTGTACCTGTAACTCCGATGCCATCAGATAAATTATTATCATCAATTTTCCATTGATATGTATGCCCTGTGCCTGATGTTGTTATGAACAAGCTTAAAGATGCTCCTTCACAAAGTGTTACCGGAGATACAGGTTGGGTTGTTATTACAGTTGATGTCAGCACTGTAAGGGTTGCTGACCGGCTCTCCACATCTCCGCAACTACCGGAAACCACGCATTTGTATATACCTTCATCTCCGGGTTTCTGAGAGTTAAGAATGTTCAGTGAAGATGTGGTTGCTCCTGATATTTTTCCGGCAATATCTGAAAGGGGAGTAGTTCCCATATACCATTGGTACCCGGTTGCATTACCCGATACGTTAACCGTAAAAGTAGCTGTTGTGCCTGCCAGGACTGATATGGATACAGGCTCATTATTAAATGTAACATTTTCCTGAACATTAAGGCTTGCGGTGCTGCTTGAAATATTCCCGCATGAACTGGTTATTTCACACCAATATAAGCCTTCATCGGCGATGGTAATATTATTTATTGATAATACCGGAAGATTTACACCGGTTATACGGGCATTTTCAATAAGCGGCGATCCCCCTTTGTACCATTGGAGGACCATATTGGTAGGTCCAGTAACTCCCAAAGTAAAAGAAACATTGCTTCCCTCACATGTTACAGGAGGAGAGGATGGTTGACTGCTTATAATGGGGTTCTGCTCAATCACCAGTTCAGCTGATGTGCTGTATATTGATCCGCATGAGTTGGTTACTTCACATCGGTATATTCCAGCGTCGGTTGAGGTTGCTCCGGTAATATTCAAAGTC
>JADGPT010000068.1 GCA_017882345.1 Bacteroidales bacterium
TGTATAAATTCTAATACTAAAAGAGATGGGTAATTTAGGCATGACAGAAATTTTACTGATATTAGTTGTAGTAGTACTCCTTTTTGGTGGTCGTAAAATTCCGGAACTTATGAAAGGAATTGGTCAGGGAATGAAAGAATTTAAAAAGGCTTCTAAATATGATCCCGCTAATGATGATAGTGAAGTAGCGCATAAAGACTAAATCTGACATTACAATATTTAAAAGGAAACCTGCATTAACGTGCGGGTTTTTTTATCCCCTATGTACCATTTCATATTTCTGGTTCCTTCTTCCCGGAACAAATCCTGCTTCTTTTATAACTGACTGCATTTCTTCTGCATTGAAACGGTTATTAGCTCCTGCTGCACTAACCACATTCTCCTCAATCATAATAGAACCAAGATCGTTGGCCCCTGCATGAAGTGACAACATCCCAATTTCCTTCCCAACAGTTAATATTGACGCTTGTATATTACTGATGTTATTTAACAGGATACGACTCATGGCTATCATCCTGATATAATCCGGACCATTATAGCTGCTTCTGACTCCATGTTTTTTCAGAAGGACTGTTCCTTCATCCTGAAAGGGCCAGGGGATAAAAGTTATAAATCCAAAATGATTTTCCTGTTTTTCAGCCTGAAGATCCCTGATCCGTATAAGGTGTTCAATCCTCTCCCTGGCTGTTTCCACGTGACCAAACATCATGGTTGCCGAAGTTGGCAGGTTTAATATATGGGCCTCTCTCATTACATCAAGCCACTCTTCGGATGTGGCTTTTGCCGGAGAAACAATTTTCCTTACCCTGTCAGAAAGAATTTCGGCGCCGGCGCCAGGCAGACTGTCGAGCCCTGCTTTAATCAGCTGTGATAGTACTTCAGAAAAAGATAATCTCTCCTTCTTTGCCAGGTAAACAATCTCCGCAGGTCCGAGTGCATGGAGTTTTAATGACGGGTATAATTTCTTTAGATTTTTGAAAAGATCAATATAAAAACTCAGACCAAGATCGGGATTCATCCCCCCCTGCAAAAGAAGCTGATCTCCTCCTAGTGAATATAATTCTTCAATTTTCGATTTATAGTCATCTATCGATGTAATATACGCACCTGACGATCCTTTTTTTCTGCAAAAATTACAGAAGGAACATTGAGA
The DNA here is from genome assembly GCA_017882345.1 of Bacteroidales bacterium. Classification (GTDB taxonomy): domain Bacteria; phylum Bacteroidota; class Bacteroidia; order Bacteroidales; family VadinHA17; genus LD21. The sequence continues at coordinate 1,154 of JADGPT010000068.1, forward strand.
AAAACAGATATTGGTTATGTTAACGTTCCTGTCAATAATCCATCCCACGATATTACCCGGATTATGCAGTTGTCTGAGTTTATTTGCAACAAACATCAACTCTTCAACAGGGGCAGTAGTATAAAGCTCAACTCCTTCATCCACATCCATAGGAATGAGTTGGAGAGCTTTTTCATATAATTCTTCTAAAAGCATCTATAGAAACAGATTAACATAAACAATTTAAACAATAAAATGCTTTTTTACTCGAAGTAATTTAGCAGGGTAAAGGTAACTCTTTGAAAACGAAACAATCAATATTTTAGTTAACTTTACATCTTCAAAAACCACCGTATAGTAAAATGAAACCTCAAATTGAAAGAATATCTCAAATATCATCTGACCAATCTGTTATATGTATTCTGGGAAGCGACCATATACCTGAAAGGTTAAAACCAGGTAAATCAGAAATCGAATTTGCTCAAACGCAACTGCAGGCTAAGGAAGAATATGTTTTCATTAATTCTTATAACAGGTGCATATACCTGATCAGATTGAAAGATGGAATTTCTAAGTACAAAGTAAGAGAAGAACTCAGGAGAACATCGTATAATTTAAGAAAGCTCATAAAAGATAACAACCATACTGACCTTGTCATAACTTCCGATAGCGCCTATAATGGAGCAATTGAAGATTTTACAGAAGGACTGCTCCTGAGTATTTATTCTTTCGATAAATACAAGACGAAAGCAGGAAAGGATGAGAAAAAATATTATCCGAAAAGACTTCTGTTGCAGGGTGAGATAGCTGATTCCGAGATAAAATGGCTTGTTGATCTTACTGATGCTGTCTATTTTACCCGCGACCTTATAAATGAACCGGTAAATCAGTTGAATGCAACTTCCCTTGCAGAGGCGATTACAAAAATAGGCGATTCAGCAGGATTCAGGGTTGAAGTTTTGACGAAGGGAAAGATAGAAGCGCTAAAGATGGGCGGACTTCTGGCAGTAAACAGAGGAAGTGTAGATCCTCCGGTTTTCTGTATCCTGGAATGGCATCCTGCAAACAGCCTGAATAATAAACCGATTGTTCTTGTTGGCAAGGGAATTGTCTATGATACAGGGGGATTGAATATTAAAACCGGCGATTTTATGGCCGGAATGAACGGCGACATGGCCGGAGCTGCGATCGTAACAGGTGTTATGCATATAGTGGCAAAAACAGGAATTCCGCTTCATATTATCGGATTGATTCCATCCACTGATAATCGTCCCGGAGGCAATGCTTATACCCAGGGTGATATCATTACAATGTATAATAAAATGACTGTCGAAATCGGGAATACCGATGCTGAAGGAAGACTCATCCTTGCTGATGCAATCGGTTATGCTTCAAAATATTCTCCGGAACTGATCATCGATATAGCAACTCTTACCGGCTCGGCAGCAATGACTTTTGGAAATCAGGCTATTGCAGTGATGACAAATGCCGATAGAAAATATATCGACTTGCTTGAAGAATGTGGTAACGACGTTTATGAAAGAATTGCAGAACTACCTTTCTGGGATGAGTACGGGGAGTTACTGAATTCTGATGTTGCTGATCTTAGAAATGTTGGCGGTCGTGAAGCAGGCGCTATTATAGCCGGCAAGTTTCTGGAGAGGTTTGCAGAATTCCCTTTGATTCATATGGATATTGCAGGGACTGAAATGCTGAAGAAGGATGATTTTTACAGAGCAAAAAACGGAACCGCATCGGGATTAAGGTTACTGTCGGCTTTCCTGCGAAGAATTGCAGTTAACTATTCAGAAAAGAAATAATTATTTATGGAAAAGAAAACAATACTTGCCGGCATCTCACAAGGAGATATAAACGGCATCGGATATGAAGTTATTATTAAAACTCTTTCTGACCCCACAATAAATGATATTTGTACTCCTGTTGTATATGGTTCCCCAAAGGTAGGTGCTTATCATCGTAAAGCATTGAACATTAATAATTTTACCTTTAATAATATCAGGACACCCGATGAGGCTCATGCCCGGAAGGTTAACATGATAAATTGTCTGGATGACGATATCAGGGTAGAACTTGGAAAGTCAACAACACAGGGAGGAGAAGCTGCTATTATCTCACTCAGAAAAGCAGTAGAAGATCTTAAAAGTGGTAAAATAGATGTCCTTATTACTGCACCCATCGACAAAAAAAATGTTCAATCCGAGAATTTTCATTTTAAGGGGCATACTGATTATCTGAAATCTGTAGCTGGTGCTGAAGAGGTCCTGATGTTTATGATAAGTGAAAGTATGAGAATAGGTATAGCTACCGACCATGTTCCGCTTCGTAATGTTCCGGGATTGATAACTTTCGAGACCCTTTTACATAAAATCAGATTAATGAATCAGTCACTTATCCTTGATTTTGGTATCCGCAAACCAAGGATTGCGGTTCTTGGACTTAATCCCCATGCAGGCGATAACTCTTTGCTGGGAACTGAAGAGGCTGAAATACTTTCACCCGCAATTCAACAGGCTCAAAAAGAAGGAATAATGACTTTTGGACCTTTCCCGGCAGATGGATTTTTTGGTGCAGGGTCATTTACAAAATTCGATGGGATCCTTGCCATGTATCACGATCAGGGGCTTGCTCCATTCAAAGCATTATCATTTGATTCCGGGGTTAACTTCACTGCCGGATTACCTTTTATAAGAACATCACCGGTGCATGGCACTGCTTTCGCTATCGCCGGGAAGGGCGAAGCTTCAGAAAATTCATTCCGTCAGGCTTTATACCTCGCATGCGACATTTTCAGAAACAGGGAGATATATACCGAAATATCAAAAAATCCATTAAAACATCAGGATATTGAAATTCATAGTGACCGGATTGATGAACTTCCTCCTGATATTTTTAATCCTGAACCATAAACATGATAGATTATATCAAAGGTGACATTACCCTGATCACGCCTACATTCCTCACGATGGAAACAGGTGGGATAGGATACCTGATCAATATCTCGATAACAACATTTTCAAAACTTGAAGCCAAAAAAGAATTTAAAATTCTTATACATGAAGTCATCAGGGAAGACAGCCACCAGCTCTTTGGATTTGCAGATACTGAGGAGCGGGATATTTTCAGGTTGCTGATTTCTGTTACAGGGGTGGGAGCGAATACCGCCAGGATGATGCTCTCCTCACTTAATCCGGGTGAGATAGAAAAGGCAATTTTAGGCTCCGATATAAATATTCTTAAAAGTGTTAAGGGAATAGGCTTAAAAACAGCCCAAAGGATTATTATTGACCTGAAAGACAAGTTAGGCAAACATACAGGAGGTGGTGAAATATTTGCATTTGCAGACAATACGAAACGCGAAGAAGCGTTATCTGCATTAGTAATGCTGGGATTTGCCAAAAGCGCTGTCTCCAAGGTCCTTGATAAGATAGTCAGAGAAGAAAAAAACCTGACGGTTGAGGATATGATAAAGAGAGCCCTTAAAAACTTGTAATTCTGAATATAAGCCGGATTGGGATCAGGGATATCATATAAAAGTATTCTGATATTTTCGTATCTACTGCTGTTAGCTTCTTTACTCTTAAAGTCCACAGAAGCAAGTAGTCAGACTGCTGTACAGAGAGGCGGTACATCGGATACAACCCGCAAATCAATCCTGAAACTTAAGGACGATTCAGGAATACCCTGGGAATCTCAACAAAAAGCTCCACTTTTTCTCAATAGACCATCAAATTATAAATCCACTGTAACTTATAATCCCGATAAGAACGAATATATCCTTTATGAGAAAATTGGAGCATTAGATTATCGCCCCCCCGTGCATATGAACCCCGACGAATTCAGAAAATATGAATATGCCAGGGCGATGCGCGAATACTGGGATTCGCGTATATCAGGCACTCAAGCCGGGTACAAATCAAACCTGATACCTCAAATAGAAATCGGAGGGGCAGCATTTGATAAAATATTTGGGAGCAACACTATAAATATAATCCCGCAGGGATCTGCTGAACTTATCTTCGGGATAAACATTTCCAAAACTCAAAATCCAACCCTTCCGGTAAAACTCCAGACAATTCCAACTTTCGATTTCAAGGAAAAAATTCAGATGAATGTCACAGGTACAATTGGTGACAAGATGCAGCTTGGTGTTAATTATAATACCGATGCTATGTTCGAATTTGAGAACAGGACTAAACTTCAGTATGCTGGCAAGGAAGATGAAATATTGAAAAAAGTTGAGGCCGGAGATGTTACTCTGCCTCTGACCGGAACTCTTATCACAGGAAGTTATAGCTTGTTTGGACTCAAAACAGAAATGCAGTTTGGAAAGCTTTCTGTTACCACCGTACTTTCCCAACAAAAAGGACAATCTTCTGTGATACAAGCAAAGGGTGGCGCTCAACTGACAGATTTTGAAGTGTTTGCAGACGATTATGAAGCTAACAGGCATTTCTTTCTTTCTCAATACTTCAGAGACACTTATGATGAAGCTCTTAAAAACTTACCTATTGTCAGTTCAAGTGTTAATATCGAACGGATCGAAGTATGGGTAACAAATAAATCAAGCAGTTTTGAAGATGCCAGCAACAGAAATATAGTTGCATTCATGGATCTTGGTGAAAGCTCAAAGCATATCTTTAATAAGGTGCCGGCTTTCCAGGTAACCTCAGGCACCCTGGTATACCCCGATAATAACGCCAACAAAATGTATTTGCAGCTCACTACTTCCTATGGAATGATACGAAATGTGGATCAGGTAACAAATGCATTTGCCCCATTATATCCGGGATTTCAGATCGGACGGGATTTTGAGAAAATAGAGAACGCGAGAAAACTTGATGAAAGGGAGTATATCTTCAACAGGCAACTGGGGTATATTTCACTGAATACTTCCCTGAATACAGATGAGGTTCTTGCAGTTGCCTATGAATATACAATCGGTGGACATGTATTCAAGATCGGCGAGTTTTCAACCGATGGAATAACTGCCCCACAGGCCCTGGTACTTAAGTTAATTAAAGGAACCACTCTGAGTCCGAAATTACCCAATTGGAGCCTGATGATGAAGAACATTTATTCTCTCGGATCAGGAAAACTGGATAGAAAGGATTTTGTACTTAATGTTCTCTACCAGGATGACAAAACAGGCAATTCAATCAATTATATTCCGGAAGGGGGTCTGGCAGATAAGATCCTGCTGCAGGTTATGGGTCTCGATAATCTCAATTCCCAGCTTGACAGGCAGCCAGACGGTTTTTTTGATTTTATTGATGGTGTTACTGTTATGGTTGACAGGGGGAAAATTATTTTTCCTGAAATTGAACCCTTCGGAAGCTATCTTAAAAAGATGATTGCCGATCCTAAATTAGCCAGCAAATATGTCTTTCAGGAGCTATATGACTCAACCCAGACAGCTGCCCGGCAGATGGCTGAAAAAAATAAATTCAAACTTACAGGGCAATACTCCTCTGTATCCGGATCTGTTATCAGACTCAATGCCACAAGTATACCAAAAGGTTCAGTTAAGGTCACTGCCGGAGGTGTCCCTCTCGCTGAGAACGTTGATTATACTGTTGATTATAATATGGGTACAGTAACTATAATAAACAGTGCACTTATTGAGTCGCAAACACCTATACAGGTTTCTCTGGAGAATAATCAGTTCTTTGGGTTCCAGACCAAAACACTTGTTGGTACTCATCTCGATTACAGAGTTTCTGATAACTTCGATATAGGAGGAACAATACTCCACCTTACAGAAAGGCCATATACTCAGAAAGTAAATTTTGGCGAGGAACCGATTTCTAATACAATATGGGGATTAAATACTTCATATAAAACAGAATCTCAATTACTCACAAAAATAATTGATAAAATTCCGCTTCTCAATACTAAAGCTCCCTCATCTCTCTCATTCTTCGGAGAGTTTGCCAATTTGATTCCAGGTCATTCAAAAGCGATATCAAAAGCTGGTAATTCATATATCGATGACTTTGAAGCAAGTGAAATACCACTTGACCTTAAATCATTTAATGCGTGGACGATTGCCAGTATCCCTCAGGGACAGGACCAGTTTTTTCCTGAAGCAAGGTTTAATAATAATCTTGTAAGCGGTTTTAACAGGGCTAAATTGGCCTGGTATGTGATAGACCCGCTCTTCTTACGCAACGGGTCATCAACCCCCGAATATATAAGACAACATGCTGATGAGCAGTCAAGTCATTTTGTCAGAGAGATTTATGAAAATGAAATTTTCCCTTTAACAGAAAGCCCAAGTGGAATTCCGACGAATTTAACTATTTTAAACCTCGCGTATTATCCTGCCGAAAAAGGTCCGTATAACTTTGATACTGACCCTGGCGCCTATTCTCAAGGTATGAATTCAGGCGGAAAACTTAACGACCCTAAATCAAGATGGGGTGGTATAATGAGAGAAGTTCTCACGAGCGATTTCGAGACTGCAAACATTCAGTATGTTAAGTTTTGGGTTATGGATCCATTTGTTGATAACCCTGACCAGGAGGGAGGAGATCTTTATATTAATCTTGGAAATATTTCAGAAGATATATTGCGGGATTCACGAAAAAGTTTTGAAAACGGACTCCCAAGTTCATCTTTGGTAAAAAACGTAGACACAACCGCCTGGGGAAGAGTGCCAACTATTCAGGCAGTTGTTCACGCTTTTGACAATGACCCTAAATCCAGGTTTTTTCAGGATGTCGGATTGGATGGCCTCATGGACCAGGATGAACAAACCTTTTTCTCGAATTATCTTCAGAAATCTGCGCTGATTGTCAACCCTGACGCTTACCAGGAAATTTTTAAAGACCCTTCCGGGGATGATTATCATTATTTCAGGGGATCGGATTACGACGCTCAGCAGTTGGGCATTCTCGACAGGTATAAAAAGTATAATGGAGAGGAAGGCAACTCACCTACCTCCGAGATGTCTAAGGAATCTTATCCGACTTCCGGATCAACATTGCCGGATATGGAAGACATCAACCGTGATAATACGTTAAGTGAAACAGAAAGCTACTATCAGTATAAAGTCAGTATCCGTCCGGGCGATATTAAAGTTGGTTCAAATTATGTTGTTGACGAGATTGAGTATGAAGCCACATTTGCAAACGGTAAAAAATCGAAAGTTAAATGGTATCAGTTTAAGATCCCTATCACGGATTATCAGAAGGTAGTTGGACCGATTAAAGATTTTAAATCAATCCGTTTCATGAGAATGTTTCTCAAGGGATTCAACGACCCTGTTATTCTTCGTTTTGCGAAGCTCGACCTGGTCCGTGCAGAATGGAGAAAATACAACATTTCATTTATGGAAGGCGGGGAAAGAGTCACTATACCTGAAGCAACGGATGGGACGTTTGAAATAAGCTCGGTAAGTATCGAAGAGAATTCCGGTAAAGTACCTGTTAATTATGTTCTACCCCCCGGATTTGACAGAATAACCGACCCGCAGAATCCCCAGTTGAGACAGCTCAACGAACAATCGATGGTACTCAAAATTCTGAATCTTGAAGATGGAGATGCCCGTGCTGCTTTCAGAAATGTAAATCTCGATATAAGGCAGTACCGCAAGTTACGAATGGAGGTTCATGCCGAAGCAATGATTGGACAACCATTAAAGGATGATGACCTTACTGCATTTATTAGAATAGGTTCAGATTATAAGGGGAATTTTTATGAATATGAGATACCATTAAAACTTACACAACCAGGTCATTATGATAATAATTCTGATGATCAAAGGGCAAAAGTGTGGCCTATAGAAAATAGTTTTGATATTGATCTCTCTGTCTTGCAGGTTGCTAAACAGGAACGTAACCGTCAGATGCAGCTTCCAGGCTCTTCCTTAAGTGTATCTGATGTCTTTGTATATCAAAATGGTACTGCCCGCGTATCAGTTTCAGGAAACCCAAATCTTAGCAATATAAAAGTCATAATGATAGGCGTCAGGAATCCTATAAAAACAAGAAGCAGAGCGACTGATGACGGAAATCCAAAATACGCAGAAGTATGGGTTAACGAACTGAGACTCAGTGATTTTATCGAAAACGGAGGATGGGCTGCAAATGCACACCTACAGGCTCGTCTTGCCGATCTGGGTACTGTAGATATGGTAGGACAAGCCAGTACACCGGGATGGGGAAGTATCGAGAAAAAAGTTAATGAGAGGAGCAAGGAGGATATAGCCAAATATGATATATCATCCAGTATGGAACTGGGGAAATTTTTCCCCGAAAAGATTGGAGTAAGACTTCCGGTTTATGTTGGATATTCTGAAACGCGGATAAAACCTCAATATAATCCTCTCGATCCGGATATCCTTCTTAAGGATGCTCTGGCTGCTGCTAAAAATAAGACTGTCAGAGACTCAATATTAGCCATTTCGGAAGATTTTTCACGTCGAAAAACAATTACCGTAAGCAATGCCGGTATAACAAAAAGGGGTGTTAAGCCGCATGTGTGGGATCCCGCGAACTTAAGTGTGAACTATACCTATAATGAAATCTATAGTAGCAATACCAATACAGAGATTAACCTTGAGAAAAATTATAGGGGCGGCCTGAATTACGACTACCAGGCACAGCCTGCCAATGTTATGCCGTTTAAGAACGTAAGATTCCTGAATTCCCCTATTTTTAAAATTGTCAAAGATTTTAACTTTTATGTTTTCCCAAAAAGTCTGTCATTCAGGACCGATCTGAGTCGGTATTATAATGAATTAATAACAAGGAATATTGACAACCCCTACCTTAAAGTTACTCCTTCATTCAAGAAGGATTTTGAATGGAGCAGGATTTATGATTTTAAATACGACATAACACGTCAACTGAAATTTGATTTTACTGCAACAGATCTTGCAAGAATTGATGAACCTCAGGGAGGTGTTGACAAAAAGAGATATAGCAGCGGTTATAATTCCTGGCGCGATTCAGTATTGGTTAATTTAAGAAATGGAGGCAGAACCACTACTTACAATCACTTTATAAATATTACCTACACTCTTCCCGTAAATAAGCTTCCTCTGTTTTCATGGGTAAATGCCAATGCCCGGTATAGCTCAGATTATACATGGCTTGCCGGCCCGCTTTTTCCCGATAGTATGAAGATCAACCTGGGGAATTCAATTAAGAATCATAGCGAGATGACATTCACCGCAATGGCAAACTTTTCCAGCCTCTATACAAAGTTGAAATTTCTTAAGAATATTGAAAATAATACAATGCCCGGCGCCGCACAAAGGATGAAGGCAGAATTAAAAACAGTTACATATACCAGGGAAAACGTAAACTTCAAAGCAAACACTGTTAAAGCTATTTATCATAATCTTAAGTCAAAAGATGTAAAAGTTAAGGTTTTCGGGAAAAGCGGGGAAGAGGTGAAAGGCAAGGTGGAAATTGTAAACGACAATAAGGTTAATTTCACGGCAGTTCAGCAGGCAGATGGCGCAAGAGTAGTTGTTGAGGGCAAGGTTAAAAAAAACAGGAATCCGCTTACAGTTACAGGCGAATATCTGATCAGGGCAATAATGGGTATCAGGTCGGCAAGTCTGACCTATACAACATCACAGGGACAATTTCTACCTGGCTATTCTCCGGAAACTAAATTTCTGGGAATGTCAAACTATGAAGGTAACCTCGCCCCCGGTTGGCCATTCATTCTGGGATACAGCGATAGAAATTTCTTTGACAAAGCGGTAACAAAAGGATGGTTATCAAAAGATACCTTACTTAATACTCCGGCTATTTACGATAATAAACGTGATCTGTCTTTGAGAAGTCTGGTTGAACCTTTTCCCGGTTTAAGAATTGATATAAATGCCGATAGAAGATTCCTGGAGTCAGAAAGCGCTTACTATATCGCTGATTATAACGGGAACTTCCCTGACAGTACACGTAACCGGATTATTTCCGGTAACTTCTCAATATCTATTATATCATGGGGAACTTCATTTGAAAAGATCTCAAAGACGAATGACTATGTATCGCCTGCGTTTGAAGCTTTTAAGAAGAATATCGTTATTATATCGGAAAGGAGAGCAGCGGATAGACAAAAGATAGATCCTACGTATAACCCCGACAGTGACCCTGTAACCGGTAACCCCATCGAAGGACCCTATAAAAGCGGATACGGTGAAACATCCAGGGAAGTTATGATACCTGCATTCCTGGCTGCTTATTCTAAATCAAATCCAAATAAAATAGGACTTGCAACATTTCCATCAGCCTTAAGAATGATGCCAAACTGGAGAATAAACTTTGATGGGTTATCGAAATTTGAGTTTATTCAAAGAGTATTCAGATCTATAAATTTGATGCATCAATATCGAAGCACTTACCAGATCGGCTCATATACCACTAATCTGAGCTATGAGGCAGATGTCGACGGAATCAGCAGATTAAGAGATCTTCAGAATAACTTTGTTCAACAATATGAGATAAATGTTGTGACAATAAGTGAACAGTTCAGCCCTTTAATCAATGTGGATATGAACTGGAAAAACAGCCTTACTACCCGGTTTGAATGGAGAAAATCCCGTACAGTCACACTTAATTTAATCAGTAACCAGGTTGCTGATGCACGAATTAATGAACTGATATTCGGCGCCGGATACAGATTTGATAATGTTCAGATAATTCTCAAGACGGGTGGGGGACAACGGGCATTGAAAAGCGATCTGAATTTGCGTTTTGATCTTTCGATAAGGGATAACAAAACACTCGCTCGCAAACTGGTTGAGGATGTTAATCAACCTGTTGTAGGACAGAAAATATTTTCTTTGGGAGCGACTGCCGACTATGTTTTAAGCGACAGATTCAATCTTCAGATTTTTGCCGATCGGAGTATGAATAATCCATTTGTTGCCAACACATTTCCTACCTCAAACACTAATTTCGGATTCAGTCTTAAATTCACACTGGTTCAATAGGTAAAGCTGTCTGAAAATCAGCGATTATACGACAAAATAAATGACTTGTCTGCACCATTTATCGAACCATTTTTCTATTTTTGAATAGAAATGAAAGGTTCATTTCTAATTCATGAAACTTAGTCGCATTATATGAAAAGATCAAAACCACGTCTAACCTTCTGGCAGATCTGGAACATGAGTTTTGGATTTCTTGGAATTCAGTTTGGATTTGCGCTTCAAAATGCAAACGTAAGCAGGATTTTTGAGACACTTGGTGCAAAGGTTGAAAACATACCAATTTTGTGGATTGCTGCCCCTGTAACAGGTCTTATTATTCAACCAATAATAGGACATATGAGTGACAACACGTGGAACCGGTTGGGACGCCGGCGTCCATATTTTCTTACAGGCGCTATCCTTGCATCTCTCGCATTGATCATTATGCCAAACTCCCCTGTTCTATGGATCGCTGCAGGAATGCTGTGGATTATGGACGCATCCATAAATATTTCAATGGAGCCCTTCAGAGCTTTTGTAGGCGATATGCTGCCATCAGAACAACGTACTTATGGTTTTGCAACCCAAAGCTTTTTTATAGGCACCGGTGCTGTTATTGCATCGGTACTACCTTATGTTCTCACAAACTGGTTTCATATTCAAAATACTGCACCTGCCGGTCAGATTCCCCTATCTGTAAAACTATCATTTTATATAGGAGGAGTGGTCTTTATCTCTGCTGTGATATGGACAATAGTCAAAACAAAAGAGTACTCTCCCGATGAGCTTCGTGAATTTTCGGCTGAAGAAAACTCTAAAGCTAATTATGCGACAGATACAGATAACTCTTTTGGAACCGATATATTTGTAAAAAGAGGATTCTACTGGATTTTTGCAGGACTCGTGATAAGTCTCCTCATATACTTTTATTCACTTGAGAAGGAATTGTATATTCTTTCGGTCGGAATAGGAGCTTTTGGATTGACTCAGATTATATCCGGACTGTTTGTCTCGGCAGGAAAATCAAAGAGCGGACTGGTTGTTGTTTTGAGCGATCTTTACAGTATGCCAAAAACAATGGGACAACTTGCTGTAGTCCAGTTCTTTTCATGGTTCGCTCTTTTCTCAATGTGGATTTATACAACCTCAGCCGTAACAAGCCATATATATGGTACAAAGGATCCAACAAGTGAACTATATAATCAGGGTGCAAACTGGGTTGGTATACTCTTTGGTGTTTATAATGGCTTTGCAGCATTGGTTGCATTCCTTCTTCCCGTCCTCGCGAGGCTGACGAACAGACGTATCACCCACTCTGTGAGTCTTATTGCAGGAGGTTTAGGATTAATTTCCATCATCCTTTTCCACACCCCGGGAATGTTGATACTTTCCATGCTTGGTATTGGTCTTGCCTGGGCAAGTATACTTGCAATGCCTTATGCAATTCTGACAGGATCACTCCCGGCTGAAAAGATGGGGACGTATATGGGTATTTTTAACTTCTTCATAGTTATTCCGCAGATCCTCGCGGCAAGCATTCTGGGGTTCTTTGTACGGGATGTTTTTGGCGGTGAGAGTATTTATGCTCTGGTAGCCGGAGGCGTTTCTATGTTCATTGCTGCTGCACTGATCCTTTTTGTTAACGATGTGGATGAAACAAAATCAATAAAAGGGTGATGCAAATAACCGCATGCATTTTTGATCTTGATGGAGTAATTGTTGATACTGCCAGATACCACTTTCTGGCGTGGAAAAGACTTACGGATCAGCTTGGGATCCTTTTCACAGAAGAAGACAATGAACGACTCAAAGGTGTAAGCAGAATGGCTTCCCTTGAAATAATCCTGGAGATTGGGAATAGAAGACTTGATGAGAACAGAAAACAGGAATATGCAACACTCAAGAATAACTGGTATATTGAGTATATAAAAAAAATGACACCAGATGAGATTCTTCCCGGGTGTCTCCCGTTTATTAAGGAACTGAGAAATGCAAACTTCCGCATAGCGATAGGATCGGCAAGCAAGAATACTCCAATGATCCTTGAGAGGGTTGGTATTCAGGGATTGTTTGATGCAGTGGCAGACGGTAACATTATCAGTAAAGCAAAACCTGATCCTGAAGTATTCCTGAAAGCCGCAGAAATGATAGGTGTTAAACCCGGGAACTGTGTAGTGTTTGAAGATGCGGTTGCAGGTGTCCAGGCTGCTCTTAATGCCGGGATGTTGTGTATTGGCATTGGATCACCGAAGATTTTAACTGAAGCTCATTTTGTTGTTTCGGGATTATCTGAGATGAACCTGGCGAAACTTAGAATTATAGAAAATGATGCCCGATTATGAATAGTTTTTATAAAAAGGATGCCTGGCAAATTATCGAAGAGGGCTTCCACCCTGAAATGAACAGGGAATCGGAAAGTATCTTTTCACTTGGGAACGGCTATATGGGACAGAGAGCCAATTTTGAAGAACATTACTCAGGTGATAGCCTGCAGGGGAGTTATATTGCCGGTGTGTATTACCCTGATAAAACACGGGTAGGATGGTGGAAAAACGGATATCCTGAATATTTTGCGAAAGTCCTGAATGCCCCAAACTGGATCGGTATTGATATCTCAGTGAATGGGATAGCTATTGACCTGGCAATATCAAAAATCACTTCATTCTCAAGGATTCTCAATATGAAGGAAGGTTATCTTGAAAGATCCTTCAGGGT